>DLYT01000060.1:17187-37781 GCA_003447595.1 Porphyromonadaceae bacterium
GTTGTAAACGGAACCATTCGTAAAGGCGATATGGTTAAGTTCGTTGCAACCGGAAAAGAATATGACGCAGATGAGATTGGAGTATTGAAACTGACCATGCAGCCTAAGGCCGAAGTAGG
Source organism: Porphyromonadaceae bacterium (assembly GCA_003447595.1). Classification (GTDB taxonomy): domain Bacteria; phylum Bacteroidota; class Bacteroidia; order Bacteroidales; family CAMTPD01; genus UBA12018. Next base: position 17,307 of record DLYT01000060.1, read on the forward strand.
TTGTGGGGAAGTAGGATATATTATCTCAGGTATTAAAACTTCGAAGGAGGTAAAGGTTGGTGATACAATCACGCATGTAAAGAATCCTTGTAAAGAAGCAATCGACGGATTTGAAGAGGTAAAACCAATGGTATTTGCCGGTTTGTATCCTATCGATAGTGAAGATTTTGAGAACCTTCGTGCTTCTCTTGAAAAGCTTCAACTAAACGATGCATCTCTTACATTCCAGCCTGAATCATCAGCGGCTTTAGGTTTTGGTTTCCGTTGCGGATTCCTAGGCTTATTACACATGGAGATTATCCAAGAACGTCTTGATCGTGAATTTAACATGAACGTAATCACGACAGTTCCTAACGTATCTTACATGGTTACAGATAAGAAAGGAAATGTAAAAGAAGTTCACAATCCATCAGGACTACCAGAACCAACACAGATTGAGTTGATCGAAGAGCCATATATTAGAGCATCTGTAATTACAACAACAGACTATCTAGGCAACATCATGACACTTTGTTTGGGTAAAAGAGGTATTCTAATCAAGCAAGATTATATATCAGGTAATCGTGTAGAGCTTATTTTTGATATGCCTTTGGGTGAAATCGTGATCGACTTCTACGACAAATTGAAAAGTATTTCGAAAGGATATGCATCATTCGATTATCACATCAATGACTTCCGTCCGTCTAAATTGGTGAAGCTTGACGTTCTTCTAAACGGTGAACCTGTTGATGCATTGTCAACACTTACGCACGTAGACAACTCGGTGACCTTTGGTCGTCGTATGTGTGAGAAGTTGAAGGAACTTATTCCTCGTCAACAATTCGATATAGCGATTCAAGCAGCTATCGGGGCAAAGATCATCGCACGTGAAACAGTAAAAGCTGTACGTAAAGACGTAACTGCAAAATGTTATGGTGGTGATATTTCGCGTAAACGTAAACTTCTTGAAAAACAAAAAGAAGGAAAGAAACGTATGAAGCAGATTGGTTCTGTAGAGGTTCCACAAAAGGCATTCCTTGCAGTACTAAAACTAGACTAGCAGATACGATATTCTATATTACTAAAAGCTCTGTTTATGATACGATTCATAAACAGAGCTTTTTTTTGATTGCATGCAGCCACTAAAAAACAATGAATAGGCGATAACACTATTCCGTTTTTCTTGTTATAACAATAAAGCTATTTAAATAAATAAGTACTGTTATGACAAAAGAACAAGTATTGAAATTAATACACGAATATCAGCAGTTTCCTGCACAACAGGGCGACTATGATCCGGAAGAACCAATGAATCCAGATGATTTATTGGTACATGAAGAAGTTGCCACCTCATTACGTCGTCAGTTAGAAGACAACCCTGATTTCTTTAAGGAATTAGACGAGAAAAAGATGCGTCAATACCTTGCCGATCGTTTTGGTATTGATGCTGAAGAAGAAGCTACAGCAGGATAAATATTCAATCCTTTCATGAGAAAAGGCTTTCGTATTCTCAATCGAGAATAACCGAAAGCCTTTTTCTTGTTTAAGTGCCATTCAAATTACACTTGTATCGAATATCCGTCACGAAGCGGATTTCCTTTTCTCGCATTTGCTTCATTATCCAGGAAGAATTCTTCTTTCTCAGGATTCCATGTTAGTTTGCGATCCAATTCGTAGCAGAGGTTTACGATGTTACACAATGAATTGGTTCTATGTCCCACTTCAACCGTGCTCAACGGCTGTTTCCGTGTCTTCATCGCAGTAAGGAAATCTGTATAATGATCGTCGCTTTTATATAATTTGATTTCGTTATCTGCTATTTCATGATTCTGAAGTTTGGCCGGAATAGTATCTAAGAAGCTTCTACTGATATCAATAACACCCTTAGTTCCGATAAATCGAACACCATTTCCTTCGTCACTTCTAAACTGTTCGTGCGTCATTATAGTGCCGTTTGCATATTTCATGGTCAAGTGTTTAAACTCTTTGCCATCAGCAGGGATGAATTCGATTGGTCCCGAATCATCCATGCCCATTGCCCATTGCGCAATGTCAAACATATGTGCACCCCAGTCGGTGACCATACCACCACCATATTCTTTGTAATTACGCCAATTTGGGAAAACTTTGCGTTCCATTGGTGGAGCAAGCTCTTCACTGTATACATTCATAGGAGCCGGACCTATCCACATTTCCCAATCAAGTGTTTCCGGCATTGTATGTCCCGGATGATTATAAGCAATAGGAGGTGGGCCTACGGAAACACGAATCTGTTTAATATCTCCGATGTATCCATTACGAACCAGCTCCGAAGCATGTCTGAAGTTGCGCCAAGAGCGTTGCATATTGCCTACCTGAAGTACCCGATTGTACTTTGCAACAGCATCGGCCATAGCTCTACCTTCTTCAATACTATGTGCCATCGGCTTTTCTACATATACATCCTTTCCGGCTCTACAAGCTTCAATGGTCTGAACAGCATGCCAATGATCGGGGGTTGCGATGATAACACCGTCAATATCTTTCCGATCAAGTAAATCTTTATAATTAGCATACTGCTTGAAACCTTTATAGGCTTTACCTTTAGCTTTTACCGTTTCAGCTTCTACGATTTCTTGCATGGCTTGTAGTTGCCTCGATTCACAATCGGAAGCAGCAATTAGATTTGCGCGTCTCGCAAATTCAGGAGCAAGCGTCCAGCGCCCTTGTGCTCCACATCCGATAATTCCTAAGTTGATTTGATCACTTGGAGCAACAAAAGCGTTGCCTCCCAATACATGTCGCGGTACTATTGTTAGTCCGGCAAAAGCCAATGTGCCGCACTTAAGAAAACTCCTTCTGGAGATGTCTTTACTTTCGCTCATAGTAGCATTTTTAAGGTTTAATACAAATACTCAATGTACAGATATGATACATAGCCAAGGATATTATATCTAATACATTCTGCAATGTATGAAAATATTTTAAATTGTCACAATAAATAAAGATAATGTGGTGAATTTCATATCTAAAACAAAAGTAATAATCTAAGATGTGTGATGTAAATAATGCTTTTCGGTTGTTATAGGTAAAGACGATAAAAGCTAAAAGTATGAATAAGTTTCAAACAGAAGAAGTAAGATGGGCCTATCGAGTAATTCGAGATTATTTCAACGGAATAGTTCCCAATGAAGATATGAGCGACCACATGAATATGAAAGCCGCATGTTTTGTTTCACTTCATTTGCCGGGTGGTGTATTAAGAGGCTGTATTGGTACACTTGAGCCTGTGCGAAAAAACCTACGTGAAGAGATTCGATGGAATTCACTTGCAGCAGCTTTTAATGATCCGAGGTTTCCGCCCCTCGAAAGGCGAGAACTTGATACCTTAGATATATCAGTGGATGTATTGGGCAAAGTAGAACCAATCGCTTCAACTAAGAGTTTAGACCCTCGTATTTATGGCGTCATTGTATCCAACGGACATAATAGAGGCGTATTATTGCCCAATTTAGATGGAGTAGATACCGTGCAGCAGCAGGTATCCATAGCCATGCGTAAAGCCGGTATAGCAGAAGGGACACCGATAAAGTTAGAACGATTTCAAGTGACACGTTATATTTAAGACGATGAAAGAAGCCTGTTTCTATCAACAAACTAACTCCGATATAGTAAAATGTCAGTTATGTCCGCATCACTGCATCATTCATGACGGAAAAGTCGGAATATGTGGTGTGAGGAAGAATATAAACGGAGTATTATACGCAATAAATTATGGAGTCGTTTCTTCTGCGGCGTTAGATCCTATCGAGAAGAAGCCATTATACAACTATATGCCCGGATCAAAGATCTTTTCGATCGGAAGTATCGGTTGTAATTTGCATTGCTCATTTTGTCAGAACTGGCAAATAGCAAGAGCGGGAGTAGAGCAAGTCGATGATTACAAATCTAAATATGATCCGATAGATATAATAGACAAAGCTTTGGAATTAGTTCCTTATGGCAATATCGGAATTGCTTACACGTACAACGAACCTACGGTGTGGTATGAATTTATGAAAGATATCGCAGTATTGGCTCAACAGAAAGGACTAAAGAACGTAGTAGTAACGAATGGGTATATTAGTAAAGAGCCATTACAAGAACTACTTCCTTATATAGATGCATTTAATGTAGACCTTAAGGGATACAATCAAGACTTTTATGCACGCTTGACCAAGTCAACACTCCAGCCTGTTTTAGATACGTTGCAAGAAATAGATAAAGCAGGCAAGCATTTGGAAATAGCTTATTTGGTTATCCCGGGAGAAAATGATGATCCCCTGCAGTTTGAAAAAATGATTGACTGGTTGTGTAGTCATTTACACAATTCGATCTCATTGCATGTGAATCGTTATTTTCCTTGTTATAAGCTTAAAACACACGCTACTCCTGTCGAAACATTGCATCAATTGGCCGATATTGCTCGAAAGAAAATAAAGCATGTGTATATAGGTAACGTACATTAATTACATCTATTATGTTAGATACAAGACAGAATTTCGCACAAGGTCGCTTTTATTCAGACGATGAAGACGAACTAAAAAACTTGTTGGCAGAAGCTGTAAAGAATGAAAACATCAATACAGACTTGAGTAAAGTAACGATCATCGGAGGAGTAGTGCCACATGCCGGTCATATTTATTGTGCACGAGAAGCGGTTCATTTTTTCGAGATTGTAAAACAAAGTAAGCAAGCTTTTGATACGGCAATTTTAGTCAATCCAAATCATACCGGAATGGGTTTGCCGGTTTCGATCGATGATCATCAATATTGGCAAACACCTTTCGGTAGAATCGAAATTGATAAAGACTTCGGTGAAGCAACAGATTTACCTTTCGATACAGAATCGCAGCGACAAGAGCATTCGGGGGAAGTAATTGTGCCCTATATTCAATATTTTATGGCAAGTAATATCAAGCTACTGCCCATTAGTTTTGGAGCTCAAAACAACGAGAATGCCAAAGTTGTAGCTAGGCGCATTTATGAAGCATCTAAAAGTTTGCAACGCAAGCCTCTCTTTATAGCATCCTCTGATTTTAATCATTTTGCCGATGCGAAAACAGGAGCTATACTTGATAGTTATGCGTTAGAAGCCTTGCTTTGCAAGGATACCGATGGTTTTGAAACACGTATCAAAGAGAAAAAGATTTCGATTTGTGGTTATGGAGCTATACTTTGTTTACTTCATTATGCTCAACTGATAGATCCTGAGTATAAGATTGCGATTCTACGCCGCGGACACTCGGGCGAAGTACAACCTTCATCACAAGTGGTCGATTATGTTTCTATATTAGTTTACAGTATTTAAATCGAAGTTTTATGTTGGCTGTGATATTAAACCTATTCATATTTATAGTAATCGTAGCAGTACTTTATTATTTGCAAAAGAAATATGTGAAGTTTGCCAAACGCGTATTTATTGCATTAGGAGCGGGTACACTTTTGGGCATTTGTTTGCAATGGTGGTATGGAGCGTCTAGTAGCACTACAACCGATACGCTTGAATGGATCTCTATCGTGGGAGATGGATATGTACGTTTATTGCAAATGATTGTGATGCCCTTGATTATGATTTCAATTCTATCTGCAATTGTCAATTTGAAAGAAGGAGGTCGTGATCTCGGACGGATGAGTGGATTGGTAATATTCATACTTGTTTCTACAGCTGTGGTAGCAGCACTTATTGGGGTTTTTACAGCCAATATATTCGGACTTTCGGCAGAAGGTTTACAGATGGGAGCCGGAGAAGTAGCAAGAGCAGGTTATCTTGAAAGCAAGCTAACAGATCTGAACAATAGCTCTTTCGCGTCTCGTATTATTAATCTGATTCCATCCAATCCTTTCTTGGATATGACGGGAAGCCGTGATACTTCGACAATTGGAGTTGTGATATTCTCGGCATTTTTAGGAATTGCAGCGTTAGGTATTGTAAGAAAGAAGCCAAATTCTTTCGAGGTATTTAAAAATTTAATAAATTCGCTGCATGATGTTATTATGCGATTGGTAACCTTGGTGTTACGACTTACTCCTTATGGGGTATTAGCATTAATGACAAAAGTAGTAGCTTCGAGTAGTGTGACAGATATACTCAACCTGGGGCGTTTTGTACTAGCATCGTACGTTGCCCTTATTGCTATGTTCGTTGTGCATCTTCTTATCATCTCAGGATTCAGACTAAATCCGATGATCTATTTAAAGAAAGTATTGCCGGTACTTACATTTGCATTCACATCTCGAAGTAGTGCGGGAGCAATCCCGTTGAATATTGAAACCCAAACCGAAAAGTTGGGGGTACAAGAAGGCATTGCTAACATTTCTGCCTCTTTAGGTGCATCGATCGGTCAAAATGGTTGTGCTGCAATTTATCCGGCTATGCTTGCTGTGATGATAGCACCTGTTGCCGGAGTAGATCCGATGTCTTGGACTTTTATCATTAAATTATTAGCGATTATCGCAATCAGTTCTTTCGGTGTTGCCGGCGTGGGTGGAGGAGCAACCTTTGCAGCGCTTATCGTTCTATCATCGATGAACTTTCCGGTCGGATTGGTTGGCTTACTCATATCCATTGAGCCGCTTATTGATATGGGACGTACAGTTCTCAATGTAAATGGAGCGATGACAGCCGGAGTGGTAACAGCTCGTGTGATGAAAGCTTTTGATAAGAAAGTATATTATTCCAGTGCAGTTGAAGATGTAGAGGATCAAGAATAAAAACAATAACTAAGCAAGCAGTAAGAAAAACACTGTCTTAATTTAATATACATGAGAAAAAGAATTTTATTAGTCGGGGTTTGTTCGGCCTTTGCACTAAGCTCCATTCCTATGGTAGCTCAGCAAAAGAAAGATACAAAACCTGCGGTAGAAGTAACGGCAGAGCAAGTTGCTGCCGAACAAAAAGGGGTTGAATCCTTGGTAAAAGCACTGAAAGAACCAGCCTATTTTCAGTCGAAACTTAATGAAGCTAACGCATTAAGTAGTAACGTGGAGCGTAGCAATTCGTATGCTTCTTTATACAAAGAAATCTCATTAGTCGTACGACTGCAAGAGCAATTAAAGTGGGTTAATCCCGAAACGTTGGCTCAGGCGGTAAAAGAGATGAAGGGTAAGAAAGGCTTCGACGCAAGCAACGTAGATCCTAAATTAAAAGAGCTAAAGACACTTGTATCGAAGGGTTTTAACGGCATTTACAAAAACGAATCCTCTGCAATTGAATCTGCACAAACGGCATTGAAGCTCAATCGAGATGTATTGTTGGCTAATCCTGATATTGATGTCGATAAATTTATTTCGGTTCGTTACAATCATGGCAACAGAGCCGATAAGATTATGGCCGGCAGTTTAGGTGTGCAACCAAACAACTGGAGTAATCAAACTACAACCTCAAGAAACGGATTTAAGGCAGAAATGATTGAAGTTTCCGGTCTTAAATCAGGAGATATCAAAACGCAAACGCTTTACAAACCAGAAGTAGAAGGAGCTGCATTGACAGATCTTGCTCCAAACTGGGACGGAGAGCGCATTTTGTTCACTTCGCTCGACTCTACACGCAAGTGGCAAGTCTTCGAAATGGGTATCGATGGCAAAAACGTAAAACAAGTAACGCAAGTAGGAGAGCCCGATCTTGAATTTTTCGACGCGGCTTACTTGCCGGACGGACGCATTGTCGCGGTTTCAAACATCGGTTATCACGGTGTGCCTTGTGTAAACGGTAGCGACGAAGTAGGTAACATGGTTATCTACGATCCGAAAACAAACTACTTACGCCGTCTTACGTTTGACCAAGACGCAAACTGGAATCCAATCGTACTTCCAAACGGTAAAGTGATGTATACACGTTGGGAGTATACCGACCTTACCCACTACTATTCGCGTATCGTAATGCATATGAACCCCGACGGTACAGAGCAAAAGTCTCTATACGGTAGCGGATCGATGTTTCCGAATAGTATTTTTGATATGAAACCCCTACCGGGACAATCAAATCGCTTTGTTGGTATTATCTCAGGTCACCACGGAGTAGCACGCTCGGGCCGAATGATCATCTTCGATCCTGCAAAGAGCAGAAAAGAAGAAAAAGGAATGGTACAGGAAATACCATTTAGAAATCGCGAGATCATACCGGTTGTAAAAGATGAGTTGGTAAACGGCGTATGGCCACAATTTATCAAACCTTATCCACTTAGCGACGAAGCATTTCTTGTTACGGCAAAATTGTCACCAAACTCGCTTTGGGGTGTGTATTTGGTCGACGTATATGATAACATGACGCTTATTGCCGAAGCAGAAGGTGAAGGTATTATTCACTCAGTGCCTGTGAAGAAACGTCCTACTCCGGCAGTGATTCCGGATCGTATCAAACCTGAAAGTAAAGAAGCAACTGTATTTATTCAAGATATTTACGAAGGCGAAGGTCTGAAAGGAGTACCACGCGGAGAAGTGAAAGCATTACGTGTATTTGCTTACGAGTATGCATACCAACGCACCTTGTCAGATCACTACATGCAAGGTATCCAAGCAGGTTGGGATATTAAACGTCTTATCGGAACTGTTCCGGTAGAGGAAGACGGATCGGTTATCTTTAAGATTCCGGCAAATACTCCGGTATCGCTTCAACCGCTCGATGAAAACGGACAAGCAATTCAATGGATGCGTAGCTGGCTTACCGGTATGCCGGGCGAGGTGGTATCTTGTGTAGGTTGCCACGAAGACCAGAATACAATTCCGGTTCCTAAGCGCACCATCGCTTCTACAAAGAAACCTGCCGACATTAAGATCGCAGACGGACACATCAGACCGTTTACATTTGCACTAGAAGTACAACCTATCTTAGATAGAGCTTGTATTGCTTGCCACGACGGTTCTAATACAGCGATGCCAAACTTCAAAGACACTACATCGGTTGGTATTACCGACTGGAGTGGCACTAGATACTTTGGTAAAAGTTACTTAGCATTCCATCCGTATGTGAATCGCCAAGGGCCAGAAGCTGATATGTATGTAATGTCTCCATACGAGTACCATGCTTCGACAAGTGAAATTGTGCGCATGCTCAATCGCGGTCACCACAACGTGAAACTTACCGATAAAGAATGGGCAAGCCTTTATACCTGGATCGACATGAACGCTCCGTATCACAGTGCGTTTAATGCAAATCCAATCAACGGTATCGAGCAATATAGCCGTCGTAAAGAACTAGCAGATAAATACAACAAAGCGGGTGTAGACTGGCGTAAAGAGATTGCCGATTATGCAGCTTATCTTGACAAGCAAGAGAAACCGGCACCTGTAAAACCAGAACCTGCTCCACAAACTAAATACAAAGAGGTAAAACAAAAAGGCTGGCCATTGTCGCAAGACAAGATCAAAGAGATGCTTGCTGCCGAAAAGGAAACTCGCAAAGAGATCGAAGTTGCCGATGGTGTGAAGATTGCTTTTGTTCGTGTGCCTGCCGGTAAGTTTGTAATGGGCTCTAATGCAGGATACGCAGATCAAGCTCCAGCTCACAAAGCACAAGTGAAGAATGGTTTCTGGATGAGTGAAACTGAGCTTACCAACGAGCAATACAATGCTTTGGTTCCGGATCACGATAGCCGTATCTACGCACAGTTCTGGAAAGATCATACAACTCCTGGTTATCCGGCCAACCGTCCGCAACAACCGGTGGTGCGTGTAAGTTACCAAGAAGCAATGGATTACTGTAAGAAACTTTCAGACAAAACAGGTCTTAACGTAACCTTGCCTACAGAGGTACAGTGGGAGTGGGCATGTCGTGCCGGTAGCGATACCGACTTCTGGTTTGGCGATCGCGCAATGGACTTCTCTAAGTTTGGCAACTTGGCCGACGTACAACTAGAGAAGATGGCCGTTACCGGTATCGATCCGCAGCCAATGAGCAAAGACAATCCTTGGTTCCCATACTACAACTACATTCCGAAGAACGATAAAATCGACGATGGTAACATGCTTCCTGTCGAAGCAGGTAACTATCAGGCAAACGCATTCGGTTTGGTAGATATGCACGGTAACCTTGCCGAGTGGACACGCTCTGCTTACCTTCCTTATCCATACACAGAGAAAGATCAGGCAGGAGCAGCAGTAGACCAAGTGGTAGCACGCGGTGGTTCATGGATTGATAGAGCGAAAGACGCAACTTCGGCTGTACGTCGCGCCTTCTTGCCATGGCAACGTGTCAACAACGTAGGTATGCGTATCATTATCGAAGATTAATTTGATTGACATACATCACTAGAAAAATCCCGGACTCACTCGTTGAGTTCGGGATTTTTTTATGTTGATTATTTGATAATTAGGTAGTGTTTTTGATGTTTATATATTATCTTTAAAAATGTTTATTGTTTGTTTCGAATCGTCAGGTGCCGACCTGACGATTCGAAACTAGTGAAAACAGAATTGTCAGGTCGGCACCTGACGATTCGTTCTTCGTTAAGAAAAAACTAACTTATCACGAATCTAATATCAAATCAGTATGTCTATTGAATACAAAGTAAATCGAGTATCATTACCTGGCTTCGAAGAGGAGCAGGAAGTCTTATATCCAAGTGTTGTAACCAGAGGCACAGTGGGGGTGAAAGAGTGGGCCGAATATGCGTCGATGCGCAGTACATTGAGTGAGCCCGATGTAATGGCTGCCATGTCTAGTTTGTCTGATTTTATCAGTCACTCATTGAAGATGGGATACAATGTTAACCTCGAAAAGATCGGATTCCTTTCTGTAAAATTAGATACGGAAGCTGAGCTTACCTGTGAGAAGTCGAGAGGAGTTGCGGTAAAGGCCGATGGGGTACGTTTCAAATGTGCAAAGGAGTTGAAGGAAGAATTGGCAACGTCTAAGCTTATTAAAGCTGAGGCGGGAAAGCGAACATCCGGAACAACAACTTTTGACGAACGCAAGGATGTACTACTCGGTTATTTAGTAGAAAATCAATCTATTTCAGCTCGAAAATACAAAGCTCTTACGGCTTGTACCAAATATCAATTGCATACAGATCTCGAACAATATATTGCGGAAGGTCTTTTACTTCGCAAGGGAAAAGGACGAGCTACGCGTTATTATCTAATTAAGCAAGAGTAAATCGGCGATGATAATGTAGTATTCTGAAAGAAAGAAGCATTTAAAAAAAGAATGAAGATGAGAATAAGAGTAATTCTGCGTATCGTGATATTTCTTTTTGCCAGCTTAGTGATTGAGCATGCTTATGCGACAGCTCAGGCACCAGACTACTTAATTTATAAAGGTGATACACTAGCGATCTACTCCAATCCTTTGGAAAGCTTTTTTGCAAAGGAGGGAAGACCTGATCGTGTTTTTGATAAATACGGGTATAAGAGTACAGCTTGTTGGCGTGGTTACATCGGATATTGGGAGTTGAGGAATGATAGTTTATTCTTGGTAAAAGTGCGAGGTGCGTCAACTAATATTGATTTATCTCTGATTTTCAAGGATAGGAAAACAGATCATGGAGTATTTGCCGACTGGGTTGATTCTTCAATACATATTCCGTGCGGGAGACTTGTTGTTTCTATGTACGACGGTTATGGGTCAATCTTTGAGTTTGAGAAAGAACTCTTTTTTAAGCAAGGAGTGTTGACCGGTATCAAAGAGTATGATAATTCAAAGTCAAAGAGTTCCCGATTTACAGAAGATCGCTCTTTGCTTTTGAAATTTATTCAAGAGAATATCAACTATGCGAATATTATAAATAATACTGATGAAGATGTAAGGGTTCTTGTTGAGGTTCGTAGTGTTACACCTGAGGGAAAGATTGACAGTGTCCAAGTTGTACGTGGGCATGATCCTGAAAGAGATAAGGAAGCAATCAGGGTAGTAAAGTCGATTCCAGAGTGGGAAGTATTATTTAGATCCGGAAAACAAATTCAACGGCCATGGACTATACCGGTCGTATTCAAAAAGAAAGATGAATAAAGTCTTTCGGTAACAGTTTTGATTTCATGTTTGATTAAAATAAGAAAAGCATCGGGTATGAGTCCGATGCTTTTCTATAGTTTGCGACGTTAATTACAAGCTCTTAAGAAGAATACGTTCTATAACTGTATAGTCTATATTCTGTTTTTCGCCAAGCTTGATGTTTCTTTCTTTAAATCTGAATACGATATCTTTTACTGTATCTTCGTAAACATCTACTTCGCTTAGTTTGGTCGGGATATTAACTGAGCGGAAGAATTGTTCTGTTTTCTTGATAGCAGCTTTTGCTTTTTCTTCAGGTGTACCGTCGGTGATGCCCCATACACGTTCTGCGTATTGTACAAGTTTGTCCATCTTATCGTTGATCATTACTTGTAGCATGCTTGGGTATACAATGGCAAGTGATACGCCGTGGGTAATTCCTTTAAATGCAGTAAGCTCGTGGCCAATCATGTGTGTAGCCCAGTCTTGTGGAGTACCCATTGCGATGAATCCGTTCAAAGCCATCGTTGCCGTAAGCATAAAGTTAGACATCACATCGTAGTTGGTTTGATCTTCCATAATGCGAGGAGCTAGTGTAACGAGTGTTTGCAACAAACCTTCGGCCCAACGGTCCATTACCATCGAGTTGCTAGGGAATGTCATGTATTGCTCCATGATGTGTACAAACGTATCTACAATACCGCAACCCAATTGAAACTTAGGAAGTGAATAAGTTACTTGCGGATCAAGGATCGAGAACTTAGGGAAACTTGTTGGCGAGCCAAATACAAGTTTTTCTTGTTTCTCAAGGTTTGAAATCACGGCACCACTATTCATTTCCGAACCTGTAGCCGGTAATGTAAGTACTGCACCAAGATCAACCGTATGTTTTGCAAGTGCATTGTTTTTTACAAGGTCCCAAGCATCGCCATCGTAAGCAATGCCGGCAGCAATTAGTTTAGATCCGTCGATAACGGAGCCACCGCCTACAGCAAGAACGAAGTCAGCTTTTAGTCGTTTGCCAAGATCGATTGCTTCGCGCAATGTTTCTACCGCCGGATTTGGTTCAATGCCCCAAAATTCGGTAACGTCATGGTTAGCCAACGCTTCTTTTACCTGTTCGTATACGCCATTCTTTTTTACACTACCTCCGCCAAAAGTGACAAGGATCTTCTTTGTTGTTGGGATTTCTGTGCTCAATTGAGCAATCATTCCTTTTCCGAATATAAGTTTAGTCGGGTTTTGAAATACGAAGTTGTTCATATCTAAAGTGTTTATACAAATAAAATGTTTTTTATGGATGATTTGTTCTGTGAATTTACACTATTTATCAAGGATTATGAATAGATCGATTGCTCTTTTCATCAAAATGTAATCTCTGAAGATGCCTATAGCATGTATGGTGCATGTTTTTTCGGTTAATTATTTTACTTTTGTGTACATGTTTAATTAATGTATTTGTCTTATCGTAAGGCTTTGCTTATGAAGAAATTTTTTAGTTTACTTGCGGGTGTAGCGCTATTGATGAGTTGTGACGGCGGCGACGACGGTTCTACTACTTACTGGCAATATCCGGCAATAATAGGAGAGTCGGGCGAAGGCTCCGGTAAAGTTGCATATGTTGTTAATCACAAAATATTAAAGTCGGACTTCTTTAATCAGCTTGAAATAGGAACGACAGGTATTGTGGATTTTAAAACAATGACCGAAGAGTTTGGTCAGAAGTCGGAAACAGAGGTTGCCGTAAATAAGTGGATCGATGTGCCTTCGTGTACGTTGCTAAATGAAGATCCGGGTACGGTAATCGGTGATACCGTGGCTAAGTCTGCTGCGAGAGTATTGCTCCAATATAATACCGATAGTATCCTGTTTTTGAATACCGACTTGAATCTGCGAGCTGATCAAACGATCAAGACGGAAGTGTATTGGCTTCCAAACAAAACAGTAGAACCAACGCCTGATCCAACTCCCGACGGGGGCGAAGACACTGGTAGTGCGGCTGCATATTTTGAAACCAAACAAACGGCAGCGACCGATACGATTTTTAAACTGTTTGTAAAAGTAACGCGCGAATCATCCTCCGGATCAAAGGCCGATGACTCGGGAGATACGGATACCTCTACGGGAGAGATAAAGACAGAGCATCTTTGGAACTCTGTAAATATATCACCGTTGTTTAAGTCGATCGAAGGAATTGATCTGTCTCGTATGGGAGTAAAAGTTTTCTATACCGTTCATGATAAAGATGGCAATCCGATTGTGGTGCCCGAAAGCAAAGTGAATACATTCTGGTTTTATTTGAAATAACCGGAATACATAATATAAAAGCGCGGTGCGTTCTTCATGCAGAAGATACGCACCGCGCTTTATTTGTATAGAGATGGTTTGTTAGTTCCAGATCACTTCATGTACTTTGATTGGTTCAGAGCATGTAATCTCTAACTTTACAGCTTTTGCATTTTGCAAGCATGCGTCGGCTAGTTGAATGAATTGGTCTTTGCCTTCGTAGATGATGCGTTCTTCACCATCAGGCATTATAGCTTTTACGGTTGCTCCGGCTTTGTTGTCCGAAACCAATAATGCTACGCTTTTGGCATCTGTTTCGGTTTTGTCGAACGTAAGAGGCTTGTATGGTGCAAGCATCGTAAAGCTTTTCAAGTTGTTGTCGTTGCAATAGTAGGTAGGTGCAATGTTGCTATCTGCTTTTACACCGATGGTAAAGTCGAGCATATAGATTTGCTGATCGGCCGAAGAGGTGTTGGTAAATCGCAAATACTTAGTTCCCGTCGGAATGTTTTCAATTACCCCTTTGCCGTTTTTATCCTCTACTTGTAGCTTGTTCCAGGTTTTGCCGTCGGCCGAAGCTTGAAACTCTCCCCATGTAAGCAACTCCTTGTTTGGTAGGTTGAATGTCAGTTTGTCGGCAATACGATCTTCTCCCCAAGCCATACCCAAATAACTTCCCGGCTGAATGTTGATCACCTCAAGGAGAGGAACAATCGCAATTTTAGCATCGCTTAGTTTGGTTGGCTGATGTTTGAGTTGGCCAATGTTTGTATACACGGAAGGAGTAGAGCTGATTGCTGCTTCCATCGCGTTGGCTTTATCTCCTTTGAGCGTATTGATAAACTCTTTTTCGATTCGTCCCGATACTCGATTCACAAACGGAGTAAGTACGAGTGAGCCCGTTTTTACGCCCGGTTGATATGGATTTTGGTTCAACGTTTGGTCTAGCTTGTTCATTTGAGCAAGCAAAGAGTTGATGTCTACAAAGTTTGCCCATACATCTGGGAGTTTATGACTTTGCCAATTGCCTGCCAAAACGATGGTGTTTTTGCCGGCATTACCAAGCAACTCGAATTGTTGCAACCACGGATCCATCTGCTCAAGCAAACGTTTGTTGGTGCTTTTGCTTTTGATGATTTCGGGAGCCTTTGATATCTCGTCGAATGTGTAATAGATTTGCTTGCCATCTGCATCAGACAAATGTCCCTTTTCGTAGCTTTCGAGAAAACGATTTACGACTGGTTTGATCTTTGTCGATTCATCTCTGCGGTATCTATGACCGTTGTGTCCCGGGTCGCTATTGTGTGCATTGAAGCATTTAAAGGCTTCGGCTGCTTCGGGCATAATGTATTCGCAAGCATCATTCCACGACTTATCGGGGTTGTAGTTGTCAACGTTCCAAGCATAGTTTGCCGCACCAAAGATGGCTACTTTAGATGCTTCGGCTTTGTCCATCGGGTTAGAGACAAATCCCGACATTGCATGTTTTGCATTCGTGTCTAGTCCGTACGACGGACCCATCAATAAGTGGTCACGAACATAGTCGCTTACCGGGAAGTTCCACCATACATAGGCCGGACGTTTGATTCTGTTGTTTACCCATTCAAGACCTTCAAGAGTGATGTCATCAACAACGCGATTACCTGTCCACATGATGTGGATAGACGGATCGAGTTGTTCGCCCAAAATATCGAGGTAAGTGCCCGGCTTCGGATTTGACCAACTCTTATTGTATTCTGTCGGACACATGATAAGTGGAGTAACATCTTTCTTTTTCGAGATAAACTCGTTGTGGATGTAGTTAAGGACTCCGGCTTGTTTTTCGGGTTTTGTTCCTTCGCCCGAGATGTCGTCAAAGAATACGGCAAATGAACGTACGCCAAGATCGTACATCATATCAAACTTCTTTACGATAGCCATGCTGTCGCTTTTGTTCCATTTGATGTCTTTGCCCGGGTGAATGGCCCATACGAAATCGACTTTGTTTTTAGCTGCTTCTTGTGCGAGTTCTTTGATTTGTGCGGCTTGATCTGCCGGATAAGCGTCGCGCCAGTGTGGCGAGCTGTGATACGGATCGTCTTTTGGTCCGTAGATATAGGTGTTGAGTTTCAATGCTCCGTAGAAGCGAAGTTGCTCTAAACGGTCTTGATGACTCCAAGGTTCTCCATAGAAACCTTCTACCGTGCCGCGAAATGCTACGTCGGGGTAGTCGGTTATCGAACAAACGGGTAGAAGAATGTTGCCTCGATTGTCTTTTTCCTGCACTTGCTTCAAGGTTTGCAAAGCGTAGAATAGACCGCGACTGTCTGCTGCTTCGATGGTAATATCTTTAGCTCCGATGGTAAGGATATAGGCCCCCGAGCGTGCCATCACATCGCTTTTGTTTTCTAGCTGTTTGATGTGGATGGGTGTGCCTTTGTCTTTTCCATCTACCGGCAATACGGTTTTGAGAAGAGCGTTGGATGTTGCGTCTTTTATTTTGTCTGTTTTAATATAGTATGCTTTGTCGGCAACCACGCGCTGATTGTTGTCTTCTACTTGTTGCGGTAAAGGGTATAGCTTGTTTTGATTGACCTGCGCAGTGGCACTTAGTGTGCAACAGATAGACGAGGCCAATATAAAATACTTATGTTTCTTCATGGGTCTTATAATTAGTAATTGTTGATTTATCGACAAATATAATTAAATTTTTAAAATAGAAGTCACTCTGATTTTATCTAATTGCGAATATATCAATGTAATGACTCTTTTGTGTTTTGCAACAATGATAGATTTATTCATGTTTACATAATGAAATGTTTAATAATGAAGAGTCTGTATGAAACTATTTAGATCATTGAAAGGATTACCGCTCTATATCCAAATCTTTATAGGGATGTTACTCGGTATCGTTGTAGGCTTTGTTGGTGTAAAACTAAACGGAGGCCCATTTATTTCGGAATGGATTACGCCATTTGGTCGCTTATTTATTCGATTGCTTCAATTGATTGCTATTCCGTTGATCTTTGTTTCCTTGATAAAAGGTGTTACGGCTATTGGCGACATTAAGAAGTTTGCCGGAGTCGGTGTAAAAGTAGTCGGGATTTACATGGCAACTACATTGGTGGCTGTTTTAGTTGGTTTGGCTTTGGCCTTGGTGATTCGTCCGGGTAAGGTTATCGATGCCTCTAAATTGGATTCGATACGTGCCGAATATGGAGTAAAGGCTGAGGTTACTCAAGTGCAAGAGGCTGCAAAAGAACGGAAGATGCTTTCGTTTCTGGAAGAGATTGTCCCGTCTAATATTATTGCAGCCATGTCAGATAATCAGAAAACGCTTCAGGTTATCTTTTTCGCTATGCTGATGGGGGCAGCAGCTATTAGCTTGGGGCAAGATAAAGTAGGGACGGTTTTAAAACTTATCGACGACTTGTATTCGGTAATATTAAAGATGGTTGATTACATAATAGTGTTGGCTCCGTATGGTGTGGCTGCTTTAATGGCCGGACTGGTCGTCGATTTCTCGGGCGATGTTTCGGTGTTTGCGGCTCTTGGCTTGTACGCTCTTACCGTAATTGTGGGTTTGTTTATCTTGATGTTGGTTTTCTATCCCGGTTTGATTGCTCTTTTTGGTAAGTTTAAATATGGCGAATTTATCAAGGCTATGTATCCGGTACAACTCATTGCTTTTACAACGAGTTCGAGTGCGGCAGCATTGCCTTTCAACCTCGAGAATGTGCAGAAAGTACTAGGTGTGTCAAAGCAAACAGCCACTTTTGTACTTCCTATTGGTGCTACAATTAATATGGATGGTACTAGTTGTTATCAGACTATCGCGGTATTGTTTATTGCGCAAGTACTAGGAATCGACCTGTCGTTTATGCAGATTATTACTATTATCTTCATGACGGTGTTGTCGTCGATAGGTACACCTGCGATTCCGGGCGGAAGTTATGTAATTCTGACAATGGTGCTAGCTGCAGTTGGTATTCCTACAGAAGCATTGGCATTGATATTGGGTGTAGACCGCCCGCTTGATATGCTGCGCACGTCTGTAAATGTAACCGGCGATGCAACCGTTTGTATGATTGTAGACAAGAAATAATGAGGAATCTTCTTAATTTAAGGAAGGTCTAAAACTAAAAAGATCGCACAGATTTTTGTGCGATCTTTTTAATTAGGGGCAGAGAGTCCTGTCCTGCTTGTTTATTGTTACAGATGAAAGTAGATTATCTCTTTTCGCCAAATTCGGCTTGTTGTTTCTCTACTTCTTTCAGTTTGTATGAATTGACTTCTTTTCTAAGTTTGTCAATCTCTTTTTGAAGTTCATCTTTATTTGTTGATGTATTTACTGTACTTACCGTTGTTTTACCAATTTGGCTTAGTTCGGTCGCATTCACGATTTCAACTTTTTCGGAAGGAACTGATTCGAAGATCAATTCTCCTGCTGTAGGCATTTGCTGCCCTTCAAGCAGAACTTCGGCTGTAACTTTAATTTTACCAGCCTTATTGGTTGATTGCACCAATGTAGGAGCAGTTCCCCAAATAACAGGACGTGGGTTATTCATGTGTTCAGAGTCTCCCACTAAACGACCTTCCCCTTCTACATTAAACTTGATAAAGTAATTGTTGAGGCGTTTGATATTTCCTTTACCATCAGCAATTCCCGCAACTACAGTGACCATGTCAGAACCGTCAGCTTTAAGGTCTACACCTTCATTGTCGAGCCAAAGAACAATTTTAGAAGGACGACGTGCAGGTTCTTTACGATAGGTTGCAACAACTTTACCATCGATAATACCTTCGGCAGTCATGAACACTTGGTCTCCTTTGCCCGGCATTGCTAACTTTTTATCATCCATGAAATCGAATACATTTTCGAAGGTGATGATTGGAGAAGGCATACCTTTGCGGTTCTTATCTTTTTTGTAAGTGTATGTTTTGCCGGTTGCATTTACAGTAAGACGTACTTCGTCGCAATTTGAATATACGACAACGTCTTTGCCTGAAAATGGAGTCATTTCGTGTGCGATATAAACCATCGGGCCACTTTCTGCCATGATGTTTAGTGAGTCAGTCGGACGTTGAGCCATAAACATATAATAAGAATACTTTGGCTGACGGAATACATCCATTACCCCTCCGTAGAAAGGATCTGGGTGATAACCGCGCTGATGATCGAATGAGTGCCAAAGCGTTCCACCTACGTGTTGACGGTCGGTTTGATACAACCCGTCGTATGTCGTATATGGATATGGAGGATTGGCGTAATGTTGAGTTTGTACCAACATTGGTTGTTCGCCCCAAGCTCTGTTTACACGACTAGGAGAATTGTGCGAGTTCCAATCATCTACATTATCACCCCATTCTCGTGTAAAATATGTTTTAGTTTTGTCTTGCTCTTTTAATGCAAACTCCTTATCTGCGTTTACAGGGTGTGTAAACTGGATATCGAAGTATTTACTTCCTCTTGCTTCATGATCTGAAGCTGCGTGACTGTTTTTGTACGGGAATTCTGCCGCAACAATATCTTTCACGTTTTTAGCAAAATCTTCCGGATACCATGTTTCGTTGAGGATAGGTTCCCATAAGAATACAGATGGGTGGTTACGATCACGACGTACCATATCGCGAACGTTTCCGTATACTCGTTTTGCAAAGATTGGGTCTTCGTTCCAGAATTGCCATCCCGGAGTGTTTACAATAACAAAAAGTCCAAGTTCGTCACAAGCATCCATAAAGGCCGGGTCTTGAGGGTAGTGTGCATTACGAACAATACGCATACCTGCATCGCGGAGTTTTTTCGCATCTCTCCAATGTAAAGAGTTTGGTAACGCATTGCCAACTACTGCAAAGTCTTGGTGTCTGTTAGCTCCGATTAATGGTACTGGATATGGTTTTCCGTTTAGCCATAACCCGTCTGGTCCTTTGAATTCGATGCTGCGAATACCAATTCTGCGTTTGTATCCATCAATAATATTTCCATTTTTATCCTTTACGTCTACTTGCAGCCAGTAAAGAAATGGAGAGTCTGGCTCCCATAGATCCGGATTGGAAACGTGCAGTTTGTTTTTTGTTGTAGAGGTTTTGCCTTTTGAAGCAGAAACTTTATTGCTGTTTTTTGCTACTTCCTTGCCATTCGGATCAAGAAGAGTATATTCAATGTCTCCGGAAAATGATCTGTCAGATTGATTGCGCAGCTGAAGTTGCAAAAGGATATCTGCTCCTTTGTCTGATACATTGTCAAAGGCTACAAGCAAACCGCCACCGGCAATTTGATCTTC
>DLYT01000024.1:0-488 GCA_003447595.1 Porphyromonadaceae bacterium
TCTAGGAAAACCGGACTTCTTCTTTAATGGAAAACTTGAGAGTAACAATTCTGCCGCGTCATGCTGACTCTTGTTTTGCACATACAATACAGTCTTCTTATTTATTGTAAAACTGTCTATCCCTTGTGTATACTTTTGGGGTAATGGTACAATATTAATTTGTTTTTCATTCACTTGTGCCGTAGCATAAAAACAAGACGAGCTCATCAAAAGCAATGAGACTATAGTCGTCGAAATTCGTTTCATGGTCAATATTATTAGGTTTGCAGTACAAAGATAAAGGAAAAACTTATTCCCATTCAAGGAAACAAGCAATGGAATATTACAAGAAGAAAAAAGCGACTTTCGGGACAGACTAATTCTTTTTTCTAGAAACACTAAAATAATTAGTACTCTTTTAGGTAAGAACAAAAACTCAAACACGATTACAAAACAAAATATAAAGCATTAAATCAACGCATTACCAACCCAAATAGCAGCTTCACAAA
>DLYT01000024.1:678-2346 GCA_003447595.1 Porphyromonadaceae bacterium
CTATTAAAAACTAAAGAATATATTTTTGGGTGAACTTTAGTATATATCAATTGAAGAAGGTGAATAATCGTATCAAATTCATTATATATTTGCTGTGTCTAAAGGCAAACATAAAAGTTGGACCGACGACAAAAAACCAATTACGAGAGAAGAGAACGAGATTACAAACCAATTAATTATTAAGGTTATGAACTCACAACTTTTTCAACAAAAACTAATGAGCTTGCAAAGTAACATGTTCAACTTTGCAATGTTGCTTACTTCAAATCGCGACGATGCGCAAGATCTATTACAAGACACTACGCTCAAGGCTCTTGACAACCAAGAGAAATTTGTTGATAATGTAAACTTCAAAGGTTGGGTATTAACGATTATGCGTCATACTTTCATCAACAATTATCACAAAGTATTGCGCACACAAACAGTCGTTGACCAGGAAATTGATCTTTACAACCTTAATCTCACCATTGAGTCAGGTATTGATTCGCCCGATGGAGCCTATGCTATGGCCGAAATAAATAAAGCGATCGAAGCACTTACCGACGAACTTAAAGTCCCGTTCTCGATGTTTCTTACCGGCTTTAAATACAATGAAATTGCAGATGAATTACACCTGCCTCTAGGCACCATTAAAAGCCGAATCTTCTTTGCAAGAAAAACATTGCAAGAAAAGCTAAGAGATTTCAGATAATCCACTAATAGATAAGAAAGAGGTTACCGACAAATTGTCGAGTAACCTCTTCTTTATTATACCTTTCAAGTGTATTATACTTTACGACATTTCAAGATAACTTTCTCTTCGCTCTGCAATGTTGTTGCAAATAAGTATACATCCCCACCTTCTTTTATTTTTGTTTTCTTTCTCAGCTCATTCACATCCAAAGGAAAGTTTCGCACCGCAATATTTGCCTTCGGTATCTGAACACTGAGTTTCTTTGCTGTTTTACCCGAAAAGTCAATCACCTCCTCTACTTCGAAAGCTCGTCCCGGAAAGTTAGTCAGTAAAATATCCGATGTATACAAGTGGCTACTCACCTGCAACTTCTCTACTCCAAGCTGATAAGCAATCGACTTAAAACCGCCGGCCTTCATAACAGACGCATTGGGTTCGTAAAGATAACGAAGCATCTTATCGGCATAGATAACAGAAGCTTGTTGCTCCGTATCGGGAGTAAACACAAAACACTGCTCGTCACCATCTGTTGTAAAGTTTACACACGTAATCTCTACAGGCTTATCAAAGCAAACTCCTTTTTCCAACACAAGAAGCAACTCCTTACACTCATTCTTTACAGATACCACATGCACAGCAGTTGCCTCGGGAAGTTTCGAAAGCGAATGTGTGATATCTACCATTGGAGAAAGCTTGATGATTACTTTTTCGGCTTGTTTGAGCAGTTCATCTTTCAACTCTAGCACATTAGGTTCGCAGTCTTCAATAGCAAATAAGCGTTTGTTTCCTTCACCTCTTCGGGCCGGATCAATATAAAACACATCAATAGCACCAATGGAAGGAAACAAAGATGAAGAATCTCCGTTATAGACATCGATATTTAAAGCACCTAATTCTTTGAAGTTTTCTTTCGCACATGCACAATAGTTTTCGAAGCGCTCGATATAAACCACCTTATCCAGTACTTTTGAAAAGTAAAAACTATCCACACCCAT
>DLYT01000024.1:2637-6132 GCA_003447595.1 Porphyromonadaceae bacterium
CCATTCTCATACCAATCGGGAAGTTTATCTTTCATCAACTTGCGGCATACAATCTGATCCACAGCTTGTGGCATATCTATATTCGGATATTTTGCAGCCTTCAACAACAACTCATGCGTATTGTCGTTGAGATGTTCTTTGATGAAAGCCAACATGTTTTCTCTCTCTGCACCCATAATCTATAATCACCCGAAACTTTGGTTCGGTCGGGCAAAAGTACGAAGAAAAAGAAAATTCCTCGACATGTGTTTTAAAACAAAAACATCTCCATAAACAACGATATAGGATTATTAGAATATTAATCTTATTTTTGTAGTGGTTTTAATTCGACAGAATCATATTCTGGCGATGCGGAAACGTTTAATTTTTTAATAACGCGATTAAACTGAAATTGTAAATGGGAAAAGTTCTTATTATCGGTGCCGGAGGCGTTGGAACGGTAGTTGTTCACAAGGTAGCACAGAATCCTGATGTTTTTACCGAAATCATGTTGGCAAGCCGTACAAAGTCAAAATGCGACGCAATCGCTAAAGCTATCGGTGGCGACAGAATTAAAACTGCGCAGGTTGACGCCGATAACGTAAATGAATTGATCGCTTTGTTCAACTCATTTAAGCCGGAAATTGTAATTAACGTTGCCCTTCCCTACCAAGATCTTACCATCATGGATGCTTGTTTAGCATGTGGTGTTAACTACTTGGATACTGCTAACTACGAACCGATTGATGAAGCGAAGTTCGAATACAGCTGGCAGTGGGCATACCAAGAACGTTTTAAGGAAGCTGGTCTTACAGCGATCTTGGGCTGCGGATTTGACCCGGGTGTTACCGGCGTATTTACCGCTTATGCTGCGAAGCATCACTTTGAGAAAATGGAATACCTTGACATCGTAGACTGCAACGCGGGCGACCATGGCAAAGCATTCGCAACGAACTTCAATCCTGAAATCAACATCCGCGAGGTTACCCAAAAAGGTAAATACTGGGAGAATGGCGAATGGGTTGAAACAGAACCTCACGCAATCCATATGCCTTTGAACTATCCGAACATCGGACCAAAAGAGTCGTATGTGATCTATCATGAAGAGTTGGAATCATTGACTAAGAATTTCCCAACATTGAAACGTGCACGTTTCTGGATGACATTCGGTCAAGAATACCTAACACACTTGCGTGTAATCCAAAACATCGGTATGGCGCGTATCGACCCTATTATGTATAATGGTGTTGAAATCGTTCCTATCCAGTTCTTGAAAGAAGTACTTCCTAATCCGGGCGAACTTGGAGAAAATTACACTGGTGAAACTTCGATCGGTTGCCGTATCAAAGGTATTGGCAAAGACGGAAAAGAACTTACATATTACATCTACAACAACTGTAGCCACCAAGCTGCCTACGACGAAACAGGAGCTCAGGGCGTAAGTTATACAACTGGTGTTCCGGCAATGATCGGCGCTATGATGTTTATGAAAGGTCTTTGGAGAAAACCGGGCGTATACAACGTCGAAGAATTTAATCCGGATCCGTTCATGGAACAACTAAACAAGCAAGGTCTTCCTTGGCATGAGTTGCAAAATATCGATCTAGAACTATAATTTTAAAAACATACGAAAGGCCGGGAGAAGCAAGCCAAAACTGCTAATCCAGGCCTTTTTAATCTATAACGGTTATGAAAGTAGGAGATAAAGCTCCCGAAATACTTGGCATTAACCAAGACGGGAAAGAAGTAAAATTAAGTGATTTCAAAGGTAAAAAACTAATTCTCTATTTCTATCCGAAAGACAGCACCCCGGGATGTACGGCCGAAGCATGCAGCCTTCGTGATAGTTACGAAGCACTTCAGGCAGCCGGATATGAGGTAATCGGAGTAAGCAAAGACAGCGAAAAGTCGCACAAAAACTTTATCGCCAAGCAAAGCTTACCATTCCAACTCATCGCCGACACTGAAACAAAGCTAAACCAAGAGTTTGGCGTATGGGCAGAAAAGAAGATGGCCGGACGCACCTATATGGGTACTCTGCGCACTACTTTTATCATCAATGAAGATGGTATCATAGAACGCATAATCTCACCGAAAGAGATCAATACTAAAGACCATGCAAATCAAATTTTAAAATGATTTTATGTCAGAAGAAGCAAAAGAGATAACAAACACAGGCAAAACAGCACCAAACCCTGAGAAGCTGAAAGCGCTAAGAGCAGCCATGGACAAGATTGAAAAGAACTATGGAAAAGGCTCAATCATGAAAATGGGTGACGATCAGGTCGAAGAGATCAGTGTAATTCCAACAGGTTCGATCGCACTCAATGCTGCACTTGGTGTAGGCGGTTACCCTCGCGGACGTGTCATTGAAATCTATGGTCCGGAGTCATCAGGTAAAACAACTCTTGCCATTCACGCCATTGCCGAAGCACAAAAAGCCGGTGGTATCGCTGCATTCATCGATGCAGAGCATGCCTTCGATCGCTTTTATGCAGAGAAGCTAGGTGTAGACATCGAGAATCTTTGGATCTCACAACCCGACTCGGGAGAGCAAGCTTTGGAAATCGCAGAACAATTGATCCGTTCGTCGGCTATCGACATTATCGTGATCGACTCTGTTGCCGCGCTTACACCAAAAGCAGAGCTTGAAGGAGAAATGGGTGATTCAAAAATGGGTCTTCAGGCTCGTTTGATGTCGCAAGCATTGAGAAAGCTTACAGCAGCAATCAACAAAACAAATACAACTTGTATCTTCATCAACCAGTTGCGCGATAAAATCGGTGTAATGTTCGGTAACCCTGAAACAACAACCGGAGGTAACGCCCTTAAATTCTACGCATCTGTTCGTCTAGACATCCGTAAGATCGGACAACTAAAAGACGGCGACGAAGTAAAAGGTACGTCTACTCGCGTGAAGGTAATCAAGAACAAAGTGGCACCTCCGTTCCGCAAAGCAGAATTCGACATCATGTACGGTGAAGGTATTTCTCGCGCGGGCGAAATCGTAGACTTGGGCTCTGATCTTGGAGTAATCAAGAAAAGCGGTTCATGGTACAGCTACAACGACAGCAAACTTGGTCAAGGCCGTGAAGCAGCTAAAGAATGTCTTCGCGACAACCCGGAGCTTGCCGACGAACTAGAAGCATTGATCTTCGAAGAACTTCGCAAGAAACAAGGTTAATACAGCAGCATAATCACTGCTCATTCAAAAGGAGTATAAAACAACGCAAGTTCGTTTATACTCCTTTTTTTTGTACCCCCTACTTCATGTATATTTCATTCAAAAGGTCTTCTACCGTAATAAAAGCACAAACCTCTATCTTTCGAACAAATAGGACCTATTTTATTCTCTTTCAGTAAACTTCCCGTTCAAATAAAATCTTACACTTTGCTACAAAACGCTTCATTCGAAAAACGAATTACCAAACCCCTCATTGAGAACTTCCAAACGAACTTTCAAAACGGCTCTGGAATCATTTCGGAAGAATGAATTTGTAATCCGCCAACTCTTGC
>DLYT01000024.1:6413-6561 GCA_003447595.1 Porphyromonadaceae bacterium
AAACGTTCTCAATGAAAACGTTTTACACTCTTCGTTATAAACACAAACAGTATTCACGGTAAACAAAAATACTTTTCACGGTAACGAAAAACAGTATTCGCGGTGACTGAAAATGATCTCCACAAAAACCTAATTTGCTTCTCAAAAG
>DLYT01000024.1:6827-6975 GCA_003447595.1 Porphyromonadaceae bacterium
CTTTTTTCGAGAACAATGCATAGTTCTTAGCTGCATCTGCTATCATTCAACGATAATCGGTAAACAATCTCGACGATTAGGCTTTGTGCTAATGACCGAAGTCTCGTTTTCTGAAGGTGAAAAACCGGCAACTTTCTCCAAACTAGAA
>DLYT01000133.1:0-1618 GCA_003447595.1 Porphyromonadaceae bacterium
TTTTCGTTCTTATGAAGTTGGCAAAACGTTTTCACGAGAACGGTAAATAGTTTTCACGGTGAGTGTAAAAAGTCTTCGTGGTGAATGAAAACACTCTTCACGGTGAGTGAAGATACTATTCGTGGTAACTTTTTGCTCTTTTCCTGAGAGTAGGCAATGTGAACGGGAGTACAATGCAATGGGGCTGTATCAACCGGCAGTGGAAACGATTCAGACCATTCTCGGGGAGTTGGGAAATGCAGGAAGTAAGCCGGGGTGAGGTTTTGAGGAGTAAAAAGAAAGCTGCAAACGATGTTGTCGATAAGGACGCTCAATGTCGTGTTACCTGCAATGCGATCTGGCAAGAAGTTTGTCAGATTTTTTTGTGTCTGAAATTTCGACGAAGTAGCAATAATACAGCGTTTTCGGGAGGAGAAAGGACTCTCGGTGTGAAAAGGCTACCAATTATGCAAGAAAACGATTTTTACAATAAGGTGGGAGTAGAAAAGGAATCGCCTTGTACTGTGCAACGAAGCAGGCAGAATGTGGGGAAAATAAAAAAAGCTCCGAAGAATATCTTCGAAGCTTTTATCTTGTAGCGAGACCCGGGATTGAACCGGGGACCTCATGATTATGAATCATGCGCTCTAACCAGCTGAGCTATCTCGCCATGATTTCTCATTTGCGTGTGCAAAGGTATATTATATATTTTAACCTTGCAATACTTTACTGCTATTTTTTTCAAAATAATGGTTTGCAGGCGATCTTTTATTGAAAAGCGGCGGTTACATTCGAAAAGGAATTTGTTATCTTCGTATGATTAAACAGAAAGTAATATGTCGGTAAACAAGAATATTATCATAAAGGGTGCCAGGATAAACAACCTGAAAAATATTGATGTGGAGATTCCGCGCGACAAGCTTGTTGTAATTACGGGGCTTTCAGGTTCGGGCAAGTCTTCTTTGGCTTTTGATACGCTTTATGCCGAAGGGCAAAGACGTTATGTAGAAAGTCTTTCGTCGTACGCACGTCAGTTTTTAGGTAGAATGGGTAAGCCTGAATGCGATTATATCAAAGGTATTCCGCCGGCAATTGCTATCGAACAAAAAGTAAATACGCGTAATCCGCGCTCTACGGTGGGTACGTCTACCGAGATTTACGAATACTTGCGTTTGCTTTTTGCCCGCATTGGTCGTACGATTTCGCCTATTAGCGGTGTGGAAGTGAAAAAGCATCAGGTGAGTGATGTGATTGAAACCATTCATTCGTTTCCCGAAAAGACGCGCTTTGCGATTTACACGAACCTGTTTGTACCGTCGGATCGTACACTGAAAGAGCAACTCGAGGTACTAAGCAAGGGTGGCTATACCCGTGTTGAGTACAAAGGGGAGATCAAACGTATCGATGAGCTGATCGCCGCAAACGATTTGCCGGGGAGATCTGAAGATGTATTGTTGTTGATCGACCGACTTGCGGTGTCGTACGATAATGAGTCGTTGAGTCGTATTACCGACTCGGTTGAGACGGCTTTTTATGAAGGGCACGGCGTGTGTATCATCAAGTTTTATACCGATGACGCGGTGGTGGAGAAGACGTTTTCGAAACTCTTCGAAGCAGACGGGATTATATTTGAAGAGCC
>DLYT01000133.1:1854-16125 GCA_003447595.1 Porphyromonadaceae bacterium
CCGGTGTGTGAAGGCTTTGGCAAAGTGATGGGTATCGATGAAGATTTGGTAATCCCCGATAAAAGTCTTTCCGTTTATGAAGACGCGGTGATGTGTTGGAAAGGGGAAAAGATGGGTGAGTACAAGAAGCATTTTATCGAACATTGCAGCAAGTATAATTTCCCGATTCATCGTCCGTATTTCGAACTTACCGACGAGGAGAAGGACGTGCTTTGGAGAGGTAGAATGGGGCTGTACGGAATCAACGACTTCTTTAAGTTTGTAGAAGAAAATCAATATAAGATACAATACCGTGTGATGCTTGCACGCTATCGCGGTAAAACGGTTTGTCCCGAATGTAAAGGCACACGTTTGAAAACGAATGCCTTGTATGTGCATGTGGGAGGAAAGAACATTGCCCAGTTGGTGGCACTGCCTATCACGGAACTGAAAACATTCTTCGATCATTTAGATCTTACAGAAACCGAAGCGGCCATTGCGAAACGCTTGTTGCTGGAGGTAAATAGCAGGATTCGTTTCTTGCTCGATGTGGGATTGGGCTACCTTACGCTCGACCGTTTGTCGGCATCGTTGTCGGGAGGGGAAAGTCAGCGTATCAATCTGGCTACGTCTTTGGGTAGTAGCTTGGTAGGTTCGTTGTATATTCTCGATGAGCCGAGTATCGGTCTGCACTCGAGAGATACCGACTTGCTGATTAAGGTGCTTCGTCAACTGCAAGAGCTTGGTAATACGGTGGTGGTTGTAGAGCACGACGAAGAGATTATCAGAGCTGCCGATTATATCATTGATATCGGTCCGCGTGCCGGCCGCTTGGGCGGAGAGGTTGTTTACCAAGGTGATTTGGCACATTTGGAAGAAAACAGTTCGAGCTATACAGTTCGCTATCTGACGGGTGAAGATAAAATTGAGATTCCGCCGTTTCGTCGATTGTGGAATGCTTCGATCGATGTAAAAGGGGCGTGGCTAAATAACCTCAAGGGTATTGATGTGAAGTTTCCGCTACACGTAATGACGGTGGTTACTGGCGTGAGTGGTTCGGGTAAATCTTCGTTGGTTCGTGATATCTTTTATCAGGGCGTGAAGAATTATCTGGCCGGAGGAAGCAAGCAAAATGTAGCTTGTAAGAGTTTGTCGGGCAATTTGTCTTTGATCAAAGGTGTTGAATACGTTGATCAGAACTCGATAGGGAAGTCGTCTCGTTCTAATCCGGTTACCTACTTGGGTGCGTATGACGAGATCAGAAAGCTTTTTGCGGAACAACCGCTTGCTAAGCAAATGGCTTATACACCGGCTTATTTCTCGTTTAATAAAGAAGGTGGCCGTTGTGAAGAATGTAAAGGGGAAGGTACGATTACGGTAGAGATGCAATTTATGGCCGATATTGTGCTTGAATGCGAAAACTGCCATGGTAAACGCTTCAAACCCGATACGTTGGAAATTTCTTATCGCGGGGCTAATATCTTTGATATATTGGAGATGACGGTAGACCAAGCGATTGAGTTTTTCTCGATGGCAGAGGGGAATCAGGAAAAGAAGATTGTGAAACGTTTGCGTCCGCTTAGTGAAGTGGGACTAGGATATATCAAGTTGGGACAAACTTCTTCGACATTGTCGGGTGGTGAAAACCAACGTGTAAAACTGGCTTACTACTTAGCGCAGGAAAAGACGCAGCCTACGTTGTTCATCTTTGACGAACCTACCACGGGTCTTCACTTTCATGATATCAACACGTTGTTGAAAGCTTTTCAGGCGTTGATAGACAAAGGTCACTCGGTGGTAATCATCGAGCATAATATGGACGTGATTAAATGTGCCGACTATATTATCGATCTGGGTCCCGAAGGCGGTAAGTTTGGTGGAGAACTGGTGATTGCGGGTACACCGGAAGAGGTGGCGGCTTGCAATGTATCGTATACCGGAAAATTCCTGAAAGAGAAACTAGAACAGAAGTAAATCCATTTAAATAGACAAGAAAAGGTTCGGAGGTGAAGCGTTTGCTTCGTTTCCGAACCTTTTGTTTTTGTCCTTGTGGATTGTTTATTTCTTACGAAGATCTTTGTCTCGTTCTCGCATTTCTTTACGTTTTAGCTCGCGCTTGCGAAGAACGATATTTAGGATGACTACAATGGCTAATGATACTCCCATTACGATGAAGTATTCGGGATACGTAGTGTCCGGATTGTTTCCCGGCCAAGCAATGTATCCGATTGCTGCAAGGTATATGAGGAGCATTCCGGTAATAATTAGACTTCTTTTCATAACGATTTCTTTTGAGGCAAACCTACATATTCTTTTTTATTCGTAAACTCGTTCGTTTTACTTTATAACAAAGAACGGGCAAAGATGATGCGTAAATTTAGAATTTAATCGGATTACGATGGCTTCTAAACGCTTTTTTGATTGTTGAGACTGATGGTCTTTGCTTGTGTTGCCTTAATAAAAAAGGCGCCGAATGGTTTGATGATGTGTCCGTTTCCAGACTCTAGTTTGATGTATTCATTGCCGTCGAAAGAAAACAACTCATAGCCGGTTCCTAGTGTAGATAATAGATAGTCTACTGTGATTGCAGCCGGAAAGGGATTGCCCATTAAACTCCAACCGCTATGCTCGGAGTTTGCATTGCTGTTGTGCAAAGCTGCTGATATTGCAACCGTTGCATTGGATGCGAAAGCTGGTGTCAGCTTTTCGTTATGAATGTATACGGGCAATGTTTCTTCCGTTGCTGTTTGATCTATTGCTACCAAGTATCCTTTGTTGCGTTCGAAAAGGGGAGTGGTACTGTTTACTTCGGATGTGGAGATTACTTGCCAGCCCGATGAGCCGTCGCTTGCTCGTTTGTCCGAATTGTATTTGCGTACGTAAAATTTATTGCCTCCGGTTGTGGTAGCTGCATCGCCCAGACTCCAATTGTTATCGATATCGTCGATGTATACATCATGCGGGAAGGAAACAAAGACCCATTTCGCTTTTTGATCAAAGGTGATGTGAAACTCGAGGTTGTTTTGAATCGATAATCCGCCTTCATTGTAGAATGCGGGGTTTGTGCTCGAATTGGTTTGTGAGTGAATCACCAAGTTGTCCGAAACGAGTAGATTTCCATTGGAGTTGATGCGCAGGGCTGCATTTCCAACATGTAAATTGTTGCATTTTTCGTGCGTGCCTATCTCTGTATTGTGTGCTACAAGTACACTGGTGTGTGCGTTGGGACGGTTATGTGTCCAGCTGCCGCTGCTATTCCAATCTCCTTGAGTCGTGGTCATTGTAAACATATTTGCGCGACCTACTATTCGTATATGGTCGATGAAGAAGGCATAATCACTGGCTCCCGACCGGCAGCTTCTACTAGAGTTTTTACATTGTCTGTAATAATCCAAATATGGAGCTGTGGGGATGGTTTCGAGAGTAAAGGTTTGATTTCTCGTTAATTTTAAAGCTTTATCGCCGTCAATCTTGTTAATACCATAAGTGCTTAGACTGACGACTGTACCGTCTGTTGTGTATTCCCATTGATCGGAGGCTTCGTTTTCGAAGCTTTGTTTGAGAAGCGTGTGCTCAACTAACAGATTTTTGTCTGAAGAGACGAATGTGCTCCATTGTGAGGGAGACTGTGGTAACTCTTGTGCATGGTTGTATGTTACTGCCATAAGTAAGACAGTTGCAATGTGTAGTTTTCTTTTCATCTGTCTAAGTATTAGATTTATAGATTTATCAATCGTTATAATAGTATATTGTTAAGTATGATTTAAGCGGTCGATAAATGTAACAAGATTTATTTGATTTATTATCTTTGTTGTATGAAAGATTTTATTATTTCGAAAGCACAAACCGAAAAGGCTGTTTTGGTGGGGTTAATTACTCAGAACCAGAACGAAGCAAAGGTGAATGAGTATCTTGACGAGCTTGATTTTCTTGCTGATACAGCAGGGGCTAAGCCGGTAAAGAGATTCACTCAACGCATGGATTATCCAAATCCGGTAACTTTTGTGGGTACAGGTAAGTTGCAGGAAATTAAGGAATTTATTGAAGAAGAGGAAGTGGGGCTTGTAATCTTTGATGACGAGCTTTCTCCTAAACAATTGCGAAATATAGAGAAAGAGCTTCAAGTTAAGATTCTGGATCGTACCAATCTTATTCTTGATATTTTTGCTCATAGAGCTCAAACAGCTCACGCAAAGACGCAGGTAGAGCTTGCTCAATATCAATATATGTTGCCTCGATTGACTCGATTGTGGACTCACTTGGAACGTCAACGTGGTGGTATCGGTATGCGTGGACCGGGTGAAACGCAGATCGAAACAGACCGTCGTATTATTTTGGATAAGATCTCTCGACTTAAAAATGAGTTGAAAGATATTGATAAACAAATGGCTACTCAACGCAAAAACCGTGGTAAAATGGTGCGTGTTGCGCTTGTAGGATATACCAACGTGGGTAAGTCTACGTTGATGAACCTATTGAGTAAGTCGGAAGTTTTTGCTGAAAATAAATTGTTTGCGACACTGGATACAACGGTGCGTAAGGTGATTATTCAGAACTTGCCGTTTCTTCTTTCCGATACGGTTGGTTTTATCCGTAAACTTCCTACTCAGCTTGTAGAATCGTTTAAGTCTACACTAGATGAGGTTCGCGAGGCCGACTTGCTTGTTCACGTAGTGGATGTTTCGCATCCGCAGTTTGAAGAGCAAATTGAGGTTGTGAACAAAACGCTTAAAGAAATCGATGATACGGACAAACCGATGATTATCGTGTTTAACAAGATTGATGCTTTTACGTATGTTGAAAAGGATGAAGACGATTTGTCTCCTAAAAAGAGAGAAAACTACAGTCTTGACGAATTGAAACAAACGTGGATGTCTAAAATGAGCGACAATTGTATCTTCGTTTCTGCCCGTAATAAGGTGAACGTAGAGGAGTTGAAAGAGCTTATGTATCAGCGTGTGAAAGAGATTCATATAACACGTTTCCCTTACAACGATTTCTTATATCAGGATTATTCTCAACTGGAAGAGTAATCGTTGAAAACTTGCATAACGTATTCGTACTAATTAAATACTTTAACAAGAATAATTATGGCAACACCTCCTTTTAAGTATCAGGAGCCATTCCCATTGGGAAAGGAAAAGACAGAATATTATCATTTGTCTAAAGACTATGTTTCTGTAGTAGAATTTGAAGGAAAAGAGATCCTTAAAGTTGAAGCTGAAGGTATTTCATTATTGGCTAAACAAGCTATGCGTGATGTTTCTTTCTTGCTTCGTACCGAACACCAAGAGCAAGTTGCGAAAATCTTGAATGATCCGGAAGCTAGTGAAAACGATAAATATGTCGCTTTGACTTTCCTTCGTAACGCGGAGATTGCTGCTAAAGGTATTCTTCCTACTTGTCAAGATACAGGTACTGCTATTGTAGTGGGTAAAAAAGGTCAGCAAGTGTGGACTAGCGGTTGCGACGAAGAGTCTCTATCAAAAGGTATTTACGATACATATACTCAAGAGAACTTGCGTTATTCTCAAAATGCGCCTCTTGATATGTATAACGAGATTAATACAGGATCTAACCTTCCTGCTCAGATCGACTTGTATGCTACTAAAGGCAATGAGTATAAGTTCCTTTTCATGGCTAAGGGTGGTGGTTCTGCCAACAAAACATATTTGTTTCAAGAAACAAAGGCTCTTTTGAATCCTAAAACATTGGAGAAATTCCTTGTTGATAAGCTTCTTACTTTGGGTACTGCTGCTTGTCCTCCATACCACGTAGCTTTCGTGATTGGTGGTACTTCTGCAGAAACTTGTTTGAAGACTGTGAAACTTGCTTCTGCTAAGTATTACGATGAGCTTCCTACTTCGGGTAACGAAGGCGGACAAGCTTTCCGTGATATCGAACTAGAAGAAACAGTACTTCGCAAAGCTCAAGAGTCTGGCTATGGTGCACAGTTTGGCGGTAAATATTTCGCGCACGATATCCGTATCGTTCGTTTGCCTCGTCACGGTGCTTCTTGTCCTGTAGGTATGGGCGTTTCTTGCTCGGCCGACCGTAATATCAAAGCGAAGATCAATAAAGATGGTCTTTGGATTGAGAAGATGGAAGAGAACCCAGGACGTTTGATCCCTGAACAATTCCGTAATCAAGGTGAAGGTGATGCTGTGAAGATTGATTTGAATCGTCCGATGGCTGAAATCCTTGCAGAGCTTTCTAAATATCCGGTTTCTACTCGTTTGTCTCTTAACGGTACAATCATTGTAGGTCGTGATATTGCTCACGCGAAACTAAAAGAACGTATTGATGCCGGTCTTGGATTGCCTCAATATGTAAAAGATCACCCAATTTACTATGCAGGTCCTGCTAAGACTCCTGCCGGTATGCCTTCTGGTTCGTTTGGTCCTACAACTGCTGGTCGTATGGACTCGTACGTTGACGAATTCCAAGCTAACGGTGGTAGCATGGTCATGATCGCAAAAGGTAACAGAAGCCAACAAGTTACTGATGCTTGTCATAAGTATGGTGGTTTCTACCTTGGAAGTATTGGTGGTCCGGCTGCAATCCTTGCTCAACAAAATATCAAGAAAGTAGAATGTCTTGAATATCCTGAACTAGGAATGGAAGCGATCTGGAAGATTGAAGTAGAAAACTTCCCTGCATTTATCTTGGTAGATGATAAGGGTAACGACTTCTTCAAACAAATCAAACCAATGTGTTTGCCTTGTAAAAAATAATACGGTCTCTATTTAGAACTGTATTCTACGATAATTGCCGTTCGGTTTATATTGCACTTGCTTTATATTCCGAACGGCTTTTTTTGTGGAGTGACTCGTGCTGCTTTAAGTTGCTGTGTGTACAAATAAAAAGCGGAACCATCCTTGTTAGGATAGTCCCGCTTTCAACTTATAAATAGTCGTTTATGTCAGATTACTTTCTTTTGAAGTTATCTCTAGGAGCTCTGTTTTCACGAGGCTCTCTATTTTCACGAGGTTCTCTTGGAGCTGCATTCTCGTCACGAGGAGGACGAGGAAGCAATACTTTACGAGAAAGCTTGAATTTACCAGTCTTTTGATCAATGTCAACAAGCTTAACTTCGATTTCGTCACCTTCTTTGATGCCTGCGTCTTCTACTTTTTCAAGTCTTGACCAGTCGATCTCAGAGATGTGA
Source organism: Porphyromonadaceae bacterium (assembly GCA_003447595.1). GTDB lineage: Bacteria > Bacteroidota > Bacteroidia > Bacteroidales > CAMTPD01 > UBA12018. The sequence continues at coordinate 9,002 of DLYT01000133.1, forward strand.
AGAAGACCATCTTTACCAGGCATGAATTCTACAAACGCACCGTAAGGCATGATTGAAGATACTTTACCTTTGTAAACTTCACCTACTTCAGGGATTGCAACAATTCCTCTGATCTTATTCATTGCTTTGTCGATCGCTTCTTTGTTGTTTGCTGCAATTTCTACGCGGCCTGCACCATCAACTTCTTCAATTGTGATTGTAGCGCCTGTTTCTTCTTGCATTCCTTGAATAATCTTACCACCAGGGCCGATAACTGCACCGATGAATTCTTTAGGGATGATGATAACTTCGATACGTGGAGCATTTGCTTTGAAGTCGTCTCTTGGTTCTGCAAGAGTCTCAGTAATTTTACCAAGAATGTGCATTCTACCTTGACGTGCTTGCTCAAGTGCTTTTTCTAGGATTTCGAAAGAAAGACCGTCTACTTTAATGTCCATCTGAGTAGCAGTGATACCGTCTTTAGTACCTGTTACTTTGAAGTCCATATCTCCTAAGTGGTCTTCGTCTCCTAAGATATCTGAAAGAACTGCGAAGTTCTGTCCTTTGTTTTCTGAGATAAGTCCCATTGCGATACCTGAAACCGGTTTCTTGATCTTCACACCAGCATCCATTAGCGCAAGTGTACCCGCACATACAGTAGCCATTGAAGAAGAACCATTTGATTCAAGGATATCAGAAATTACGCGTACTACATAAGGGTAGTTGTCTGGCAACATGCGTTTCAAAGCGCGGTGTGCAAGATTACCGTGACCTACTTCGCGACGACCTACACCACGAGATGCTTTCGCTTCTCCTGTTGAGAATGGAGGGAAGTTGTAGTGAAGCATGAATCTTTCTTTGTCGCGAGTAAGAACGTCGTCGATAAGTTTTTCATCAAGTTTAGTACCTAATGTAACTGTTGTCAACGATTGCGTTTCACCACGTGTAAAGATTGCAGAACCGTGAGGTGAAGGCAAACAGCTTACTTCACTCCAGATTGGTCTGATTTCTGTAGTAGCACGACCGTCAAGACGTTTTCCTTCGTCAAGAATGCAACGACGCATTGCTTCTTTTTCTACATCGTGGTAGTAACGAGCAATAAGACCTGCTTTCTCTTCTGCAACTTCTGGTTCAAGAGCAGCTTTGTACTCTTCTTCGATTGCTGCAAAAGCATCCATACGAGCATGTTTGTTTGTGTTGCCTGATGCTGCAATAGCATAAGCTTTATCAAAACATTTAGCCCAGATGTCTTTGCGAAGATCTTCGTCATTTACTTCGTGACAATATTCGCGTTTTACAGTTTTACCTACCGCTTCGGTAAGTTCAATCTGTGCTTGACATTGTACTTTGATAGCTTCGTGAGCGATACGAATCGCTTCAAGCATTTCTGCTTCTGAAACTTCAGACATTTCGCCTTCAACCATCATGATGTTGTCCATTGTTGCACCTACCATGATGTCCATATCTGCAAGCTCTAGTTCTGCGAATGTTGGATTCACTTTGAACTCGCCGTTGATACGTCCTACACGTACTTCAGAGATAGGACCGTTGAAAGGAATATCAGAAACTGCAAGAGCAGCAGAAGCTGCAAGTCCTGCAAGTGCATCCGGCATATCTTGGCCATCAGCAGAATATAGGGTGATGTTTACGTAAACTTCAGCGTGATAATCATCTGGGAAAAGCGGACGCAAAGCACGGTCTACTAATCTTGATGTTAATATTTCGTAGTCAGAAGCTCTACCTTCTCTTTTTGTAAATCCACCAGGGAAACGTCCGATAGCAGAATATTTTTCTTTGTATTCTACTTGAAGAGGCATAAAGTCGATGCCTTCTTTTGCGTCTTTCGCTGCCACTACGGTTGCAAGCAATACAGTGTTACCCATTGTAACCACTACTGCACCGTCAGCTTGTTTTGCCAACTTGCCTGTCTCTATGGTAATGTTTCGTCCATCACCAAGATCGATTGTTTTGATTATTGGATTAATCATAATCTTGTTGTGTAATATTTTCTCTAAACTCTTTTTATCGCACAAATGTAATCAAAGTTTGTCTGTAAACATGTGAAAATGAAAATAAAATGAGCTCTTTAGGTTTTCGTTGAAAAAAAAATAATAAGTTTTGATCTATAAGACTTGTCTAAATGTAAAATAATGTATATTTGCAAATGAATCATATCAAAATTTGGCAATGAAAGTATTTTATAATCTGTTTTGTGCGTTGCTTATTGTAAGTTTATTAGGAATAGTATCCTGTAAAAAAGAAGATAAGTTTACGATTAAAGGAAAAGTTGCCGGTGCAGAAGGAAAAGTTCTTTACTTTGAACACAATGGAGTAAACGGTATCGAGTTTATTGATTCAGTTGTGTTGAATAACAAAGGAAGCTTTGAGTTTCAAGGTCAACGTCCTGATGCTCCCGATTTTTATCGTTTGAGATACAAAGATCAGCTAATCAATTTGGCTGTAGACTCTATTGAGACGATTGAAGTAACCGCAGACGCCGGAGCATTCCCTACATTATATGACGTTAAAGGTTCGGATGATAGCAAAAAAATGCGCGAATTAGCATTAGCGCAGCTTGATGCCAATCAATTGATTAATCGTTTAATTAATGAATATGAGCATAAGCTTATTTCCGATTCTGCATACCTTGAAGGGGTTGATAAAGCTGTAGCTGATTATAAAGCTGTAGCAAGTAAATACATCTATTCAAATCCACGATCAGCAGCTGCTTACTTCGCGCTCTTTCAACAAGTAAACAATTTGCTACTTCTCGATCCGTATGATAAAACAGACTCGAAGGCTTATGGCGCCGTAGCTACAAGTTGGAATACATTTTATCCAAACTCATCTAGAACCAAACAGCTTGTTGATTTGGCAATGAGTTCGATCAAAACACTTCGAGCACAGCGTAACACGGCAAAGCAGGAGATGGCTGCGGAAGAAGTTTCGTACTTTGATATTGAACTTCCAAACAACAAAGGTGAGATCGTGCAGCTTACCGATATCGCAAAAGGAAAGACCGTGTTGGTCAACTTTACGGCATATCAGGCAGAATGGTCACCGGCTCAGAACATGATGCTTGCAGACCTTTACAAGAAGTATAAAGACAAAGGCTTCGAGATCTATCAGGTTTCTCTTGATTCGGATGCTCACTTCTGGAAAAATGTTTCCGCAAATTTACCTTGGATTACCGTTATTGATCCTCGTTCTGTTTATTCGCAAACAGCAGCATTATATAATGTACGACAGCTTCCCGCAATGTTTATTATCGACAAGAAGGGAAATCTAGTTAAGCGTGTTGAAAACTTTAATAAGCTTGAAGATGATATAAAGTCGTATATTTGAAATAGAAACAACGGCAAAGGTTTTTAATTTGTCTTTGATAAAAAGAAAAATTATCTTTGCAATAGACGATATAATGAATGAGGAGAGTTCCGGCCTGCATTGGGCCGGAATTCTCTTTTCTATTACTATAAACTTTGAATTTGTTTTATTAAAGATAAGGAGGAAATTATTCATGGCAGTTACTTACATGACAGCAGATGGATACAAGAAATTGATGGATGAAATCAATATGCTTGAATCTGTAAAGCGTCCGGAGATTTCTCGTCAAATCGCCGAAGCTCGCGATAAAGGAGATTTATCGGAGAATGCAGAATACGATGCTGCGAAAGAAGCACAAGGCTTGTTGGAAGCTCGTATCGCAAATCTAAAAGGAACATTGGCAAACGCTCGTTTGATCGACGAAAGCCAAGTTGGAACAGACTTTGTTCAAATCTTGAATAAGGTAAAAATTCGCAACGTTAAGAACAACCAAGTAATGTCTTATACCTTGGTGTCTGAAACAGAAGCAAATCTAAAAGAAGGAAAGATCGCAGTAAACACTCCGATTGCTCAAGGACTAATGGGTAAAAAGGTTGGAGATGTTGTTGATATCAAAGTACCTTCAGGAATGATGAGCTTTGAGGTTGTTGATATTTCAATCTAAGAAAGGACTACTATTATGGCGACCATTTTTAGCAGAATAGTGGCTGGTGAAATTCCTTGTCACAAGATTGCAGAGAGCGATAAGTTTTTCGCTTTCTTAGATATCAATCCACTCTCCAAAGGGCATACGCTTGTAATTCCAAAGGAAGAAGTTGATTATATCTTCGATCTTTCAGATGATACCTTATCGGAGATGATTCTTTTTGCCAAACAGGTTGCAGCCGGGATTGAGAAGGCGATACCTTGTAAACGAATTGGTCTTACGGTGATTGGATTGGAAGTGCCGCATGCACACATCCATTTGATTCCGATTAATACCGAATCGGATATGAATTTTAATCATAAAAAGTTGACGATGACTTCAGAAGAGCTAGCCGAAACAGCCGAGTCTATCCGTAAACAACTTTGATTGTACTGTATAAGATATACAAAAGACGCTTCAATACATTGGAGCGTCTTTTTTTTTTGACAATGATAATTAATAAAAATTTCTATATTTCGAAATAGGTTGCTATATTTGCAAAGTTATCCTATATAATAGGAATAACTCAAACTCTCACTTTTGGGTCGAGAGTTTGATTATTGTGTAATTCATTAGTGGTTTTTACTCATAAATTTGTTAACCAACAAATTAAAAAAGGTCCCTCCGTGATGGAGCGACCTTTTATTGTTTTATACACATTCGTTAAATTATATTCTGTAATTATTGTGTTAATTCATTGAATTTGCTTCAGGGGCGAGTTTGGTGATGTATCGTCGAACTTGCAAGAAAAAGGAAACGTTATCATGCAAAATTGCCCCGAATACACTTCGAGGCAATTTTAAGTAAGCAATAATCTTTCTAACCCTAGAAAATCTATTAATCTTTATGTTGAGTGTTTTAAGGATAACCTTTTCAGAACATCAATACATCATATAATGTAGATTGAAAAGTATGGCTGCATAAAACCGTGATTGCGCCAATGATACTTGCAATCCATACGATGATCAACGTCCAAGTTACAGCCTGATTCATCGGCGGCCATTTCATCTTATTCTTCAATGCCTGATAGATCAGCGTAGCCAATGGAATCCCCAAGGCAACGATCATACTAATACTTCCGATAGATGCGTACATAGGAGACATATCCATGAATCCCGACGTGATCGAAGGAAACAGTTGGAAGGCAGAAGCAGAACCTCCGGCAAATAAAGCAATCATCACCACGATCAAGATCAGTATTCCGATGAGTGCAGCCGGAAGGAAGATGATTCCCAGGATGATCAAAAAGATCTTGGCAAGAATGCCTACGATATTGATAAATACTTCACCTGCTTTGCGAAGAAAGCTTTTCGGTTCGATACTTTTAGAGAAGGCATCTGTAGTTTGCTTCAGCTGTTCAAACTGCTGCGTAACGGTTTTGCCGATATTTTCGATCGTCACACTTTCACCACGCATTCTTAGTTTGTCGGTTGCCGTTTGAGCAATCGGAATAATAATCCACAGCGCCAAGTATAAAGGAATGGTGATACCCGATGAAAAGAAAGCCAACAAGATCGCTGCAATACGAAGCGGCACCACGTCTGCGCCATAATAGGCAGCTAGTCCGCTCAATACCCCACCAAGAATCTTGTCGTCGGGATCTCTGAACAACTTCTTGCCCAGTGTCGTATCAACGACTTCCTCTTTTACTTCATTGTACGGAGCATGCATTTCGTCGTCCTCTCCGAATATCTCTTCCGGACTACCCATCTTTTTGATCACTTCCTCTACCATCTCAATGGTTATGATTTGATGGCCCAAACGGATCTTCTCGCTGAATAGTTCGTTTATTCTCAATTCAAAATCGTGTAGCACTTCTTTCGATTCGGCTTCTTCCTTGAAGTGAAGTCGAAGATTACTCAAGTACTGATCTAGCAATTGATAAGCATCCTCATCAATTGTAAATACGCTACCGCCTAGATTAATTGTAAGTGTCCTTTTCATATGATGGATAGCTTTTAATGATTGTTTGTAATGTGTTTGATTGTTTCATTCAGCTGGTTCCAGGAATCAGCCAATTCCTTGAGAGCAATTTCCCCCTTTTCGGTCAGTTTGTAATACTTTCGAGGAGGTCCCTGCGTAGATTCAATCCATTCGTAGCTCAGCATCTCGCCATTCTTTAAGCGAGTAAGCAAAGGATAAAGAGTTCCTTCCACAACGATAAGCTTAGCCTCTTGAAGTTGCTTAATGATGTCTGAAGCATACGCCGGTTCTTTGCTGAGGATTGTAAGGATACAATACTCGAGAACCCCTTTCCGCATTTGGGACTTAACGTTTTCTGTATTCATAGTTCTCTTTGATTATGTTGCAAATGTATACATATAACAGTACTATGCAATACAAACTACTGTATATTTTATCTTGTTTAAGTTATTTAACAAGATAAGCAATGTAAAGAAGCCGTAAGAAGTCTGTGAAAACGTTTGTTTATACACCACAATTTGTCTATTCATCCTTTCTGTTATACATTTGTTGATATGTATAATAATATAGATCAGATAAGAAACTCGGCAAGACACCACACGGCAAAAAGATCTGTGATCCTTATGCTTGTGATGCTCGTGTTGTGCTGCAACAAGATGTTGTGTGCGGGAGAAGCCTATCTATTTAGACTATACCTTACAGACAAGCCCGCGGTACATTCTCAAAAGGTTGGGCCCGAGCAATTTTTATCCGCCAAAAGCATTGAGCGACGAATGCGGCAAGGATATGAATTAGACAGTACAGATGCTCCGGTAGATACCGTGTACATGCGATCAATCGCAAGCCAAGGCGCACGCATTCTGGCAAAAAGCCGATGGATGAATACCGTAGCCATCGCATTGGCCGATAGTGTAGGCATTGAATCCATCAAGCCCTTGTCCTTTATCGATTCGGTGCAATGGATTGGCAAGCAAAAGCAAAGGCAAGCAACTGTGCACAAAGAAGGAAAAGACACCTCTCATTTCAAAGCCGTAGATGCACCCTTGAATAACTATTGGGGCAATGCGAAAATAAACACCACACTACACAAAGCCGATATCTTTCAAAAGAAAGGATACTCTGGACAAGGAATATCCGTAGCCGTAATTGATGCCGGATTTAAAAACCTCAATCGCATTTCGGCATTTGATTCGATGCGTGTGGTCGAAACCCG
>DLYT01000133.1:16381-20819 GCA_003447595.1 Porphyromonadaceae bacterium
TTTCCTGCTTGGCCGCGCGACAAAACAACGTATTGGTAGGAAGTGCACCCGATGCCGATTATCATTTGCTCAAGAGTGAAGTGATCGAGTCGGAGTATTCCATAGAAGAAGACTATTGGATCGAAGCCGTAGAATACGCCGACAGTGCCGGAGTCGACATTATAAGTTCGTCGTTGGGATATTGGGACTTCGAAAACAATCCCGCAGGATATACCCAAGAATACCTTACCGGGAAGCACGCATTCATCTCCCGGGCCGCATCAAAAGCGATAGACAAAGGGATGTTGCTTGTGGTAAGTGCCGGCAATGAAGGTAGCGGATCTTGGCGCAATGTCACCTTTCCGTCAGATGCCGACAACGTATTAACAGTAGGTGCCATCGATAAGAAAAAGAAAAAAAGTATATTTAGCTCGGCCGGAGCACAAGGCAAAATAAAACCCGAAGTAGTATCGCTCGGAAGCGAATGTGCCGTATACAATGCAAAAGGATACATCGAATTTGTTGACGGTACCTCTTTTGCGACACCCATATTGGCCGGCTGGATTACCTGTCTTTGGCAGGCATTGCCTTCGCTCACCAATCGTGAAATTTACCGATTGGTCATCGAATGCTCCTCGCTATATAAAAAGCCCGATGCCGATATTGGTTATGGAATACCCGATATGCAAAAGGCCTATCAATGGGGGCTACGCCTCGAACATCAAAAGAAGAACTGATGGAACGTAAAGAATTCACACTCGTCGAACTCAATGGACTAGTTCGCGCAAGCATAAAACGATCTTTTCCCGATACCTGTTGGCTGCGTGCCGAAACCAGCGACGTGAGGATCAACAGCTCATCGGGGCACTGCTATCTCGAATTTGTAGAGAAAGATCCCCGCACCGGGCAAATATTGGCAAAGGCCAGAGGCTCCATCTGGTCGCGCACTTTTCAAATGATTCGTCCCTACTTTGAAGGACAAACCGGGCAACGCTTTGCTTCGGGCATGAAGGTATTGGTAAAGGTTTCGGTCGATTTTCACGAACTCTACGGGTTTGGACTCACCGTGCACGACATTGATCCCTCGTATACCTTGGGCGACATGGCCCGTCAGCGACAAGAAATCATCAAAAAGCTACAAGAGGAAGGAATACTTACGCTCAACAAAGAGCTCGAGTTGCCTACACTTGTTCAGCGCATAGCCATCGTAACTTCGCCCACGGCGGCCGGTTACGAAGACTTTCTCAATCAGCTGCACCACAACAAGCAAGGCTACAAGTTTTACACCAAGTTATACCCCGCCATCATGCAGGGCGACAAGACAGCCTCGTCGGTGATCGAAGCGTTGGACAAGATCTGTCTCAACCTCGACGACTACGATGCCGTGGTGATTATTCGCGGTGGGGGTGCCACCTCCGAATTGAATGCCTTCGACAACTACGAACTGGCAGCCAATTGCGCGCAATTTCCTTTGCCCGTGATTACGGGTATCGGGCACGAACGCGACGATACCGTAATTGACCTCGTAGCTAATGTAAGGGCAAAAACCCCTACGGCTGTAGCCGAATTCCTGATCGGCCGGATGAGTGAAGCCGAAGAACGGATGCTGATCTTGCAACAACGATTGCTCGATCTTACCACCATCAAACTAACCGAAGAGAAAGGATTTTTGCAAGCCGTAAGCGCACGTCTTCCCGGACTGGTGCAATCGTGGCTGCATCAACACAACACCGGTTTGCAGTTGTTGCAACGCGGAGTTACCACTGCTTCGAGTTCGTTTTTGGCAGATAAAAGATACACCCAGGATATGATGGTGCGTCGTTTGCCCGACACCGCATTCGCGATGATCAATAAAGGAAAACAAGAGCTCGCGATGGCCGCCCAACAGATGAAGGGAGCCATGAGTAATCAGATCGTAAGTCGCACGCACGAGCTCGGCATGTTGGAGCAATTCGTGCAGATGGCTTCGCCCGATTACATCCTCAAGCGCGGATACACCATCACCGTACACGATGGAAAGATTGTAAAGAACGCAACCGACCTGAAGCAAGGCGACCAGTTGGTGACCCGCTTCAAAGACGGCGAAGTTACAAGTATTGTAGAATCATAAAGACATTATATATATGGCAAAGAAAACCGAAACATACAACGAGGCAATCGATAAACTAAGAACCATCGTAGCCGAAATCGAAAAAAATGATCTCGATGTAGATCTTCTTTCCGACAAAGTAAAAGAAGCTTCACGCTTGATAAAGCTCTGCAAAGAAAAGCTTTACAAGGCCGATGAAGAAGTAAAGAAAATCCTTGAAGAATTAGATTAATGGATAAATACGTAGTAATAGTTGCCGGCGGAAAAGGTCTTCGCATGGGCAAAGACATTCCCAAGCAATTTTTGCCGATAGGCGGTAAGCCCGTTTTGATGCACACGATCAGTCAGTTTCACGAATACGCGGCCGATATGGGTATCATCCTTGTGCTTCCGGCCGATCAGCACGACTACTGGAACAACCTATGCGCCGAATACAATTTCGACATTCCGCATACGGTATGCAACGGCGGCGAAACCCGTTTTCACTCGGTAAAGAACGGACTGAAACACGTGCCCGAAAATACGATTGTAGGGATACACGACGGCGTGCGTCCTTTCGTAAAACAAGGCGTATTGGAACAAGCATTTGCGATTGCAAAGAACGAGAAAGCAGTGGTACCGGTAATTCCGGTGATCGACTCCCTTCGCAAGAAACGAAGCGACAGTTCGAGCGTTTCGATCAACCGTGCCGGTTATGTATTGGTACAAACTCCGCAAGTTTTTGATGCCGATATGCTGCACCAAGCCTATGCGTGTGAGTACGAAGACCACTTTACCGACGATGCGTCGGTCGTAGAGGCTTTCGGCCAACCGATACATACGATTCAGGGAAATCGCGAAAACATTAAAATAACAACAACCTATGACTTGATTGTTGCAGAGGCCCTTTGCAACGCAACCGATTTGTGGAAATAAACGAATGAAACTTTCTGACAGAGATATAACTTACTTGCAAGGAGTAGGACCCAAGCGCGGCGATGTCTTGAAAAAAGAGATCGAGGTGTATTCGTTTGAGGATCTGCTCTACTACTTCCCGTACAAATACATCGACCGAAGCCGCTTTTACTACATCCATGAGATAGACGGCAACATGCCGTTTATACAGATTCGGGGCCGTTTCCTTTCGTTCGAAACGATAGGGGAAGGGCGTACGCGTCGCATGGTGGCAAAGTTTTCGGACGGGCGAAGCGTGATTGATATCGTGTGGTTCAAGGGACTCAACTTTGTGACCAACAAGATCAAAGTAAACAAGGAGTATATCGTGTTTGGAAAGCCTACCGCGTTTGGAAGCAAATACAACATCGCCCATCCCGACGTAGACCCGATTGAAGAAGCCGACAAAGTGGCTGCGGGACTTACACCTTTCTACAATACGACCGAGAAGATGAAGTCGAATTACCTCAATTCGAAAGCAATTCAGACACTCGAGTTTACCCTTTTTCAAACCCTGCAATGGCGTTTCGACGAAACCCTTACGCCGGCGGTGATCAATCGTGCCAAGGTGATCGACCTGAGCAGTGCCTTGAAGGGAATCCACTTTCCCGAATCGACACGTCAGCTCAACGATGCCCAGTTTCGATTGAAGTTTGAGGAGTTGTTTTTCATTCAGCTCAACATCCTTCGTTACACCAAGCAGCGACAAGCCAAGTTGAAAGGTGTGGTATTTACGCGGGTAGGAGAGATCTTTCATCACTTCTACGAAAAAAATCTTCCCTTTACACTCACCAACGCGCAAAAGCGTGTCGTGAAAGAGATCCGCAAGGATATGGGGGGCGGCAAGCAGATGAACCGATTGGTACAAGGCGACGTTGGTAGCGGAAAGACACTGGTTGCGCTGTTGTGCATGCTCATCGCACTCGACAATGGTTTTCAAGCTTGCCTGATGGCGCCTACCGAAATCTTGGCCAATCAGCACTATGAAACGATCCGGGAATTCCTAAAAGGGATGGACGTGAATGTGCGTTTGCTCACCGGTAGTACCAAGAAAAAGGAACGAAACGAACTGTTTCCGGCTTTGGAGAAAGGGGAGATTCAGATCCTGATCGGTACACACGCACTGATCGAAGATACGGTCAATTTTCACCGACTCGGCTTGGTGGTGATCGACGAACAGCACCGTTTTGGGGTGGCGCAACGTGCCAAACTTTGGACCAAAGCGACCGAAGTGCCTCATATTCTGGTAATGACCGCCACACCGATACCGCGTACGCTGGCGATGACCTTGTATGGCGACTTGGATGTGTCGGTGATCGACGAACTTCCTCCGGGCAGAAAGCCGATTCAGACCGAGCATCGGTACGACAACAAGCGTGCTTCTTTGTACAAGTTTCTCGAGTCGGAAATTACCAAAGGCCGCCAAGTATATATTGT
>DLYT01000133.1:21080-22197 GCA_003447595.1 Porphyromonadaceae bacterium
CCGCAATTCAATGTAAGCATGGTGCACGGACGCATGAAGCCGGCCGAGAAAGATTTCGAAATGCAGAAGTTTGCCTCGGGAGAGTCGCAAATTCTTCTGGCCACCACGGTGATCGAAGTAGGAGTAAACGTACCCAATGCCTCGGTGATGGTGATCGAAAGTGCCGAACGTTTCGGTCTTTCGCAGCTGCATCAGCTACGTGGTCGGGTAGGACGTGGTGCCGAACAGTCGTATTGTATTCTGATTTCGTCTCACAAGCTCTCTAACGATACCCGCAAACGTCTCGAAATCATGGTGAATAGTACCGACGGATTCGAAATTGCCGAAGCCGACTTGAAGTTGCGTGGTCCCGGCGACTTGGAAGGGACACAGCAAAGCGGACTTCCGGTGAGCTTGAAGATTGCCGACCTTGCTTCCGATGGTCAAGTGCTGCAATTGGCGCGCGACATTGCTTTCGAAGTGCTCGACGACGATCCCGATCTCTCGAAACCTCACAACCGCCTGCTAGCCTTGCGACTCAATCATTTGTTCGCCAAAAAGATCAACTGGGGATTGATCAGCTGATGTTGGCTTATTGTATAATTAGATAAAATGGCATTGTCTTCGACTGTTCGTTTCAACGATCTGCGCTGTCGAAGATAATGCCCTTTTTTTGCTCGTTGCCTTCCAATTATGGTCTTCCTTTTAGCTTCCTTTTTGCAGGGATAATCGCTGTTAGCCTTGCGCCTTTTCTTTTTGCTCGTAAAGAACTTGTTGCCTGAGAATCAAAAAGAAAGCCGACGAGCATTGTGACAAACAATCTGTATTTGCTCAACTCGCTTAGAATGCTTTCGTTGCAGTTGTTCCCGTGTATTGCTCGTGTCGAGTCAAGGATATTCAAACAACGGCCGGGATTTACACGATATTGCTTTTTGTTTTCAATGAAGACTGTTTTCCGTTATAACGAAGAGTGAATTACGTCTTCGTGGAGAATGAAAAAACTCTTCGCGGTGAGTAAATTTACTCACCGCGGTGACTGTTTCGACAATCTGCAAAAACCAAATAACCTTTGTTCGAGAACCAAATAAGCTTTTTTTGAGAACGAAATGAGGTTTTTCCGAGAACCAAGCATGGTTTT
>DLYT01000133.1:22423-31760 GCA_003447595.1 Porphyromonadaceae bacterium
CAAGATTCGTGTCCAATTCGAGTGGATGATTGCTTTTAGGCTCTTTTCCTTTTCATCCGATCTCCTTTTTCTGAAACCGAAAAATGAAGCAAATCATGCAATCTAGAGCGGAAAATGGCCGCAAAAACTCCAAAAACTTTTTTTTAGTTCCTTTTTTAGGAGTCGTGAGAACAGGGCTTATTGTAAAAGTGTACTCATTTAGAGTAAAGTAGGAGGTGAAAACGAAAGCGTGTAAAGGTTACATTTTGAAGTGGTGAAAACTCCTTTCTATATGTTCTACGACATAAAGGTTCGTAATTGATGATTTTTTTCAATAATAAAGTTGCATGCTTGAAGAAAATATCCGAAATTTGAGATGTTAACAATTTTAAGGCGAAAAATGGCTACTTACTCTATTATGGAAAAGACGCTTGTTATATTAAAGCCCTCTGCAGTTCAGAGAGGATTAATCGGAGATATTATAACCCGTTTTGAGAGAAAAGGTCTTCACATAACCGGAATGAAAATGGTCTGGTTAAGTGATGAGTTATTAACCGAACATTACGGACACCTAAAGGAGAAAAGCTTCTTCAAACGTATCAAAGACGCCATGCGGATATGTCCCGTAGTGGTGATGTGTCTTGAAGGTGTAGATGCTGTAAGTGTAGTACGCATCATGGCAGGAACGACCAATAGTCGCGTCGCTGCTCCCGGCACAATACGAGGTGACTTTAGTATGAGTATTCAGGAGAATATCATACATGCTTCAGATTCTTTAGCAACAGCTGAAATTGAGATAAGAAGGTTTTTCGCAGACGACGAATTGTTCGAGTATGTGCCCCAACTAATGGGAAGCTTATACGCTAATGATGAAATTTGAAAACTAACAGTTAATGGAGTTTAGAAAGATATTTAGTGTTGGATTAATTGTAGGAATCTTCTCTGCAGTTGCCATCAACGTACAAGCCCAGGCTTTATCCAAAACAAACCCTTCCGTAGAAAAGGTAGAAACAGCAATCTCGCAAATCCTTGCCGATCGCGTTTCGTTCAAGAAAGATATGTTCAAAATCGACTCGCTTTCTATGGTAGATTTGATGGAGCAAGAAGCAATTCTTTTTCCGGCCGACGACGTTTATGCTTCTGTTTGGGAAAACCAATACGTAGATCCGTACAAAAGACACAACGTTGCAGTTCCCGATTCATTCAAGATCGATTGTTCGAAGTATGTAGCGCCTCACACAGGGCATGTAACTTCAAAGTTCGGTCCTCGCAGACGCAGAATGCATAAAGGAATTGACCTGAAAGTTCAGGTAGGCGATACCATTCGTGCCGCTTTCGACGGTAAAATCCGTGTAAAGTATTATGAGCGTCGTGGTTATGGATATTACTTAATCGTACGTCATACCAACGGTCTTGAAACTGTTTACGGACACCTTTCTAAATTTCTTGTAGATACCAATCAAATCGTAAAAGCCGGACAACCAATCGCCCTTGGCGGTAACACAGGTCGTTCTACCGGTTCTCACCTTCACTTCGAAGCTCGTTTCTTAGGTCAGGCAATCAATCCTGCCGAAATCTTTGACTTCGAAAACTACGTTGCACATAAAGATGAATTTGTATTCCGCAAAACGAAAGCTCGTACTGCAACCAGAGGTGTTTATGCATCGGCAGCAGGCGGCGGAATTTCGGGCGATAAATATGTGATTCGTAAAGGTGATACGCTTGAGCGTATTGCACGCAGATGTGGAACAACCGTGAAGAAGTTATGTGCAAACAATAACATAACGGCTACTACTACTTTGCAGATTGGCAGAAAACTAAACTTGTAAGAAAACTAAGACACTAGTTATAATAAGGCACGGGAGCATAAGCTTCTGTGCCTTTTTCATGATTTTTCTTATCTTTGTCACATACATAAAAAGCTATGAACGATACGAATAAACAGTTTGACCAAATCTTTGCGATTTGTCGCGATCTTTTCGAAAAGAAACTAAAGGACTATGGTCCGTCGTGGAGAATAATGCGCCAGGTATCTGTTACAGATCAGATATTTATCAAAGCCAATCGTATTAGAAGCCTCGAAACCAAAGGGGTGAATAAGGTGGGCGAAGGTATCATTCCGGAGTTTATAGCAATCGTGAATTATGGTATCATCGGTCTTATTCAACTCGAATTGGGCTTTTCGGATACGACAGATATCACGCCGGAGCAGGCGATGGCTTTGTATGATAAATACATGACAAAGACCAAAGAATTGATGTATGCTAAGAATCACGATTATGGTGAGGCTTGGAGAAGTATGCGTATCAGCTCTTATACCGATCTTATTTTGATGAAAATATACCGCACCAAACAAATTGAAAACTTGAATGGTGTTACTCTCGTGTCTGAAGGCATCGATGCGAATTATATGGATATGATCAACTATGCCGTATTCGGACTTATTAAGCTTGAGTTTGAACAAGAAACCGAAATCTAATCATGCTAAAGAAAGGAATCACAGAACTTTGTCGCATTTTGCTGGCTGTCACATTCCTCTTTTCCGGTTTTGTGAAAGCCGTAGATCCGCTGGGCGGAGCCTATAAGTTACACGATTATTTTGTTGCATTTGGGATCAATGTGCCCGACTTCTTCGAACTGGTTGGTTCGATCGCGTTGGCCTCGATCGAGTTTGCGCTGGGCGCTTGCATCTTATTTGGTGTATATCGCTTCTTTACGACACTTCTTATTCTTGTGTTTATGGGTGTCATGACTCCATTGACACTTTACCTGGCTCTTGCCAATCCGGTTTCCGACTGTGGTTGTTTTGGCGATGCGCTGAAAATAACCAACTGGGAAACCTTCTTCAAAAACATTGTTCTTCTTGCTGCTGCTATAACAACGTTCAAGTTTAGAGCGTTGATGAAGCACGTTTATACGACGAAAGTACAATGGTTTGTTGTGGTTTTCTCCTATTTGTTTGCAATCGGCGTGTCTTGTTGGAGTTATTTCTATTTGCCGGGCTTAGACTTCAGACCTTATAAAGCAGGCGCAAATATTCCTGAATTGATGGTGGTGCCCGAGGGGATGCCTTCGGATGAATACGCAACGACATTTATTTACGAGAAAGATGGCGTGCAAAAAGAGTTTACACTAGAGAACTATCCGGAAGATGATTCTACGTGGGTATTTGTAAGTGCGAACAATGTATTGGTAAAGAAAGGTTACGAACCGCCGATTCATGATTTTACAATCGTGACTTCCGATGGTGCTGATATCACGCAAGAGGTGTTGGCCGATCCGGGATATACTTTCCTTGTGATTTCTCCTAAGTTTGCAAAAGCTACCGACGAGAATGTGGAGCGATTGAATACCATCTATGACTTTGCTGCTGAGCACGGTTACAAATATTATGCACTTACGGCTTCTACACCCGATGAGATTCAGCAATGGATTGATTATACGGGTGCTGAGTATCCGATTTGTACAACGGACGAAATCACATTGAAGACGGTAGTGAGATCAAACCCCGGATTGGTGTTGCTTAAAAATGGCACAATCATGGATATGTGGTCGTTTAAAACATTTCCCAATGAAACGTTTTTCGATGCAAATCTAGATGAGAACTACTTAAATGGTGCTAATATCCGCGATTATAACCGCTTCCTTCTATACAATGTATTGTGTTTTACCCTACCTTTGTTGTTGGTTTACATATATGACTACTTCCGTAATAGAAGGAAAAACAATAAAATAGTTTCTTAATTTCATCTATATAAATTTTTTATTGACATGAGAAAAAATATCGTAGCAGGAAACTGGAAAATGAACACTACCCTGCAAGAAGGTGTAGCTTTGGCTACAGAGTTGAAAGAAGCTTTGGCTGGTAAAACTATCAACTGTGATGTAGTTGTTGGTACTCCTTTTACTCACGTAGCAAGCGTAGTTAACGCTGTTGCTGGTAGCGTAATCGGTGTTTCTGCTCAAAACTGTGCAGATAAAGTATCAGGTGCTTACACAGGTGAGGTTTCAGCTGCAATGGTTGCTTCAACTGGTGCTAAATATGTAATCCTTGGTCACTCTGAAAGACGTGCTTACTATGGCGAAACAAACGAAATCTTGAAAGAGAAAGTTTTGTTGGCTCTAGCAAACGGTCTTACTCCAATCTTCTGTATTGGTGAGGTTCTTGAAGAAAGAGAAGCTGGCAAACACTTCGAAGTTGTTAAAACTCAAATCGAAGAGTCTTTGTTCAACCTTTCTGCTGAAGAATTCGGTAAAATCGTATTGGCTTACGAACCAGTATGGGCTATCGGTACAGGTAAAACTGCTTCTTCTGATCAAGCTCAAGAAATTCACGCGTTCATCCGTCAAACTCTTGCTGACAAGTTCGGTAAAGAAGTTGCTGACAACACATCTATCCTTTACGGAGGTAGCTGTAATGGTTCAAACGCACAAGAATTGTTCTCAAAAGAAGACGTTGACGGTGGTCTTATCGGTGGCGCTTCTCTTGGTGTTGACAAATTCATGCCAATCATCGAAGCATTCAATTAATCAGTATAAAATGAAAGGGATGTCTCTTGAGACATCCCTCATTTTCAGATAAAGCAAATATGAGGTTAATAAATAAATATATTCTCTCTTTATTGACTGTATTTGGTATGTGTATGACTTATTCTGCGCATGCTCAAAGTGAATCTATCCTTACCGAATTGCAAAATTATCGCGTGGGTGAGGGAGTGGTAACGATTATTCAGGATCCTTCAATCGCTGCTTTGATTGGCCGACGTATGCCAATGTATAGCTCCGAGATGGGAGGCGATAGCACGATGCTTACAATTCAAGGGTATAGAGTGCAGGCTTTTTCCGGGAATAATCAACGGGCATCGAAGGATGAAGCGTATGCTAAAAAGAAAAAGATCGAAGAAGCATTTCCGCATATCGCTTGTTATGTAACGTTTAATGCTCCTACTTGGCGACTTCGTGTGGGGGATTTTCGCTCTTACGAAGAGGCATATCATTTCCAAAGAGAGCTGATGAAAGCATTCCCTTCCTTCGGAAAAGAGATGTTTATTGTTAAAGAAGAGGTAAAAATACCGTTATATAATTAAAGCTGTAATATGAAGAGTGTTGATCAAAGTACATTAGACGCCAGAACTGCTTTAGCAGATCATTATCGTGGTATTTTGTCTTTGCTAGGCGAAGATCCACATCGCGAGGGCCTTTTAAAGACTCCCGAACGTGTTGCTAAAGCAATGCAATATTTGACAAAAGGATACAATGAAGATCCGAATAAGATTCTGTCTGCCGCAATGTTTAATGAAGACTACAAGCAGATGGTAATCGTGAAAGATATCGACTTCTTCTCGTTGTGTGAGCATCATATGCTTCCTTTCTTCGGAAAAGCTCATATTGCTTATATTCCCAACAAGCATATTACAGGGTTGAGCAAATTACCACGTGTGGTAGATGTATTTGCTCGTCGACTACAAATTCAAGAACGCCTTACGACACAGATCAAACAGTGTATTCAAGATACGCTTGATCCGCTCGGTGTGATGGTTGTAATCGAAGCTCAGCATATGTGTATGCAAATGAGAGGCGTTGAGAAACAAAACTCAATCACAACTACGTCTGATTTTACAGGTGTTTTTAATCAGGCTAAAACACGTGAGGAGTTTATGAATCTTATAAAAGATAGGTAACTCCGCTTTGTCAGTTGATCTTACGAATTGATTAAGGCGACAAAATAAAAACGGGACGAATTGAGCTTTTAGCTTCATTCGTCCCGTTGCTTTTTTATGACTATAGATTTTCGTCGATTGTTTCGATTTTCTTAATGATTAAGTCCATCTCGATTTTCAACTTTTCAATCTTTCTATTCATATCTTTCAACAAGCCACCGCCTCCTTTTGAGGATACAGAAAGGAAACCGATGTTGTTTTCGTACGTATGCACTTCGTTTTTCATGCGGTCGAACTGACGCATTAGTTTCTCGCGCTCGTTGTACAATTTGTTTTTGTTCTTATCATGCTCTGCAATGTCGGTAATTGTAGATTTGAAGCTTTCTAGTCTACGCTCACTTTGATCTACTTTGAAGTGATCAAACTGCTTATCGAGTGCTTCATGATATTCTTTGTACGTTTTGTCCTTTTCTTTGAAAGGAACATGACCTATTTTGTTCCACTCGTCCATGTAGGTGCGAATCGTAGATATAGCTACGGTAGGATCAGTTTCCGGACCAATGTCTTTGATCTTTACGATGATCGCTTTTTTAGCGTCTAGATTTTCTACCTCATGCGACTTCTGGCTGGAAGAGTGTTTGTTCTTTTGTTCAAAGAAGTAATCACAAGCTGAGATAAAGCGTTTCCATACAGAATCGGAATGCTTGCGGGCTACAGAGCCAACCGTTTTCCATTCTTTTTGTAAAGCAATAAACTTATCCGTTGTTTCTTTCCAATCGGTGTTGTCTTTCAATGCTTCGGCTCGTTCGCACAGATCACGCTTCTTTTGCAAGTTTTGATCCATCTCTTCTTTCATGTGCTTGTAGAACTTGCTCTTCTTGTCGAAGAATAGATCACAAGCTGCACGGAAGCGTTCAAAGATCTTGACATTGTATTTCTTTGGTGCAAATCCGATCTTTCTCCAATCAGATTGCATATCTAGTACTTCCTTATTCTTTTCTTCCCAGTCTTTGAAGGTGGTAAGTTTAGAAAGGTCGATACTTTCTATCTTCTCACAGATTGCGGTTTTGGCTTCAAGATTTGATTGCTCTTTTTTCTTCAAGCTCTCAAAATGCTCTTGATGCTTTTTGTTGATCAGGGTTGAACCGGTCTTGAATCGTAACCAAAGAGCTTCGCGTTGTTCTTTAGCTACAGGGCCGATCTCACGCCATTCTTGATGCAATTTTTGTAATTGATGGAATGCAGAAACTACGTCGGATTCTTCTGTTAGCTTTTCTACAGATTCACATAGTTCGGTTTTGAGCTCAAGATTTTTCTTAAAGTCATAATCGCGGAACTGATTATTGATCTTTAGAATGTCGTAGAAGATTTCCGAATAGTATTGGTAGCTTTTCCACAATTCGTTTACATGTTCTGAAGGGACATCTTTAATCTCTTTCCAAGCTTGTTGAATTTCTTTGAAGTCGTTGTAGACTTTGCCAAATTCATCCTGACTATTGATGAGTTCCTTTAACTGATCAAGTAAGCGAAGCTTCTTTGCATAGTTTTCGTTCTTGACACGATCTTCTTCTGCTAAAATACTTGCTCTTTTTTCTTTGTAAGCTAAAATCAATTGCTTCAACTCATTTTCAAGAGGATCTTCCGGTGCAAGGAATTCTTCTCCTTCTTCCGTTTCGTGGCTCTTCTTCAACTCCTCGACTTCAATTCTTCTCAGCTTATAATATGCCTGCTTAAGGGCATCTACCTCTGCTTTGGAAGAATCATCAGCTTGCTCAACCAATTCTTTAAGACGCTCAATGATTGCTTCTTTTGATAAATTGTCAAATGCAAACTCTTTTACTTCTTCTGTAGCAAGTGGATCTAATCTCTCGGTTGTTTCAGTTTCCGCAGAGATTACTTCGTTGTTTTCATTTCCAAACTCACTGGATTCTTGTGGCAGCTTGGTCTCGAGAGTGTCCTTCATAATCATTTGTTTTTAAAAAGGATGATTCATTCATTTATAGAGATGCCGGATTTTATGAACCTGTCATCTCTTTGTTTTATGATATTCCTTTAATTAAACTAAATCGGTTACATTTTAGTTGCTTCAAAATTACTTTTTTATTTGATTTTCACGCAATAAACCGATAAAGTATTGTATTCATTTCTAATCTAACTCAAAAAGGAGATTAATACTCCTGCAGCTACGGCCGAACCGATCACACCCGATATATTACTTGCCATACAGTATTGTAATACATGGTTTTTAGGATCGTAACGTAGCGCAATTTCATTTGCAACACGCGAAGCCATCGGAACGGCACTAAGTCCGGTTGCTCCGATAAGAGGGTTGATCTTCTTTTTACTGAATAGATTTACGAGTTTTACAAAGAAGATACCTCCGGCAATGGATAATGCAAATGCGAGGAATCCACCAATGACTACACCGATTGTTGTCATATTTAAGAATGCTTCGGTTGTCATGGTAGCTCCTACCGATAATCCGAGGAATATGGTTGCGGCATTCATGATGCTATTGGATGCGGCATCTGACAGACGGAATGTGTTTGCTCCGATCTCTTTAACCAGATTACCAAACATCAGCATCCCAATCAACGGAACAGAACTTGGAACAACCAGTGCAACCACTGTGGTTACGACAATTGGAAATACAATTTTAAGTGTTTGTAGGTTCTTTATTTCTGTTGATGACGGATATGCTTTCTCTTGTTCGCGCATGTTGATGCACAATTCCTTTTTAGTGCATAGCAATTTAACGACCAATGGAATGATAACGGGAACCAAAGCCATATACGAATAGGCGGCTATCGCAATAGGTCCTAGCAAATGAGGAGCAAGCTTGATGGTGGTGAAGATTGCCGTTGGGCCATCTGCTCCACCGATAATTCCTAACGACGCAGCCTCTTTGGGAGTGAATCCGAGCAGAATAGCAACCAGCAGTACTGTAAAGATTCCTAGTTGCGCTGCTGCTCCGAAGATAGATAATCGGAGGTTGCGAAGCATAGGCCCAAAGTCGGTAAGTGCACCTACTCCCATAAAGATGATAGGAGGAAGGAATCCTGTTTTTATGAGCATGTAATATACAAAGTTCATCAATCCCAGCTCGTGCGCAATATCATGTAATGGCATTTCCCAGATGCTTTTCTGTACTTCAATACCCTGACTGTTTATAAACGAAACAATACCTTGCTCATTGGCTTGTATAATACCCATTCCTCCACCGGGGAAGTTGGCAATTAAGACGCCAAATGCGATGGGGATAAGTAGTAATGGTTCGTATTCTTTTTTTATGCCGAGATAAAGGAGTAAGAAGGCAATCAAATACATGACTAGAAAAGACGGATCAGCAAAAATATTGCTGAAGGCCGTCATGTTGTATAAGTTGTCTAAAATATCCACGTTATTTCAATTTAATCAAAACATCATCTTCCGAAACACTATCTCCGTTTGCGAAGCAAATTTCTGAAATGACTCCGTCGTCTTCAGAGCGAACGGCATTGTAGGTTTTCATTGCTTCGACGTAACAGATGATATCGCCACGATGGATCTCATCACCCACTTTTATAGGGGATTCAGAGGCTGATTTTGTAAGAAAGAATTTACCTTCAAGGGGAGATAATACCTCGATAAGATCTTGTCCTTCGGGAATATCATTCAATGTAATAGAAGGTGCATCCGATACTTTTGGTGCAGATGGT
>DLYT01000133.1:32013-39490 GCA_003447595.1 Porphyromonadaceae bacterium
TTTACATTGATTTGCATGGTTTTCGGTTCAAAGTTGGCAGGTTCTTGTGACTTAGAAGTTGGTGGAGTTGCCTCTTTGCAAACGGTCTTTGGTTGTTCCGCCTCTTTTCGTTTGCGTACGTCTGCTTCAAAATCGGCTTTTGCTTTGCCTGATTTGTACGCTTCATATTGAGCAGGGTGCATGGCATACTCAAACAATTCTTCATCATCTTGTCCTACCGGCCAATCTTTCTCTTTCATCAATTGCTTGAAGTCATCGAGTGCATCCGGATAGTTGTCTTGTGGGTTTCCGGTAAAGAATACCCGATTCTCTAGTTTTGCTTTTTCTTCGATTTCAGGAGATAAGGGGCCCGGAAGGCGTCCTGCTTTCCCTAGAATCATATCCCAAATGTCGTCTGCAATGATTGACCAACGTTGTTTGCCTTTTTCCATTTGTATAACGTTCATCAAAGCCAGATTCTTTACATATTGGCTGAATGGTGTAACGAGCGGAGGATAACCTACACGTGGCCATACATATGCAACTTCGTTGAATAATTTGATAAGTAACTGATCCTGGGTAAGGGTGGGTTCTCCTTTTTTCTCTTTTGTTTTATTGATGCTTTCAAGATTGTGTTCGAGATCGGCCATAAGGCTTCCCATCATACCTCCTGGTAGTCCCGGTCCGATTAGTAATGAATTCATCAATCTGTTTTTGGGGCTGATGTATAAGCCTAAAAACTCATCCATAAACTCTTGAACCAAACTTCTTACTTTCATGTATGCTTCCATGTTGATCTCGGGAACAATGTATCCCGCATCTTTAAGCATGGCTTGTACGGTCAATACATCGGCATGTCCTGTACCCCAAGATAACGGCTCCATGCCAACATCGATGTAGTCGCAACCTGCATCACAAACTTCAAGGATTGAAGCGACGCTAAAGCCCGGACCTGCATGGCTATGATATTGTATTGGTATATGCGGATATTTATCTTTGATCCCTTTGACGATAAGACCTAATGAAACCGGACGTCCGATTCCGGCCATATCTTTGATGCATATTTCATCCGCACCCAACTCGATCAATTCATATGCCATTTGTGTGTAGTATTCGACGGTATGAATGGGTGAATGGGTTATGGATAAGCAGCATTGCGAAATCATACCGGCATCTTTTGCATATTGAATTGAGGGTGCGATATTGCGTACATCATTTAATCCGCAAAATGTACGAGTGATGTCAGTGCCTTGTGCCTTTTTTACCTTATAAAATAGTTTTCGAACATCGGCCGGCACAGGACTCATGCGTAGTCCGTTAAGACCTCTGTCGAGCATGTGTGTTTGAATTCCTGCTTCATGAAAAGGTTTTGTCCATTTTCGAACAGCAACGTTTGGGTTTTCTCCAAATAATAAATTAACCTGTTCAAATCCGCCTCCATTTGTTTCAACTCGAGCAAAGCAACCCATTTCGATGATGGCAGGTGCAACTTTTAATAATTGCTCTACAGTGGGAACATATTTGCCGGCAGATTGCCACATGTCTCTGAAAACGAGACTAAACTTAATTTCTCTTTTCATGCTTAAGTGTTATTTTTTTAATGTTATTAGACTTTTTCGATGTGTGAAACTCTTCCTTTACCCTTTGTTACGATTTGTACAGCTGCAGTAATGGCTGCAATTTGTTTTGTGGTTGGTGAGTGGTTGGATAAAGAGGTTTTGTTATCCGTTGATTTTAGTTTAGGAGAAGGTGGCAAAGGCGCAAATTTATTTGTATAGGAGATGAGCGTTTTGCCTACAAGAATGACAAACAGTAGGATGGTGAATACGGTTGTCATCCCAACAATCATGAGCGTAAGCCCTGTTTCTAAATTAGTCATTTCAAGAGTATTAGGTAATTATTGATTCCGTAAGCATACGGCATGTTAACAAAGATATTATTTTTTTTGAAAAACAAGCAAAAGGTATAGATCTAAAAAAAAACTGTTTAGCAACAGATTGTAAGCTTCTGGTGCTAAACAGCTTTGTGTTTGTTATAATAATTGGATGTAGTGAACGATATTGCAATCAGCTGAGGGCTGATGATATCGACATGTAAATCATCATTCCAATAATATCGTTTGTGATGGTTATAAATGGACCTGTTGCTAATGCCGGATCTATTTTTAATCGATCCAACGTCAGTGGAACTAAGGTCCCAAATATAGAGGCAAACATAACGACTGCAAAAAGTGACAAGGATACGGATGTGGTAATAACATCACGACCCATCATGAAGTAGTTATAAATAAATACAACCAACGAAATGATGCTTGCATTGATAAGAGACACAACAGACTCTTTAACAACTTGTGACCATGCGTTTTTTGCATTCAGGGAATTGTTTGCCAAACCTTGAACAACAATAGCCGACGATTGAATTCCAACGTTTCCGCCAGTTCCTCCAATAAGTGGAATAAATAATGCCATTCTTGGATTGCTAGCCAGATTACCCTCAAAACCACCGAGCAAGATGGAGTTTCCTAAACCTCCGATCATACCAATTAATAACCATGGTAAGCGGGCGGCCGTTTGGGTAAAAACATTATCTGTCGTTTCTACGTCATGAGAGATACCGGATGCCAATTGATATTCGCGTTCACGTTGTTCGCGAATCTCTTCCATAACGTCGTCAATGGTAATGCGTCCTACAAGTCGGCCAATGGTGTCGACTACAGGCAATGCTACAAGGTCATATTTCTCAATTACTTGAGCAACTTCTTCTATACTGTCATTTTCATGTACGAAGATTGGATCATTCTTCATAACATGTTTAATCTTAGATACAGAAGGGCTTGTAATCATCTTCTTCAAAGGAAAAACACCCTTGAGACGTTCGTCATCATCTATTACATATACATAGTAGATTTCGTCCATCTCTTCGGCTTGTTTACGCATCTCTTCGAGACATTTAGGCATACTCCAATTTTCGTTTACAACGATCATTTCGGTACCCATCAGACCTCCGGCCGTATCTTCATCGTACTTCAAGAGGTCAACAATGTCTCCCGCTTGTTCAACGTCTTCAATGTGCGAAAGGACTTCTTCTTGCGTGTCTTCATCAAGCTCACGCATCAGATCTACCGCATCATCGGTTTCAAGATTGTCGACATAGCGTTTTGCAATTAGTTCACTTGGAAGTTCCTTTAGAAGTTTTCGTCGATCTTCCTCGTCTAGTTCCATTAGAACTTCGGCTGCGGTTTCCGCATCCATCAATAAATGAATATGCTTGGCTTCATCCAAAGAAAGCTCCTGATAAATTTCGGCAATATCGGCCGGGTGGAGTTCTTTGAGAAGAGCCTGTGCTGCTTCATCATTATGTTGTTCTATCGCTAAGCGAAGTTTTTCGATATATTCCTTGCTTACTTCTTGCATCGTGAGATTGTTATTTTTGTGCTCCGTTGATTACATAACCGGAAACCATGTTTGTCAGTTCAATAAATTGTTGCACAGATAGCTGTTCGGGGCGTTTATCAAAGATCGGGTCACTATACACTTCGCACTCTTTACCTAAAAGAGGTTTTAAAGAATTTCGAAGGGTTTTACGACGCTGATTAAAGCCTGTTTTAACTACTGTTTTAAACAATTTAGGGTCGCAACCAAGATCATCTCTATTGTTGCGGGTAAATCGTATTACTGCAGATTTAACTTTTGGTGGTGGATTAAATACATGTTCACTTACAGTAAACATATATTCAACATCATACCAAGCTTGAAGTAAAACACTTAAGATACCATATGCTTTTTTGCCAGGGCCTGAAGCAAGACGTTCTGCCACTTCCTTTTGGATCATGCCTGAGCAACAAGGGATACGATCTTTGTAATCTAATACTTTAAAAAAGATTTGACTCGAAATGTTGTACGGATAGTTTCCGATTACGCAAAACTCTCCGGTAAACAATTTGTCAAGATCCATCTTAAGAAAGTCTTCTCCGTAGATTTTTCCGTGAAGTTCCGGAAAATGTTCATTTAAATATTCAACCGATTCTCCATCAAGTTCTACAACCGATAGGTCGTATCCTTTTTTTACAAGAAACTGTGTAAGTACTCCCATGCCTGGACCGATTTCGAGAACAGGAAGGTGCTTAAATTGCTCAATGGAGTCTGCTATGCGCTCTGCAATCGTCAAATCGGTAAGGAAGTGTTGACCGAGAGCTTTCTTTGGGCGAACCAATTTCATCCGCTAGATTTATGATGTTAATATTGTAATATTACTTATATTTGCCAATACACAAAGGTAAGACAATTAATTTGAAAAGTTTTCAGCCTTATGAATTTTAAAGAGCTCTCAAAGTCAATACTAAAAGTAGTGTTGCCACTATTTTTTGGGGTTGCATTATTTTGGTATTTGTATCGTCAAGTTGATATGAATGCGATATGGCATGTGTTGAAAGAGGGAGTAAAATACGATGTCTTATGTATATCGCTGCTGTTTGGTGCAGCCGCAAATGTAATTAGAGGATATCGGTGGAATCTCTTGATTAAAACACTTGGAGAAAAACCGCGTAAAATAAATCTAATTTGCGCTGTTCTTGGTAGTTATGCGATTAACCTGATCTTGCCTCGTATCGGAGAGTTTTGGCGTTGTGGAGTGATTACTCAATATGAGCATATTTCCTATAGTAAGCTTTTTGGTACATTGGTGATCGATCGTTTGGCCGATACAATAACTGTCGGGTTATTAGTTTTGTCTATCTTTACATTCAATATTGACTTCTTTTCTCGATTTTTTGTGGATCATCCCGATTTACTCACAGGGTTTCATAAATTTATAGATTCCAGCTGGGTATACATCATTATTTGTGCTTTGGCTGCTTTGGCTTGGATCGTTATTCGATATTTCAAACATGTAGCTGTTGTAGCACGAATCATAGATGTGATCAGAAATATATGGACCGGTATCAAGACCGTCTGGTATATGAAGGAGAAGTTTATGTTTCTTTTATGTACTGCCGGTATATGGATAGGTTACTTCTTTTTCTTTTATACTACATTTTACGCTTTCGATTTTACGAAAGATTTAGGGGTTGATATTGGTCTTATTGCTTTTGCCATGAGTAGCGTCGGCGTGGCAGTTCCTGTGCAAGGAGGTATTGGACCTTGGCATTTTATGGTCATCTCTACCCTTGTTTGTTTCGGCGTAACAAACTTAGATGCTTCGGCTTTTGCACTGATAGTGCATGGTGTACAAACGATATGGACCGGACTTGTGGGATTAGCTGCGATCATAGCTTTACCGTTAATCAATAAGAAGTCCGTTAAATCAAATAATTAATTAATATGGCTGCAGAAGAAATCAAAAATTTGACTCCGCAGAGTGTATGGGGGTATTTCTATGAATTGACTCAAATACCTCGTACTACCGGACACATGGAAGCAGTAGTGGCTCATGTTGTTTCATTTGGGAAAAAACTTGGTCTCGAAACTCTTGTAGATGAAGTTGGAAATGTGCTAATACGTAAGCCTGCTTCAACTGGAAAGGAAAACAGTAGAACTGTGATTCTTCAAGCTCACTTAGACATGGTTCCGCAGAAAAATAGCGGAGTTGAACACGATTTTCTTACGGATCCTATTCAAACGTATATTTCAGGCGAATGGGTGAAAGCTAAGGATACCACTTTAGGTGCTGATAACGGTATCGGTGCTGCAACAATAATGGCGATCCTTGAGGATAACACTTTGATTCATGGACCTATCGAAGCTTTGTTTACTGTTGACGAAGAAGTAGGTATGGTTGGAGCCGTTAATCTAAAATCTGGATTCTTGAAAGGATCGATTATGATAAATACCGATTCAGAGAAAGATGGCGAGTTATTTGTGGGTTGTGCCGGAGGAGCTGATATTAACGCGTCTTTTCATTATAAAGACGATTATGAAATTCCGGAAGGAGATATAGCTATCAAGCTTTCTTTGACTGGTCTTAAAGGTGGACATTCAGGTGTTGACATTCATCTTGGTCGTGCCAATGCCAATAAACTATTGATTCGTTTCTTAAAAGAAGCGGTAATGGATTATGGGGCACGTCTAGCTTCGATCAATGGTGGATCTTTGCGTAATGCGATTCCACGAGAAGCTTTTGCAATTGTAACGATCCCGGGAGATAATGTAGAGGCTTTTTGGGAACTTGTTGCAGACTATCAAGATGTATACAGAGAAGAATATGCGGGTATCGAATCGAATCTTCAATTTGATGCGGAAAGTGTAGACCTACCTGCTTTTCTTATTCCGGAAGAGATTCAAGATGCTTTAATTAATGCGGTAGAGGGTTGTCAGAATGGAGTGATTAGTATGCTCGCTGATTTTCCGGGTACTGTAGAAACTTCGAGTAATCTTGCTGTTGTAAAATCGGAGGAAGGGGTGATTGAAATTAGCTTCTTAGTTCGTAGTTCTTCGGAAACACGAAAACTAGCTTTGTGCTCTTCTCTTGAAAGTGTATTTGCATTGGCTGGAGCTAAGGTTGAGTATGGAAATGCATATCCGGGATGGCAGCCTAATATTAATTCTGAGCTGCTTAAAATAACTTCTAAAGCGTATGAGGACCTTTTTGGAATTGTACCTGAAGTGAAGGTTATGCATGCGGGGTTAGAATGTGGTATTATCAAAGCACAATATCCCGATTTAGATATTGTTTCTGTTGGGCCTACTTTGCAATATCCTCATTCTCCGGATGAGCAGTTGAATATTCCTTCAGTTGTGAACTTTTATAAGATGATGATTGAGGTCTTGAAGATGATTTAAGATCAATTACGACTAATACAAGCACACTATGGTTGACTTATTTGTTAACTGTAGTGTGCTTTTTTATTTTGATGCAATAACGCTTATATATAAAAGTAGAGGATTACCCCGAAAGGTAATCCTCACCAAAAGTTTAATCTTAATTCTCAATGTAGTGAAAAAAGTATTTGTCGTGTTATTATTCTAGACTTTAGAGTCTAGTAAGGTAGGTTTTGGTTAATAACAAATACGTTTTTTCGTGCAGATTAATCACAACCTTCACAATATTGTAAATTGGCCAGTAATGACCGAATTAGTATTCATTCCAACAATAGTCAATGTGTATTCTCCACTTCTAAGGCTTTTAATACTTAATTGACATTTTCCATCTCTACCTCGTAACATTTTGCTTTGTAACGGTAGTCCGTATACATCTTCAATTTGAACTTGGTAGTTTTCATTAGTCCTCAATACTTCTACAGTAAGTACACCGTTCTCAATGTATGCTGCAGCCGTAAGGGTAGGAACAGAGCGTACTTCATTTTCTCTTCCATGTTCTCTGAGCTGATCCATAAGAACAAGATCTTCTCTATTGAATGAACTCGCAAAAGTCATTACAGAGATAAAAAGAAAAACAATACTGGTTAGCAATCTTTTTGCATTCATATCCTAGTGTTTTGTATTTGATGTATTGCAAATATATGCAAAAGAAATGATATTTGTACTTGTAATTAGTCGATAAT
>DLYT01000133.1:39761-49428 GCA_003447595.1 Porphyromonadaceae bacterium
TCTCTAAAACCTTGTAATGCCTTTTTAGATGCATAAAATGTTCATAAAAAAGAGATTTTATTTTAGTTGTTCCTCAAGAAATGCAATAATATCTTCACCTTCTTTCGTTGATAGTTTTTTTCGAATATCAGTTTTTCGTTTGTGTATACTATAAACACTCAGTTGAAGAATAAATGCAATCTCATCGGTTCGAAATTCAGCTTTAAGCAAACAACACAGTTGAATTTCTTTGTCGGTAAGATTCGGATATCGATGCGATAATTTCAATTCAAAATTATCATACAACTCATTTATCGTTTCATATAATTCTTGCCAGTTGAGAGAATAGTCCGTTTGTTCTCCATACATAACCTCATTAAACTTTTGCAAGAAGGACTTACTCTTGTCTGGAGATTGCGCATGCATTAGGGCTACTTTTTTAGACACTTCAAGATTATGCAATAATAATTTCTTTAGCTTATTATCTTTTGCTTCATAATCAGACACCATTCTATTTAGAGTCTCAAGTGTTGTTTCCGCTTGAATAAGGCGTTGCTCTTTCTTCTTATTTGCATTATTGATAATATATGCGGCTCCGATAATTAGAATCACGAGAATTACAATGAAGATTGTCAACGTTAACCGCTCTGCAAGTAATTTGTTATTTAGATTCTCAAGACGTTCGTTATTATATTTCTTTTCTACCTCAATCAATGTGGCTTGTTTTTTAGCACTAATGACACTGTCTGAAGAAGCAGTATACAGTTTATAATACCCTAGAGCCTCTTTGTAATTATTTGTTTGTTCTTCTATTTGGCTTAAATTTAGGTATATTGATAGTAATCGTAAATGGTCATTTACATGCTTGGATATTTTTGCGACTTCTTCTTGATAATAACGAGCAGAGTCATTCTCATTAATATCTTTGAATATGTATGCTAGTGTTATATATCGGTTGGCTTTATTTTCAGGAGTTGTATTGGCTGAAAAAGATTGTTTGATACACTCGATGGCTTCTTTATTTTTATTGATTTTGCGATATGCAATACCTTTATTTTTAAGAGCATGAGATAAGCCAATTTCATTTTTTGTAGATTTAGCATATTCGATAGCTTTATCATAATAGATAAAAGCGCTATCACTTTTTTGATTTAGATTGTAGCAGTCCGCTATTGAAATATATATAAGGTTTTTGTATTTGTTGTTATTGGCAATATCGAAATATCGTTCAGACTCAGTATAACTATTTATTGCCTGTGTATAATTGAACTGAGACTGGTGCATTACTCCCATGTAATAATAATTTCGAGCCTTTAATTCGTTATCATTAATTTTATTACATTCTTCGAGCGATGCTAAGTAATATTGAGCCGCATTTTTTAGGTTGTGATTATGATGAGCAATTCGTCCGGCATAATAATTTGCCAGAGCTAGTTTCGGAATGTCATCGTATGTTCGAAATGTTTCGATTGTTTGAACAAGTAAAGAGTCATACTTATTCTTTTTGTATAACTTGTCTGTTGCTTTGCAATAAAGCAATACAAACTCGGCAAGTATTTTAGGATTTGTATGTTCTTCTATCTGGAGATCGTCTAATAGAACATAGGCGCTGTCCGGATTTTCGTCAACAAGTGTTTCACATGTTTCGATTATCGTATTTATGTTCTTTTTCTCGCAGTAGCTAAAGATAAATACGAATATCGTTGTTATCAATATAACCTTGGCAGAGGTTTTCATTTCATCTTTTTAATTAAGGGCATTGTTACAAAGATATCTAAATATTGATCAGATCAAATCTAAAAATGAAAATTTATGCATTTATGCATTTTCGATTTATCGATATTGCCTTACTTCCACACCAACTCTAACTTTGACGTTATCATTGATCTTGAATTTAGCGGAGCCTCCAATAATATTTTGTGGAACAAACGCCGGTTTTATTATGCGAGGCGTCTTGTTGTCTTGAATCATATATCGGCCGTATGTACTAAGGGTAAGGTGTTCGTCTACATCATACTCCATGGCAGAATATACTCCAAGATTATGAAATGGGGAATAGTTGTATGGATTATAGAACGACGAATTTACTTCTGAGCCATTGATTAGTCGAGTTTTCTCATTTAGATAAGTAACTAAAGCTAATCCGATCGCATTGTATCCACCTATACCTGGTAGTTCATCTCCGTGTGCATGTGCGTAGATTGGCATTCCTTTCATTAGTTGCAGTGCCGGGTTTCCAAACGTAACAATATCGGGTTGAGCAATTCCGCGTAAATCTAGTTTTAGTGATAACGGTTCTCCAATAGTCATCGGTTTATCATAAACACGAGGAATGACGATCATATGAGCAGTATCTTGTTCTGCTATTTTTCGTAATTGTGCTATATCAAACTCAATATGCTCTCCTTTGTATGCTTTCCCAACCTCTTGGGCAATGCAAGGAGAAATAGTTGCTAAAGATATAATCATAGAAATGAGTATGAACGTTATTTGAGCATATAGGCTTCTTTTCATCTCGATCTGATTTAGATAATTCAATATTTTGCATAAATAGGATATAGACAATATTCATGATATAAAAATAAATATCATCTACTTTAGATTCGTTTCAAAGATGTAAAAAAAAAAAGTCACTACCAACTGAATGATAGTGACTTTCTATATTTAATAAGAATTGTCTTATTTGTATTCGTCCCAACGTTTGATTTGGATATCGTCTTCGCTCATGTTGCAGAATGCATTGATGAAAGCAGAAGCCAAACGTGCATTTGTCAACAATGGAATGTTGTAGTCAATTGCCGCACGACGGATTGTATATCCATTCTTCAATTCATCTTGAGTAAGATTCTTAGGAATGTTTACAACCATGTCAATTTGTTTCTCTTTAATCATATCTAGAGCTGAAGGTGTTTTACCTTCGCTAGGCCAGTAAACTTGTGTAGTTTCTACACCGTTTTCTGCAAGGAAACGATGTGTTCCGCCTGTTGCGAATAGGTTATATCCTTTCTCTTGAAGTTTACGAGCTGCTTCTAATAGATCTACTTTTGATTTTGTAGGACCTGAAGAAATCAGAATGTTTTTCTTAGGAATTGAATATCCTACAGAAAGTAGAGATTTCAATACAGCTTCGTAATAGTTATCTCCAATACATCCAACCTCACCTGTAGAAGCCATATCAACACCTAAAACAGGGTCAGCTTTTTGCAAGCGGTGGAATGAGAATTGAGAAGCTTTGATACCAACGTAATCTAGATCAAATTCGCTCTTGTTTGGTTTCTCAACTTTAAGACCAAGCATGATTTGAGCAGCAAGATCGATCAAGTTGATTTTTAGAACCTTTGAAACGAATGGGAAGCTTCGTGAAGCACGAAGGTTACACTCGATTACTTTGATGTCGTTATCTTTTGCAAGGAACTGAATATTGAATGGACCAGAGATATTCAACTCTTTAGCAATCATGCGAGCTACTTTCTTGATGCGACGTACAGTCTCAACATACAAACGTTGTGGAGGGAACTGGATTGTCGCGTCACCAGAGTGAACTCCGGCAAATTCGATGTGCTCTGAAATTGCGTACATTACGATATCACCTTTATCAGCAACCGCATCGATCTCGATCTCTTTGCAGTTTTCGATAAACTCTGTTACTACAACAGGGTGTTTTTTCGAAACATCAGCAGCAAGAGCTAAGAAGTCGATTAGTTCTTCGTGATTCGAACATACATTCATCGCAGCACCCGAAAGTACATATGAAGGTCTTACCAATACAGGGAAACCTACTTCTGCAACGAAACCGTTTACGTCATCAACAGAGCTAAGCTCTTTCCAACGAGGTTGGTCTACACCGATACGGTCTAGCATGCTCGAGAATTTGTGACGGTCTTCAGCATTGTCGATGCTTTTTGCAGATGTACCAAGGATATTTACCTTTTGCTCATCAAGACGCATTGCAAGGTTGTTAGGGATCTGACCACCAACCGAAAGCATTACACCATGAGGATTTTCAAGTTCGATGATATCCATAACTCTTTCAAACGTAAGTTCGTCGAAGTATAGGCGATCACACATATCGTAGTCTGTAGATACAGTTTCAGGATTGTAGTTGATCATTACCGAACGATATCCTTCTTTGCGAATTGTTTGCAAAGCATTAACCGAACACCAGTCAAACTCTACAGATGAACCGATACGGTATGCACCAGAACCAAGAACGATAACCGAACGGTGGTCGCCTAGGTATTTGATATCATTTCCGGTACCACTGTAAGTAAGATACAAGTAGTTGGTTTGTGCTGGATATTCAGCTGCAAGTGTATCGATTTGTTTTACAACAGGAACGATACCAAACTCTTTACGTCTTGCACGGATATCCAAGCTATGCTTTTCAATCTCAGCAGTTGATTTGTAAACAAGTTTTGCAACCTGGAAGTCAGAGAATCCCATTTGTTTCGCAGAACGAAGCAAGTCTTTAGGAATCTCGATTGAGTTATTATATTGTTCAAGTTCTTTAGAGCACTTGAAGATATATTCTAGTTTTTGAAGGAACCAATGGTCGATACGAGTTAACTCGTGAATTTGCTCCACTGTATATCCTTTTGCAAAAGCTTGAGAGATAGCGAAGATACGCTTATCTGTTGGAGCTTTTAGCTCTTTTTCAAGATCGTCAAACTTCAACTCTTTGTTGGCAACGAAACCGTGCATACCACCCGCAACCATACGAAGACCTTTTTGAATAGCCTCTTCGAATGTGCGACCAATTGCCATAACTTCACCAACTGATTTCATACTTGAGCCGATCTCTTTCGCTACACCTTGGAATTTGCCTAAGTCCCAACGAGGGATTTTACAAACGATGTAGTCAAGAGCTGGTTCGAAGAATGCAGAAGTTGTTTTTGTAACCGAGTTGTTCAATTCGAACAAGCCGTATCCTAGACCAAGTTTCGCAGCAACGAAAGCCAATGGATAACCAGTTGCTTTAGATGCAAGAGCTGAAGAGCGGCTCAAACGAGCGTTTACTTCAATCACGCGATAATCTTCTGAATATGGGTCGAATGCGTACTGAACGTTACACTCTCCAACGATACCGATGTGGCGAACGATGCGGATTGCAAGTTCACGAAGCTTGTGGTATTCGCTGTTTGTAAGTGTTTGTGAAGGCGCAACAACGATACTTTCACCTGTGTGGATACCCAGTGGGTCAAAGTTTTCCATATTACATACTGTAATACAGTTGTCGTATGCGTCACGTACTACTTCGTACTCGATTTCTTTCCAGCCGCGAAGCGATTTCTCGATCAAAAGCTGATTAGAATATGCGAATGCTTTTTCTGCAAGTTTCTCAAGTTCTTCTTGATTGTCGCAGAATCCACTACCAAGACCACCCAATGTGTAAGCGGCACGTACAATAACCGGATAGCCTAGTTCTGCAGCAGCTTTACAAGCATTTTCTGTTGATTCAACAGCGATACTCTTGATTGTTTTAACGTCGATTTGGTCAAGTTTCTTCACAAAAAGGTCACGGTCTTCTGTGTCGATAATCGACTGAACAGGAGTACCTAACACTTGAACGTTGTAACGCTCAAGGATGCCTGATTGGTATAACTTAACACCACAGTTCAACGCTGTTTGTCCGCCAAATGCAAGAAGAATTCCATCTGGTTGTTCTTTAGCGATAACTTTTTCAACAAAGTATGGAGTTACCGGCAAGAAGTAAATCTTGTCAGCTACACCTTCCGATGTTTGAACTGTTGCAATATTTGGATTGATCAATACAGTTTCGATACCTTCTTCACGAAGCGCCTTTAAAGCCTGTGATCCAGAGTAGTCAAATTCTCCAGCTTCACCGATTTTTAGAGCTCCCGATCCTAAAATCAAAACTTTCTTTATGTCTTTATTAATTGCCATCTTTTTAATAAACTGTTTTTCGTGAAACGCCGACACTTTTACGATGTCGTTTTGCTTTCAAGGTAAAAAAATAGCCTTCGGATAAATAACAAATCCTTAGGCTTCGTGAATCATTTTAATGAAGTCGTCAAACAAAAATTCAGTATCAGTAGGACCACTAGCCGCTTCCGGGTGGAACTGAGCTGAGAAGAAAGGTTTCGTCTTGTGCTTAATACCTTCGTTTGTACCGTCGTTCATGTTAATGAATAGAGGTTCCCACTCTTGACCAAGAGTTGAATTATCTACAGCAAAACCATGGTTTTGAGATGTGATGAAACATCTGTTTGTTCCAACCATTCTTACCGGCTGATTGTGTGAACGGTGTCCATATTTCAATTTATATGTGCTAGCACCACCTGCTTTTGAAAGAAGTTGGTTACCCATACAAATACCAAAGATAGGCTTATCTTGGCTGATAGCTTTACGAATATGATCTACTGTAACATTACAATGGTCAGGGTTACCTGGTCCGTTTGAAATGAAAAGTCCATCGTAGTTCAATGTTGAGAAGTCGTAATCCCAAGGCACTCGTACCACGTTTACGTTACGATCTGTAAGGCAACGGATGATGTTGTGTTTTACACCACAGTCTACCATTACAACAGTTTTATCGCCACTTCCATAATTGATCACTTCCTTGCAGCTAACGTTTGCTACTTGGTTTTCAATGTTTGGATCGATAAAGTCAATTTCATTCTCATCAGAGAACACCAATTTACCCAACATTGATCCTCTTTCGCGCAAAAGTTTTGTCAACTCGCGAGTATCAATACCGTAAATACCGGGAACTTTACTGTCTTTAAGCCAATCGCCAAGACTTCTTTCTGCATTCCAGTGACTGAAATCGAACGAGTAGTCTGAGATGATTAAACCGCTAACTTGAACTTTCTCTGATTCATGAAAATCTGAGACTCCGTTTGTTGTTGTACTCTGCGGAACTCCGTAGTTACCAACCAAAGGATAAGTTACAGTTAGAATTTGTCCTGCATACGAAGGGTCAGTTAAGCTTTCTGGGTAACCCACCATTGCGGTGTTGAAAACTACTTCGCCAGCTGTAGGATTCTCATAACCAAACGATCTTCCTTCGAAGCAAGTTCCGTCGTCTAGTACTAATTTAACAGGTTTTCCTTTTTGCATGGAATTGTAATTAAAAAAGCGTTTTTAAAAGTGAGAGTTGTTAGTTTATCTCAGCAAATGTAGCAACATATTTCCATACCACCATCATAAAGAGTCAAATGATAGTATTTTGTAAGAAATAAAGCTCATTTTGTTAATATGTGTGTTTTTGAATCAGTGCTGTCGCGTATGCGGCAATTCCTTCTTGTCTGCCCACAAAGCCCAATTTCTCAGTTGTAGTAGCTTTGATAGAGATATCATCCGCATCAACCTTCATAACATCGGCTAGTGTTTTTTGCATTGTCGGAATGTGTGGATTCAATTTCGGGCGCTCGGCGCAAATTGTAGCATCAATGTTGCAAAGCTCGTATCCTTTGTCGCGAATCAGTTGTATGGTTTGTGCCAATAAAATCTTACTGTCAATGTTTTTAAACTCTCCGGCCGTATCGGGAAAGTGAAACCCGATATCTCTAAGATTGGCAGCACCTAGCAGTGCATCACAAATAGCGTGAATCAGGACATCTGCATCAGAGTGTCCTAAAAGTCCTTGTGTGTGATCTATTTTTATGCCGCCCAGCCACAGCTCTCTATTGTCGGCAAAAGCATGTACATCGTATCCGAATCCAACTCTTATCTTCATAGTTATAATAATGGTGTTTATACTTGATTGCAAAAATAAACCCATGCATTCAATTCCGAAGAACAAAAGCATGGGTTATGTATTTATCATTTCACTTGGAAGTCGAGAAGTTTCTTATCTTCGAGATAGCCGGTGAGTCTGTCGCCGATATGAACCGGACCTACACCAACCGGGGTGCCCGTGTAAATCAAATCTCCGATCTTCAATGTGAAGAATTTGCTTACATATGCGATAATTTGATCAATGGAGAAAAGCATATCTTTTGTATTTCCCTGTTGTACCATCTTATCATTGATGTTGAGATGAAAAGAAGTACAATTGATATCGGTAATATCAGTTACAGGAATAAATGTTCCTAAAACTGCCGAATGATCAAAAGCCTTCGATATTTCCCACGGTAATCCTTCTGCTCTGAGCTTATTTTGAAGATCTCGTGCTGTAAAGTCAATACCTACAGTAACTTCTTCATAATAGCGATGAGCAAATCGTTCGGCAATATTTTTGCCTAAACGAGATATTTTTACAACAACTTCCGTTTCATAATGAATCTCGTTCGAAAAGTCCGGAATGTAGAAAGGCTTTCCGTCTTTCAATATTGAAGAATCTGATTTCATAAAAATCGTCGGCTCTTTCAGCTCAAGCGTATGATTCAGTTCTTTGTTGTGTTCGGAATAATTCATTCCTACCGCAATGATCTTCATATTACTTATTGTTGAAGTTTAATCGATTAAACATTACTGCCAAGTGTGCATAAATGGAAGTGTTTTGGATGACGATATTATCCGGAACTCGCAATCTAAAAGGAGTGAAATTCCAGATTGCTTTAATTCCTCCGTGAATGATAAAATCGGTTACCTCCTGAGCTTTGTCTACCGGAACAGTAATAATGCCGATTTGAGCGTTGATGGTTTTTTGCATTTCCGCAAAATCATCGAAGTGATATACCGGAATACCATTGATTGAAGAGCCTACAGTGTTCGGATTTACATCAAATCCTGCAACTACTTCCAATCCGAATTGAGCAAGTCCGGAGTCGTGTAGTAATGCGGCACCAAGGCTACCAACGCCAAAAATAACAGCTTTGTGTGTTTGAGTGAAGCCGAGAAAACGTTCCAATACATCGATCATCGTATCTATTTCGTAGCCGACACGTGTCTTTCCCGAAATGTGAACAAATGACAGATCTTTGGCAACTCGAGAAGCATCGACACTTATTTCCTTCGCAATCTGTGTAGACGATACGTAGGTCTCACCTCTGTTCTTTAGTAGTTTAACAAAGGCTAGGTACCAAGGTAAGCGTCGGAGAGTTGGCTCCGGAACGTTCCATGTAATAGTTGATTCTTCGCTTTTCATTTTCTCGTTTTGCTCATTTAAGTGCAAAAGTATATTTTTTTTACGAACTATCAATTTCAGAGGGCATTCCTTAACAATAAGAAGTGCTTGTTTGACTTGTGAAATTTGAAAGATCGAGCTCCGACTGTTTACACGGACAGCGGCAACCGTGAGTGACTTTTACTACTTGTTTCGTAGTGGCGGTCTATTTGGTTTTGCGAATATAGGGACTCGAAGCAGCTTCCGATCCGTGTTCGTCTCTGTTTGTCTGTATTCGTCTTTCTTTTTACGTGTTCTTACGTTTTGGGAGGCTTGTTTTTGCCCACGCACGGTGCTTGTTTTTATTCACGCAGCGTGCGTGTATTCAGTTACGCTGCGTCAGTAGTTTTGTTTACGGAGCGTGAATGATTTCACTTATGCTCGGTGCGTAATTCTTCTGACTCCGAAACTTGCGGCTATGATTTACACATACATATATCCCCCTAAGGGGTATATATATGTATGGTATCATAGCGCAAAAAAAAATAGAGTAAAATGGGCTGTTTTGAGCATGAAAGAAGCTAAGTGTAACCCGCATTCTTGCAGGAAAAGTGAGCAGGTATTATTGTTCTGTTTTTGCATTAAAACCGTGGTCCGTGACGAACCCTTTTGGATGCG
>DLYT01000133.1:49614-60666 GCA_003447595.1 Porphyromonadaceae bacterium
ACGAACCCTTTTGGATGCGTGACAGACCTTTTTGGATGTATGATGAATCCTTTTGGATCTGTGGTGCACCTTTTTGGATGCGTGACAGACCCTGTTTATTTTGCATTATTGTATATCAAGAAGCAGCAAAAAACGCTATTTTTACCGGGAGATCTAAAAGAATTGTCGATACATATTAATATATGAGCTATGAAAAAGAATGATTGGAGAGATCGATTGAATGTTGTTTACTCGACAAATCCTGATTTTCAATATGAAAACGGTGATGAAGAAGAACTAGAAACAATCGCAAAGGAGAAGCAACCGCTAAAAATACAACTCGATAAAC
Organism: Porphyromonadaceae bacterium; assembly: GCA_003447595.1. Classification (GTDB taxonomy): domain Bacteria; phylum Bacteroidota; class Bacteroidia; order Bacteroidales; family CAMTPD01; genus UBA12018. Next base: position 49,943 of record DLYT01000133.1, read on the forward strand.
GCAATAGAGGAGGAAAGGCAGTAACGCTTGTAACCGGTTTTGTGGGAACTGAAGAGGACCTGGTAGAATTGGGTCGTTGGTTGAAGGTAAAATGCGGAGTAGGCGGATCTGCAAAAGACGGTGAGATGATCGTGCAAGGAGATCTTCGTCAGAAGGTATTAGAGCTGTTAAAGAAAGAAGGCTATAGCAAAGCTCGTATCATCTAAGAGGTGGAATTCGCTAGTTGTAAGTCTATAAATAAGCATCAAAAAACGAGATAATTAGAAGTATTATGTTGACACTTTATCGAGCATCGGCAGGGTCGGGTAAAACGTACAAACTGACAGAGGCATTCTTGAATCTGTTGTTTAACAACCCCGGCGGATTTAAGCGTATTCTCGCGGTTACTTTTACCAATAAAGCAACCGAAGAGATGAAAACCCGTATCGTGATGGAGCTTTACGCGCTTGCAGACGGTGAAAAATCGGGCTATCTCGAAGGCTTGATGAAGCGATTCGACAGAACAGAGCAATCGATACGTAACGAGGCAAAAGAGATTTTGATCGATGTGCTACACGATTACTCTTCTTTTAATATCAGTACGATAGACCGTTTCTTTCAGCAAACCATGCGTGCCTTTACCCGTGAAATCGGGTTGCAAGGAGGATATGGTCTAGAGATGGATGAAAGAATGGTGCTGACAGAAGCGGTTGAAATGATGCTAAATGACTTGCAAAAGCCCGAAAACAAGAACCTGCTTGATTGGCTGATCCGATTCACGACAGACAAAGTAGAAAACGGAGACAGTTGGGAGTTGCGCAAAGATATTTTGGGGCTGAGTCAGGAGATCTTTAAGGAGAGCTTCAAAGAATATGCCGACAAAGTAAATGAAGATACGGCCCAAAAAGAGACACTTCAAAACTACAAGGCGAAACTCGATGGTATTGTAAAAGAGTTTGAAGCTAAGGTGAAGCTGCTTGGCGAGAAAGGAGTCAGCTTACTTGATCAATACGGGTTGAAGTTCTCCGATTTCAAAGGAGGTTCTCGCTCTCCATTTGGCTACTTTGATAAATTAGCTTCAGGAGACTGGAAGGAACCGACAGCTACTTTTTGCAACTTGGTAGATACGTTAGACAATTGGTCTACAGCAAAAGCGGCGACAGAAGTAAAGTCTCAAATCGAGTCTGCTTATCACGGGGGACTCAACGACTGTGTCCGACAGATTGTAGACTTATTCAGTAATCGTGCCGATTATTTATCCGCGGTGAGTATTTTGCGTTTTTATTACGTGTTGGCTATCTTGAGCGATGTGTCTAAACAGGTTTCGGCCTATCGACAAGAAAAGAACATCATGTTGATTTCCGATACAAACGAACTCCTCAATAAAGTGATTGATGAAAGCGACGCGCCGTTTATTTACGAGAAAACCGGAGTGAATATTGATAACTTTATGATTGATGAGTTTCAGGATACATCGTCGATGCAGTGGAGCAACTTTCGCCCGCTCATCAAAAACTCATTGGCTGAAGATCGTTTCAATCTGATCGTAGGTGATGTGAAGCAAAGTATCTATCGTTTTCGAAATTCTGACTGGACGTTGCTAGACACGCAGATTGCAAAAGACTTCATTTCGGAAGGGATTGAAGAGCAAGTACTCGAAGATAATTGGCGTAGTTGTAAATGCATCGTAGATTTTAATAATGCCTTCTTTGCGCTTTCGTCGAGAATCCTCCAAGGCGAGTTTAACCTCGGAATGGAAGAGTCTACGCTGAATGAAGATCAGCAAGACGAGATGTCGCATAAACTAACCAAGGCGTATGGTAAATTGTATCAAAATGTAGCTCCTCCGTTTTTATCACAAGACGGACACGTGAAAGTGCACTTTATCGAAGAAGAGGAGGTGAGTTGGAAAGAGGCTGCATTAGATCTGATGATCGAAAGTTTGCAGAAATTGCAACAAGACGGCTATCGACTGAGCGATATTGCGGTATTGGTGCGAACCAACTCCGAGGCATCATTGGTTGCCAACAAGTTGTTGGAATATAAAAAAGAGAATCCGGATTCTCCCGAAAGGTATGAGTTTATATCCGACGAGGCATTGTTTATCGGCAGTGCGGCATCGGTACGTTTTATGATCAGTTTGCTCCGTTATTTGAACAAGCCTGATGATGAAACACTGTATAAGCTTGCAGTGATGGAGCATCTACGTCTCGAACAGCAAAACAAAACGATTACAGATTTGGCAGATGTCTTTGCCGAAGAGAACGTGCATTTCGATGGACCCGTTGATGCGGAATTGCAGCGACTGCAAACCGAGTCTCTTTATGAGATGATCGAAGGTTTGGTTGCGTTGTTTGCTCCGGCTATTCCCGACAATGAGCAACCGTTTGTGCAAGCATTGCTGGATATGATCATGGATTATATGAATCGGGAGTCGGGCGATTTGGCTCGTTACCTAAAATGGTGGGACGATTTCGGGTATAGAAAAACCATTGTAACCCCCGATGCCCAAGACGCAATTCGTATCATGACGGTGCATAAGTCGAAAGGTTTAGGTTTTAGAGCTGTAGTGATGCCCTTTACCGATTGGGAAATCGAAAGCAAAGGGCATAAAGCACCTATTTTGTGGTGCAAACCCTCGAAAGCTCCATTCAATGAACTTACGCTGGTACCGATCAAGTATACGAAAGACTTGATAAAGACGATCTTTGCCATGGATTATTATCATGAAAAACTCCATGCGTATATCGATAACCTAAATACACTTTACGTAGCCTTTACCAGAGCGAAAGATGAGATGATCTTGTTTGCGCCTAAAGCCAAAAAAGACGGAATCAACTCGATTGCATCATTGATGGAGAGTGTGTTTAATATGGCATCTTCTCTGCCGGCTAAAACGCTCGAGGATGATGAGATTGTAAACTTGGGCGATTATTGGGATGACGAACAAGCGACCTTTGAATATGGCGATTGGTGGCATCCTAAATACAAGCAAGGAGAAAAGAAAACCGTTCAGGAAATTGAAATGAAGCGCATCGAATCCATTGATTTGGGCGACAGGTTATCACTGCGTTTACAAGATCGGGATATCTTGATCGGAGACGAGCAGTTGAAATATGGTAAACTGATGCACGAAATCTTGGGAGAAATCACCACTCACGAAGATATTGAGGCGGCAGTAGAGCGGATGATTATTGCGGGGATGATTACCTCTGAAGAAGGAATTCGCCTTTGCGATCTTTTGCAGAAGCACATCTCAAAACCCGAAGTAAAACATTGGTTCGACGGCTCTTTGAAAGTCCTGAATGAGATTGAGATTTTATCGGTCGATGACTTTGCAAAACGCCCCGACAGGGTTATGATTGATCAGGGCAATCAAGTGATCGTTGTAGATTATAAATTCGGGCATATCAAAGACAAGTTATATCATTATCAAGTACGCAATTACGTCAAGCTAATCAAACAAATGGGCTTTAAAAACGTGAAAGGTTATTTATGGTATATTGAATTAAATCAGATAGAGCAAGTGAGATAGCTTTCCTGTTTTGATTGTTCTATAAAATAAACTACCTTTGTAACTTAGAATATAACGTGGAAATTTCAACAAACAACATATAATGAAGGTACATAAAGAAGGAACGGGTATTTTATTAACGCTGTTTACAGTATTGTTTCTGATAAACTTCGCTTTATATCAGATGATAGGCGCAACCGGTTGGTTTTACGGAGTTGCTGCAGTGTCGTCTATATTATTCTTGTTGGTTTTAAACTTTTTCAGAAGTCCGTTCAGACGTTTTCCTTACGACTCGGAAGGGCTTGTGATTGCACCTTCGGATGGAACAATTGTAGCCATCGAAGAGGTTATGGAAAATGGGTATTTTGGAGAGAAAAAACTTCAGATATCTATCTTTATGACCGTATTTAACGTACACGCCAATTGGTTTCCGGTAAACGGAACCGTAAAGCATGTCTCGCATCAAAATGGTCGTTTTATGGCCGCATACTTACCAAAATCAAGTACGGAAAACGAACGCTCTACCGTGGTTATTACTACGCGTAACGGAGTTGATGTATTGGTACGTCAAATTGCCGGAGCATTAGCACGCCGTATTGTTACGTATGCAAAAGTAGGAGAGAAGTGTCACGTTGATGAGCACATGGGCTTTATCAAATTTGGTTCGCGTGTAGACGTATTCTTACCTGTTGGTACGGAAGTCTTAGTTGAAATGGATCAGAAAGTAACCGGAAATCAAACACCGATTGCTCGTCTGTCCGCTAAATGATAAAAATATGGCAAACGGAATAACAAAACATATTCCTAACGGAATCACAAGTTTGAATCTATTTTGCGGTTGTATCGCAATTATTCAAGCTTTACAAGGTAACATCCTTGTTGCTTCGATTCTTATTATTGCAGCTGCAGTATTCGACTTTTTCGATGGGATGTCTGCAAGAGCATTAAAAGCATATTCTCCGATTGGTAAAGAGCTCGACTCCTTGGCCGATTGTGTAAGCTTCGGTGTTGCTCCGGGTATGATTGTTTACTTCTTGTTGAAGCAAGCAACTGCTGTTGCTGCTATTTGTCCGTTTATGACATCTTATTTCCCTTATATAGCATTTATCATACCTATATATTCGGCACTACGCCTGGCTAAATTCAATGTCGATGAACGTCAAACAACATCGTTTATCGGACTACCAACTCCGGCAAACGCATTGTTTTGGTTGTCATTTGCTTATTCGGTACAAGCGTATGCATACGAAGGAAATCCTGTATTTATAGGAGTTACTTCTGTCTTGATCCTTCTTACTTCTTACTTGCTTATTGCAGAGATTCCTATGTTTTCTCTTAAGGTTAAGAGTTTGGCATTCAAAGGAAATGAAGTACGCTATATTCTAATTATATCAGCAATTGTGTTGATTGCATTGTTTCAGTTCATGGGAATATCAGCAACGATTTTGCTATATGTTCTCTTGTCTATTTTTAACAAAAAGAAATAGCTCTCTTCTTTATCTTTGCTTTATACGTTAATACGATTATGATATGTTTAAATTCTTATTGATAATACTGCTGTTCTTTTTACTACTTCTTTTGTTGTTGGGATTTTCATTGTTCCGCACCGTAAAGAAAGTATTGTTTGGAAGTACGTCTACAACAAAGACGCGCACTCAGTCGAGAAATACGTACGGAAAAGAAAAGCAAGAGCAGAAAGAGACAACAAGCTATACAGCTAAAGTAAAGAAGAAAATATTCTCTCGCGAAGAAGGAGAATACGTCGAATACGAAGAGGTAGACGAAATAGAAGAAAGTAAAACATCTAAATAAGAAAAGCCTTGTAGCAATATTGCTGCAAGGCTTTTTATCTTTAATCACATCGATACTTATCGTCTTTGTTTAAAAAAGTCAGACATCAGCGTAGAACACTCCGGTTCCATCACTCCTTTTACAATCTGAGCTTTTGGGTGCATCGCTTTCGGAGCGAAAAAAGAGAAACCTCTTTTCTCATCCGAAGCACCATATACAATGCGTGAGACTTGAGACCAGCCAATGGCACCGGCGCACATAATGCAGGGTTCTACCGTAACAAAAAGCGTACAATCTTTGAGGTATTTGGCACCCAATACATTTGTTGCAGCCGTGATGGCCAGCATTTCGGCATGAGCCGTAGGATCATTCAATGTTTCAGTTTGGTTATGGGCACGTGCAATGATCCGATTATTACATACAATAACGGCTCCAACAGGGACTTCTCCTTCCGCAAAGGCATCTTCGGCTTCACGAAGGGCCTGTTTCATAAAATATTCGTCGTTGAAAATGGTGCTCATCTGCGCATTTCGTTTTCTGCAAAAAGAGTAGGATAGTCTTCCTCCAGTGTTTTGAGAATATGAGATAAAATAGTTTCTCTGTACCAGCGAGATTTATTCGCAATTTGATACTTTTCAAGATAACGCTCTACCGCTTTCTGCTCTTCTTCATTGAGCATGAATGTTATTTTATGAATCCGCGGACTAGTCCTACTCGAGGGTGAATTTTTGCGCTTCTTCTTCATGTTTGCAAAATTAAGTGTAAGATGCTTAATTACAAAAGAAAAAACTATTTTTGTGCTATTATAAGTATGGCAAAACACAATATAACAGGCAAATTGGGTGAGCAAGTTGCCAAAGAGCTCATGGAGCAAAAAGGATATCATATTTTGGAAACAAATTGGTATTCGGGAAAGTATGAATTAGATCTCATTGCATGCAATGATCGCGAAATTGTGTTTGTCGAAGTAAAGACACGTACTTCCGGTTTTTTGGAAGATCCTTTCGATGCGGTGTCTGATAGAAAGATCAGAAGAACCGTAGCAGCGGCCGATCATTACATTAAGAAGTTCGACATCGATCTCGAAGCACGATTCGATATCATTGGCGTGATTGTAGAATCTGATGGCACACAGGTAGAGCATATCGAAGATGCTTTTTATCCTCCTCTTTGGTAATATGTTAAGGATACAACCTAATAAATCTCCGATCTGTTATGAATATAGAAGAAGTAAGAGACTATTGTCTTTCTTTCAAGGGTGTTACAGAGTCAATGCCTTTTGACAACACCACATTGGTATTTAAAGTAATGCATAAAATGTTCTTACTTTTGCCACTCGATGGGATCAAACGAAGCATTTCGGTCAAATGCAATCCCGAAAAGGCGTTGGCATTACGCGAAGATTACGAAGCCGTACAACCGGCCTATCATTTCAACAAAAAGCATTGGAACTCGATCGATCTCGAATCGGACATGTCTGATCAGTTGATTCGCGAATGGATTCAACATTCGTATGCTATGGTTGTAAAGGGGCTAACGAGAGAGCAGCAAAAGCAGCTATCCGACTATTGAAAACTATCTATCGACAAACGATATGGCAACTATAATTCAACTACAAGAAGTAGACTCTACCAACAATTACCTCCGTGCTTTACAAGAAAAAGAAGAGCAAGAGGAAGGAACTGTTGTTGCTGCCTACGAACAATCGGCAGGTCGCGGTCAGCGCGGCAATACCTGGGAAGCAGAAGCCGGCAAGAATTTGACTTTTAGCATGATCTTTCATCCGCAAGAGCTCATAGCTTCCGATCAGTTTATTATTTCTCAACTCGTTTCTACGGCAATCAAAGAAGTATTAGATCGCTACATTCCCGATGTTTCGATCAAGTGGCCCAATGATATCTATTATCAAGATAAAAAGATTGGCGGCATATTGATCGAGAATGATTTGAGTGGCTACGAAGTATTTCAAACGATTATCGGTATTGGAATCAACGTAAATCAAGATCTTTTCTTGACCAATGCACCCAATCCCGTCTCGATGTATCAGATTACCGGTGAGGAATATGATTTAGATAAACTACTCAATGAGTTTGCTTCGCAAATCTATATAAACTACTTAGATATGCTTGATGGCGCAGAACATGAAATAAAAGAGGTTTATAAGAACTCGCTATATCGAAGAAAAGGCATGCATGCGTATGAAGATGAGAACGGAACATTCTTGGCAGAAGTTGTCAAAACAGAGTCGACCGGGCATTTAGTACTTCGCGATAGCGAAGGGATTGTACGCAGATATGCTTTTAAGGAGGTGAGATTTGTTTAAGTTGAGTCTCTTTTCGTAACTTTGCGAAAATCAAAATTCTAAGCAAGTATAAATAAATAATAATATGGCTAAATACAAAAGAGTTCTACTCAAACTAAGCGGAGAGTCGCTAATGGGCGAAAAACAATATGGTATCGACGAAGTACGATTGACTGAATACGCAGAGCAAATCAAAGAGATTGTTGCAATGGGTGTACAAGTAGGTATCGTAATTGGCGGTGGCAATATCTTTCGTGGTTTGAGCGGTGCTTCTAAAGGATTCGATCGTGTAAAAGGCGACCAAATGGGTATGTTGGCAACGGTAATCAACAGCCTTGCTCTTAGCTCGGCACTTACCAGCTGTGGTGTAAAATCACACGTGCTTACAGCAATCCGCATGGAGCCAATCGGCGAATTCTATAACAAATGGAAAGCGATCGAACTATTGGAAAAAGGTGAAGTCGTAATCCTTTCTGCCGGAACAGGTAATCCGTTCTTTACAACCGATACAGGTTCGGCACTTCGTGGTATTGAAATCGAAGCAGACGTGATGCTTAAAGGAACACGTGTAGATGGTATCTATACGGCAGATCCTGAGAAAGATCCTACGGCTACGAAGTTTGATGAAATCACATACGATGAAATCTACAATCGCGGACTTAAGGTAATGGACCTTACAGCTACCACCATGTGTAAAGAAAACAACCTTCCAATCATCGTTTTCGACATGGATACTGTAGGAAATCTTAAGAAAGTAATGAGCGGCGAGAACATTGGTACTCTTGTACGCATTTGATTTCTTTCGTATTTTTGTAACAACAAGAATTGAAATACATTAATAGCTCAAATTTATGGTTGAAGTAAAGCAATATGTGAAGGCTGCAGAAGAGAAGATGGATCTAGCAGTTGCCTTTTTAGACGAACAGTTGGCTCACATCCGTGCAGGTAAAGCGAGCCCTCGCATTTTGGACGGTGTAAAAGTACCTTACTATGGTGAATTGGTTCCATTGGCGAACGTTGCATCGGTAAACACTCCGGACGCAAAAACAATCATCATCCAACCATGGGAAAAGCCGATGATCAAAGAGATCGAGAAGGCAATCATGAACTCAGAAGTTGGTATTACTCCTGAAAACAACGGTGAAGTAATTCGTCTTGGTATTCCTCCATTGACAGAAGATCGTCGTAAAGCTTTGGCTAAACAAGCGAAACAAGAAGCTGAAACAGCGAAAGTGAGTGTACGTAATGCACGTCGCGAAGCAAACGATCAAATCAAGAAAGCAGTAAAAGACGGTCTTCCTGAAGACGTAGCAAAAGACACTGAAGGTGTTGTACAAAAGTCACACGATAAATACATCAAGAAAATCGATGAGCTTTTCGCTGCAAAAGAAAAAGAGATCTTAACAGTTTAACTCGTTTAATACAAGGTGTCGGAATAGTCCATTCCGACATCTTTTCTAAAAGTAGCATATGCAAGGATTGGTTATAAAAAATACAGGAAGTTGGTATACCGTACTTACCGATGAAGGTAAGGCTGTTGAGTCGAAAGTTAAAGGAAGCTTTCGTTTGAAAGATATTAGAACTACCAATCCCATCGCGGTGGGCGATCGAGTTACTATTGAGGAAAATAATGAAGGAACCGCATTTATTTCAGAAATAGCTGATCGTAAAAATTACATCATCAGAAGAGCATCAAACCTCTCAAAGCAATCGCATATTATCGCGGCCAATCTTGATCAGGCCATGCTGATTGTTACGGTTAATTATCCGATTACTACTACTGTTTTTATTGATCGCTTTTTGGCTACAGCCGAAGCATACCGTGTACCGGTGAAACTACTTTTCAATAAAGTAGACCGTATGAAAGGTGAAAACCGTGAATATATGGAAGCACTGATGCATTTGTATTCTACAATTGGCTACCCATGTTATGAAATATCGGCTCGTGAAGAAGTCGGTCTCGATCAGTTAAACGATTTACTGAAAGGAAAGATTACACTCTTTTCTGGTCACTCCGGTGTAGGAAAGTCTACGCTAATCAACAAATTGGTGCCGGGTGTAAACCTTCGCACCGGTGATATCTCCGATTATCACAACAAGGGAATGCACACAACCACATTCTCTGAAATGATTCCATTGCCACAAGGCGGATATTTGATCGATACTCCCGGAATCAAAGGCTTCGGAACCATTGATATGGAAAAGGCCGAAGTATCACACTACTTCCCCGATATATTCAAGTTTGCAGGAGAATGTAAATTCAGCAACTGCTCACACATGAACGAACCCGGCTGCGCCGTAATGAAAGCTGTAGAGCAACATTACATCAGCGAGTCGAGATATCGTAGCTATTTGAATATCTTGGAAGACAAACAAGAAGGCAAATACAGAGAGGCATTTTGATTATACCGCGGGCAGACTCATACCGGTAATTTTTCGGTAAAGGTCGAGCGCGTACACATCGGTCATTCCCGATATAAAATCAAGAATTGTCTGAATCTTACCATAAGTGCTGCTGCATTGCGTATCGTATTGTTCCGGTATGCGTTGCAGCAATATTTTTGAATAGGCATGATTGGGCGTAAAGATCGCTTCGATGTATTTATCGAGCAACATCCCGATAATGCGGTAACCGGCCAGTTCAATATCTAATACTTCCTTCGAGCGATAAATCTTTTTCCACGCCGTACGCGAGCAAGCCTCGTAAGCCTCCTTCGGAACGGTGCAGATCTGTGCGATAAGCGGTTCGTGCATCTCACCGGTTAATATCAAGTCTTCGTTTTCAAGAAACACCCGTACACATTCATCCACCAATACCCCGATTGCACACGAGCGAAGGTAAGCAACCTTTTCGTTGATGTCGTCGAGCTGACTCATCACGCGAATGCGTTTTTCGCGCACCGGCTCTTCGAAAAAGCCAAGCAGTAGATTCAGCGTTTCGTCGGTGGTTAAGATCTTTAGCTTGTGCGCATCCTCCACATCCATTACTTGATAGCAAATATCGTCTGCCGCTTCTACCAGATAAACCAGCGGATAGCGTGCAAAAGACTTCGGATCTTTAGAAGCCAGAGGAATACCCAGCTCGTCGGCTATGCTTGCATAGATCGACTCCTCCGTTTGGAAGTAACCGAATTTATG
>DLYT01000133.1:60923-61138 GCA_003447595.1 Porphyromonadaceae bacterium
GCGAATCCTCCCGGACGACGCCCTTTGAACTGATGCGCAAGCAAGCGAATCGCGTTCGCGTTTCCTTCAAATCGTTCGAAGTCGTTCCATCGACCATTTTCCTTCAATACAGCATCGCGAAGTTTTGCGCCATTCCCTTCCGAAAAATAAGCACCGATTGCCTGTTCGCCCGAATGACCGAAAGGCGGATTCCCCATGTCGTGTGCCAGGCAAGC
>DLYT01000133.1:61458-62782 GCA_003447595.1 Porphyromonadaceae bacterium
ACGAATACACTACCCGGTAGCGGAAAAACTTGTGTCTTATTTTGTAGTCGGCGAAAAGGAGCCGAGAAGATCAAGCGATCGTAGTCGCGCTGAAAGTTATTGCGTTCGTGGTTTCTTCCCTGATACGATTCCATCCCCAGGCGTTTGCCCGAAATTAACTGTTCCCACTTCATAGTTTGCTGAGTTTAAGAAAGTGATCTACACAAAGGTAAATAAACTAATTTTAAAATCACATTCAATTTCTTTTTATATAACTGTAGGCCAATTGTTCGTATCTTTGGAAGTGTTTTTGCAATAATAATATACAAATTGTCACTAAAAACAGTATGACCGACGTTCTTAAGCATGAGTGTGGGATTGCTACCATCAGGCTTCGCAAACCCCTTGAGTACTATCAGGAAAAGTATGGATCATGGCAATATGGCCTTAGTAAGCTATATCTGCTCATGGAGAAACAGCACAATCGTGGCCAGGAAGGCGCAGGATTGGCAACTGTGAAACTAGATGTAGAACCCGGAAACGAATTCATCTTTAGAGAAAGAGCAACAGGTTCTGGTGCAATTCAAGAAATATTCTCGGCAGTACATGCCAACTTTGCGGGGGTGCCTCAAGATAAACTCAACGACGTACAATGGGTAAAAGAAAATTTACCATTTGCCGGTGAGCTTTATTTGGGGCATCTTCGTTATAGTACAACCGGTAAATCGGGTATTTCGTACGTGCACCCTTTCTTGCGTCGTAGCAACTGGGCTTCGCGCAATCTCGCGCTATGCGGAAACTTCAACCTAACGAATGTGGATGAAGTATTTGAGCATTTGGTAGAGCAAGGACAGCATCCGCGCAACTTTGCCGATACCTTTATCATGTTGGAAATACTTGGTCATTACCTCGACCGTGAAGTGCAGCGTCAGTACGACTTCTTCCGTAGCCAAGGATATACCGGCGACGTGATGAACGATGTGATTGAGAAAAACCTCGATCTGCCATCGGTGCTACGCCGTGCCAGCAACAAATGGGACGGTGGATACGTAATCTGCGGCGTATTGGGCTGTGGCGATTCATTTACGTTCCGCGATCCGTGGGGTATTCGTCCGGCATTCTATTATATGGATGACGAAATCGTGGTAACGGCTTCGGAACGTCCGGTAATTCAAACCGTACTCAACGTAAAAGCTGAAGACGTAAAAGAACTTCTTCCGGGACAAGGTCTTATCGTGAAGAAAAACGGCGAAGCGAGCCTACATCAAATCAACGAACCGCAAATCAAGAAAGCATGTTCGTTTGAACGTATTTACTTCTCGCGCGGTAGTGATATGGATATCTA
>DLYT01000133.1:63039-74018 GCA_003447595.1 Porphyromonadaceae bacterium
AATGATCTTGAAAACTCCGTGTTCTCGTTTATTCCAAATACAGCCGAAGTTGCTTTCTTTGGTATGACCGAAGCATTGAACAAATATCTGAATACCGAGAAAATTCGTTTGATTGAAGAAGCAAACGGAGATATGACGCAAGAGGAACTGCTGAAGATTCTTTCGATGCGTGTAAGATCTGAAAAGGTGGCGATCAAAGACATCAAGCTGCGTACGTTTATCGCTGAAGACAATGGTCGCGACGAACTAGCGGCTCACGTATACGACGTAACCTACGGAACGGTAAATCCGGGCGTTGATAACCTCGTTGTGATCGACGATAGTATCGTGCGTGGAACTACGCTTCGTCAAAGTATCATCAAGATCCTTGACAGAATCGGACCAAAGAAGATTGTGATTGTTTCATCGTCTCCACAGATTCGTTATCCCGACTGTTACGGAATCGACATGTCACGTATGGGCGAATTCATCGCATTCCGTGCGGCGATCGAATTGTTGAAAGAGCGCGGAATGTCGCACATTATCAACGATGTGTATGACCGTTGCAAAGCACAACAAGGCTTGCCGAAAGAAGAACAAATCAACCACGTGAAAGATATCTATCGTCCGTTTACAGCCGAAGAGATTTCACGTAAAACTGCCGAAATGCTAACTCCGAAAGGAACCAAAGCAAAGGTAGAGATCGTATTCCAAAGTTTGGAAGGATTGCACGAGTCGTGCCCTGATCACACAGGCGACTGGTACTTCTCGGGCGACTATCCTACCGACGGCGGAAACAGAGCCGTAAGCAACGCCTTCATCAACTACGTAGAAGGAAGCAACAAGCGCTCGTACAAATAATCAGCCCTTGAAACAAAGAGCTTCCTTGCCCACAGGCAACAGCTCTTTTATACACTGAATAAATCAACAAACGACTTGCCAGAAGGTATCATACCTTCCCGGCGAGTCGTTTTTGTGTTTTAGAGGATTGCTAATATATCTTTTGTCTATTCATATATAAATGTCGGATATTCTCAACATTTATAGTGTGCTAGGTAGTCATATACTAGAATTTGTACGTTTAATTAATATTTATAGTATATAAAATATAGGTTAATGGTTGGGTAATATTATATTTTATTTATATTTGCTCGTGTTAGCTCTATGATTAAGTAAAATCTATTCTACTTATTATATATTATTTAAACCATATTATTAATGATAAACAAAGCAATCCCTAGATTATTTGTTTTAGCAAGCTTGATAAGTCAACGCAAACATCTTATCTTTTTGCCGAAAAAAATAACTTAAATCGAAACGGATCAACAGTGAATAAGGTTTTATTCTCTGTTCCATCTTCTGAAAGTTTATTAGTAGCTCAGAAACAAAAAGCCACAGGTACAGTTCTTGACCAAAATGGAGATCCTTTAATTGGAGTTAATGTCATAGTTGTAGGAACAACTGATGGAACAATTACTGATATTGATGGAAAATTTAGTGTTACTGCCACTTCTGGAAATACTTTGCGCTTTTCTTACATAGGATATAAGCCTGTTGAAATGAAGTATACAGGTAAAGATTTGGTAGTTAAGATGGAAGAGGACTCTGAAGCTTTAGAAGAGGTTGTTGTAACTGGTTATGGAGGTGTCCAAAAAGCAAAAACGCTAACAGCTTCAGCTGTTAATGTAAAGATGGAGTCAATTGCTAAGCTTCCAGTTACATCTGTTAGTGATGGTTTAGGAGGTCGTGTAACAGGGATTACCTCTCAGTCAAAATCAGGAGCACCTGGTGAGACTACAAAGATTTGGATTCGTGGTGGAGATCAAATCTTATATGTTATTGATGATGTTGTTATGGAAACAAGTCAAGGTGAGATATTCTTTAACCGATTAAGGCCTGATGATATTGCTTCCATGTCTGTTTTAAAAGATGCTTCTGCTACTGCAATATATGGACCAAGAGCAAATAATGGAGTAATTGTTGTTAATACGAAACGAGGTACTGCCGGACAATTAGATATCGTTGTAAATCAGAAACTATCTATTATGACCCCCTCTTATCGTCCAAAAGTGATGAGTACATGGGATTATGCCAATACAAAGAACGAGTTGTATGCAGCGAACTTCATGGAGAATCCAGCTTATAATGATACAGAGATGTCTAAATACTATATGGGACATCTAAATCAACAAGGAAAAAGTAGGCAAGAAATTCTAGGATTAGTCAACGATAAGTATGGATTAGGATATACAATGGATGAGATAAATGATTTATTTAATCCTTATGTAACACAAGGTGGTGATATTGAAAACTATTATCAAACGTACGATCCATGGGACTTTTTTAATCATACACAACCAATGTCTCAAACGAATGTTAGTGTTCGAGGAGGAAGCGATAGAATCCGATATTATTCTAGTTTGGGTTATTTAACTCAAAAAGGAATTAGTGATACATTTGGTTATGATCAATATAATGCAATGATAAATTCAGAGTCTTTTTTATTAAAAGATAAAAGCTTACGCTTTACATTGAATTTAAATGGTATTATGTCTGATATGAAACGTCCTGCAGCAGGTGATAATGTATTTAATAGTGCATTATTTGAAAGATCTGATAGACCCAATTTACCTCAAAACTGGACAACGGGATTAAATAGGGCTGGAGGTCCTGATGCTATGCTAAGGACTGGATTTAACGATACACATGATTATCGTTTGCAGTCGAGTGCTAGCTTGAGATGGGATCTACCATGGGTTAAAGGTTTAGCTGTTAGTGGTAGTGTTAACTTTAATACAAGTTATACAATGAGAAAATCATTCAGCCATGATCAAGAAGATGTATTTAGCAACCCTGCAAGTACGACTCCGAATAATTATAATCCAGACAATGCAAATGTATGGCAACAATGGAGTAACTATCTATTAACAACAAGTATTCTACAAATCGACTATAATAAATCAATTGGCAAACATAATTTTTCAGCAATGGTAAATTATCAAAGCCAAAATCGTACAAGAAATTCTACTGCAGTAAAAGCAAAAGGATATCCAACAACGTATGTTCCTCAAATAGATGCAGGTACGACATTTGTGGAAAAGAGAGGAACTGAAGAAAAGTGGGGTTCTTCATCTTATATTGGAAGAATTACTTATGATTATGGTGGAAAGTATTTATTTCAATATAGTGCAAACTACAATGGATCTCTGAGTTATAGTCCTAAGAAAAGATGGGGTTTTTTTCAAGCAGGTTCTGCTGGTTGGGTGATGACAGAAGAAAGCTTTATCAAGGATAATATGAATAAGGATCTGATTAATATGATCAAGATTCGTGCTGGTTATGGAGTTGTTGGTGGAGAAATTGGATCACCTTTTAGCTTTATGAATCAATATGATCAAGCTGGTTTGGTATTATTAGGCGAGAACATGGCCGCGAATGCAGCTTGGAAAGAAAAACATGTTGCAAATGACCTTACATGGTCAAATTCAAAACAACTAAGTGCGGGGGTTGACTTTGCATTGTTGAAAGACCGTCTATCAGGTAGTTTCGATACTTATTTGTATAAAAATAATGGAGCTGCAATGGATATGAATCAGGATTTGATTTATACACCTATCCTAGGAATGCCTAATACTCCACAAATCAATGCTCCATTTGAAACATCAAGAAAAGGAGGTATTGAAGTTTCTCTTAACTGGACTGATCGAATTGGAGAAGTATCTTATCGAATTGGAGGTAATTACTCATATTGGGATCAACGAGTAACACGACATGCATCAAAAAGCACAGACTGGTATTACAATGGTCTAGATAATATTGGAAGAAGAGCAATGCAAGGAGTATATTATGCTTCTTGGGTTACAGATGGTCTTTTTGGATCACTTGATCAAATGTACGACTCATATCTTCACTTCTCAAGAAATCATAATACCGGAACATTCATAATGCAAGACTTAAATGGCGATGGTATTTTGAATATTGGAGATTATGCTTGGAATAATCGAGCAGGGTCAACACCTCTTTCATTATATGGTATTACATTGGGTGGAGAATGGAAAGGTTTTGATTTTGAGATCTTTTTTCAAGGAGCAGCTAATGTAACAGGTTCAATGCCTTCTCCAATGCGATCTCAACAAGATTTCTATTGGAATTATGGTAAATACTTCTTCCAGGAGAGCTATTTACCAAGTAACGGAAATGTAGATGCAAACTTGCCTCTTCCGGTAAATTCAGGTCAAGGTTGGGGATACAATTATGTAGATCGATGGGTATATGACGCTTCTTATTTTAAATTGAAGAATATAAGTCTGCGTTATAATTTAAAACGAGACGTTCTACGTAATGTAAATGTAATCAAAGGTCTAGACGTTAGTTTTATAATAAACAATGTATATACATGGGTAAATGGAAACTATCCTTTGAAAGGGATGTCTGATCCAGAGTATATTCCAACAGAATCAATATGGGGCGACTCAGGTAAACTCGGTGGATATCCAACTCAACGCTCTTATACTTTAGGTTTAACATTAACGCTTTAATACAATGAAATCTATATATATATTTAGTGCCGCTTTATTAATTGGATTTTCAAGCTGCGATCCATTGGACGTAGATCCAACAACATCTGTATTTGAAGAACAATTTTGGACAAATCCACAATTGAGTCGTGCTTTTGTAAATCAGTTTTACCTTTGGATGCCAGCAACTGTAAACAATGCACATCAAGCTGAGCAATGGTCTGATAATGCTATAGGAAATAACGACCGTGATCAAAATACATTCCGACAAACAACTTTTACACACCGTGAATATGATGAGCTGAATGGTAGTGTTTTTGGAGCCCCATGGGGAGACGTTTATAAAAACATTCGTGCCACAAATCTAGCTATTGAACGTATTCCTAATGTACCTAATATAGCAGAGACGGAAATCAATCAATTGCTAGCAGAGACTTATTTATTTCGTGCAATGTTTTACATGGAACTAGAGCGATACTGGGGAGGAGTTCCTTATATCGATAAGGTAATGAATATCTTTGATGACACGATGTTGCCACGTTGTACACGCGAGGAATTATTTGATAGGATTCTTGCAGATATAGATAAATCGATTGACTATTTCAAGAAAGGAAATGGTTCTACTACTGTTGGTTATGCAAGTGAGAATGCAGCCCAAGGTATTAAATCTAGAGCTGCCCTTTATGCTGCTTGTGCCGCTGCTGCAGCTAAAACGGGAACATATGAAAATCTAAAAGCGAGTGATGCAGAGAAATCAATCTTCCGTTTTCAAAAAGATCCTTCATATTATTATCAGATCGCATACGATGCAGCAAAAACTATTCTTGGAAAGTATGAACTAGAATCTGAATATAGTAATCTATTTAATACTGCAACCGGACATCTTTCTAAAGAGTGTATCTGGCCTATCATGTTTAATTTTGAGAATAGAAGTGGATTTAATCCTGCTCAATATAGTGGTCCAAAAGGTCGTTATTATGGTTGCACGACCGATTTCGATAAAAGTTTTGATATGAACGGCGGGGCTTTCCCAACGCAAGATCTTGTTGATTGTTATTACCAAAAAGATGCCGCAGATGGAAAATGGAAGCAATGGTGGAAAACTGAACAATCTGCGCAACTTATGGGAGGAACAATGGATAGTGACGGTGCTTACAAAGCTGTTACAGAAAACTACTCTGTAATGTATCAAGATCGAGACGAGCGTTTTTATGCAACAATCTTATACGATGGAGCTTATTATGCTGGTGTAGAAAAACCAATGTATTTAATCGGGACTTGGGTTGATAACAGTAAGCCAAGGTTTAGTGAGAAATTCAGTGCATTACATACAGGTTTCAGAAGTACTGAGATTATGACTCTTCCAAGTGGTGGTAGTTCTATGAACACAATTACGGGTTATTATGTAGCAAAGTACGTGCCTGGTAAGTTTAATATAGATGGTACTGTAAACAAGACTCAAACTCCAATCTCTGTTTTTATGCTTCGCTATGCAGAAGTTTTGTTAAATTATGCGGAAGCAGCATATATGCTTGGTAAAGTAGATGAAACTTTATCTCAAATTAATACCATTAGAAATAGAGCTGGCCTTAGCGATTTTAATGCTTCAGATGTCGGTCATGATTTATGGGAGGAGTATAAATTGCAACGACGTATTGAGTTTGCGTTTGAACAACCTTCACATCGCTATTTCGATCTATTGAGATGGGGAGAGTCTGAAGGTAAAACTACAATTGAAGAGCTTAATAGACTTCCTCGTGGTATGTATATATTCAGGAAAGGTATAGAAAGTACTAAAATAGAAGATAACGGTTATCCTGCTCCAAAAACAGATCCTGATTATTTTACTCCAATAATTGAAGTTAAACCACTTGACTATTCTCATTTTGAAAAGAAATTTGATGAAGCGGTGTATTATAAAATACCTTTTAGCAAAACGACTTTACAAAGTAATAAGTCAATGGTTCAAAATCCAGGTTGGTCAGATAGAAGCTATCAATAACAATCAAAAATCTTTAATCAAGAAGAATATGAAATTCAAACAAATATTACTATTATCATGTATTGCCTTAATGGCTAGTTGTCAGAAAGGATTAGTTTATGAAGATGTTCCTGAATCTGTTTATAGTGAGGTAGGAGTAAAATCAGATTTATGCAACCTTAGAATGCGCGAGCTGTTTAATCAGAAAATTTGGCAAGTAAACTATAATAAATGGACTGACATGATTCTGACTGTGTATATTGATGCTCCTTATAAAGCAGGAGGTGATTATACAAATAAAACAGAAAGTCCTGTTACAATTATGGGTAAGCAAGTACTTCCGGGTGAAACTGTCAAAGTGAAAAATATTATTACAGCAGAAGACGACGCTTCTGCACCCGATGGTAAAAAGTATATTTTAAATGTATTTGCTAAGCCAACAGCAAAATATGTAACTCCTAATAAAGGTCATTTATTTGCTGAATTTGCTTTCAATGGTGATCCTGTAATTCCAACTTTTGTTGATTTAGTCGATGGTAAGACGCAAACGATCATTCTTCCAACTCGACAAAATGATATGATTGTGGAGATCATTTTAAATGATCCGGGTGCATGTGAGATAACACCAATGGGAGACTCTCCTAAATTAGGAACACCTGGGGATTTTACAAAACCCAGACAATACATGGTTACAAATATATCGAGAAGACCAGACGGACAACCTGCTGCTCGTAAATTATACGAAGTTCGAGTACAGGTACTGCCTTAATCTTGTTATATAATTGAATAGATGATGCTCTTCTTTTTCTAGAGCATTTCTGAAATATACAAACGACTTGCCAGAAGGTACCATACCTTCCCGGCGAGTCGTTTTTGTGTTTTAGAGGATTGCTGAATACCTGCACGTTTAACTGCTCTTTCGTTTTAATATACAATAAGCTTTAGATCAGTGTATACTCAAAAAGGTTTTATCTTCGATTATTGCGTGAATACGTGAGGTTTATTTGATCTGCTTGCCTCTTTTTGCTCTGATTTTGATGTTCAGAAAATGGTGATTTCAAGTGTGTTTCATCCTCTTTTAGTGGTGTTGAAGCAGGGTGTTGAGCCAAAGACTCCTTGATAGCCTGAAAAACCATGCAAGGTTTGGGAAAAAAGCTTGTTTAGTTCTTGGAAAAAGGTCGTTTGGTTCTTGCGGAAAGGTTATTTGGTTTTTTTGATGCGCAAATTGTGTCTTCGTGAGGAGTGAATTTAGTTACCGCGAATAGTGTTTTCACTCACCGTAAAGAGTTTTTGCATTCATAACGAATAGTGTTTTACTTCTTCACGGTAACGAAAAACGTTTTCAATGAAGACGTAATTGCCTTTTCATTGAAAACGAATTGGGTTGTTTCGATCTCGCTGTGGTATCAGGGTGAATAGGTCGAATGGTTTGCCCGTATTCGATTGTGAGGAAGTTGGGCGGGACAAATTGTTTTTGCTTTGGGCTTGTTGCCTACGAAGTGATACTTGTGCGGAAAAGTCTTCGTTAGCAACAAGGAAAGCGAGGAAGCGAATGCTCGGTTTTGACGGCAATTGGTCAGATTTTGTTTGGTCGGAAATTTGGACCAACGAGCGGAAAAATAGCCTTTTTTACGTGTTTCTACCACTGTTAACAACGAGTGTTGAAAACTTGTTAAGTTGTTGATTTATACAATAAGTAGGAGGGTTGTTTTTGCGGATTATGATGGTGGTGAATTGTGTCGAAAAAGGAAAGGGCAGCCGAGTGTGATAGCGGCTGCCCTTTGTCAAGGTGAATTTTACTAACTTATGAAACTTATATGCTAGAACTGTAGGGTTGCCTGGCCGGCTAGCGGTGAGGCTTCAACAATCTTGCAGTAGTTACCCCAAGCGATTTCAGGATAGTCCCACTTGTTGTTGATGTATAGTACCAAGTTTTCTTGCTTGTCTTTGTTGACACGACAGGCCAAGGTTCCTTCCGGTGAAACCACGGACAACTGCGGTGTTCCCTTGTCGCCGCTCAGCGTATAAAGGAAGATGTTTTCCTTCATCGATTTGGCAATGTTGGTAAGCGGTTGTTTGTCGTTGGTTCCTTTGTCGGCAAAATAATAGTAGTTGTGCGTATCTTGCTCCCAAAGCTGGGCAGGATCTTGTCCGTACTTCACAAGTTTGGTGTTGTAAAACGGTGCTTCACCCTTCGGAGCTCCGAAAGAGTTGGCAGGATAATACGTCCAGTATGCATCGCGGTTCCACTTAACCTTGTTGTAGCTTTCGGGAAGCATGAATTGAAGTCCGGCCTCGCGCAAGTAGCCGTTTGGCTGATTGCTCAGAACATAGTTTACAGTCATTGTGCCGTTTGGCGCAAACGAGCAGATGTATGTAACGTCGGCCTTGTCTATTTTTCCTACGATGTGTACTTGCAGGGTTCCGTTTGTTTGGGTTACGTAGAGCGAATCTTTCTTCCATTCGTTGCGTGCGGCTACATAATTACGAGCCTTTTCGCGCACTTCGGCACCGGTGAGATGGTTGAAGTTGACATCGAAGTTGAGGAACGGACCTTCTTCAAGAACGACTTTTCCATTCGAAGTAGCGTTGGTGATTAACCCCGTTGCTTTGGAAAACGGAAAGCGTTGCGCGCCGTTCGAGATGATGATCTCTTGCGCTGTTTCTTCGGCCGTAAACGGTGTGCCGCGACGGGCATTGAGTAGCGCCGGCTTGGTGCCTATCGTAATGGTTTCGGCATCGATCAATTGGTTGTTTTTATCCTTGAAGAACACGGTAAGCTCATCGCCGGTGCGCCAGTTCTGTGCCGGAACGGTTACAAATCCTTTTTGCTTCACGTCGATAGCAGGTGCCTGAATTGGTTGTTCCTTTCCGTTGTTGAGCTGATAGGAAATCTCTAACTCGTTGAGATTGGTATGGTCGAAACGATTGTATACCGGCAAGTTGATCGCAACGCCGGGGGTAAATTCCTGAACGCTTGTTTCAAGTACGCGCACCGGTGAATAGGCTTTTTTCGTTCCCCAGAACTCCGGTTTTTCTCTTCTCCATACGTCGATAATTCCCCATTCACCGTAGCCTACGCAGTTGCCTTTGTAGTCGGCCGGTTTTGCGGTATGCGCAAACTCAATCCACCAAGGTTGGCCTTTCTTGGGTTGTGGTACCATAAAGGTTTCGTCGATGAATCCCCAGATAGCTCCGCCCAATCCGCCGGGTCTGTCAAAGAGTTTCGACCACATCATGTCGAGCGATTGCCCCCAGAACTCACGGATGTTGGGATCTTCTTGCAAGGTGCTGTAGGTATAGCAAGGAACGTGCGCCCATTCGTCGAAGGTAGAAGGATAGTTGGCCGTTTCAAAGTTGGTCGTACTTACGCCCCACTGCGAAAGGTTTCCGTCTACATACGGATAGTGCATGCTGAGAATGTCGTAAGCGAACTTGCCTTTTTCTACACTTCCCGGATAACTAAAGATGACAGGGCGGGTAGTGTCTTCGGCTTTCACCCAGTCGTATGACTTTTGGAAGTTAGAGCCGTACTTGCATTCGTTACCAACCGACCAGAATAGGATAGAAGGGTGATTGCGGAAACTGGTTACCATTTCTTGCAATTGCCCCATGTATCTGTCGGTATAGGCCGGATCATCTTGCGAGGCTGCCGCACCGTAGTTTTTCTGACGATGTGTGTCGACAAAGCAGATAGCGGTTTCGCACTCTACGTATAGCCCAAGCTTGTCGCAAAAGTCAAGAAAAGCTTCTGTGGGCGGGTAGTGCGACGTGCGCACATGGTTCATGTTTGCTGCTTTGAATATGTGTGCATCCATACTGTCTAAGGCTACCGTTGTGGTGCGACCTAGCGTAGGGTGGATGTCGTGGCGGCATGCTCCGCGTAGTTTTACTTGCTTACCATTTACAAACATGCGGTTCTTTTCGATTTCGATCTTGCGGAATCCGACGTTTTTATTGAACTGATAAGTTGGCTTTCCATCTTTCTTTACGGTAGTGGTGAGCTTGTAAAGATTCGGATGTTCTGCGTCCCACTTTTGCGGATTGCTTAACTTAAAGACTTTTGTCGTAGTATCGTTTTTGTGTACGTTGCTTGCTGTTGCTTCTTGCAACGAAACGGCTTTCCCTTGCGGATCGGTCAGCAAAAACTCTACCGTATGATCGGGCGTGAAGTTGCCTGTAAAGCGAATCTGCAAATCCGAATGGGTGTAGGTTGAGTCGAGTTGTGTTTCTACGGTAAAGTAGTCGATGTGCTCTTTCGGGATCGAATAGATGGTGACATCGCGTAGGATTCCTCCGATCGGATGGTGGGCATAACCCGAACCGTACGATATTTCGTCGAGTTTGTCGGTTACCTCTAGTTTGATTTCGTTGTTGGCATTGGTTTTTACGAAATCGGTGATGTCGCTTTCCCAACGCGTAAAGCCGCCGTTGTGATCGCGTACTAGTTTGCCGTTGACAAACAAGCGGGCATAACTGTACACTCCGTCGAAGCGTAAGAT
>DLYT01000133.1:74403-91616 GCA_003447595.1 Porphyromonadaceae bacterium
TCAAAATCCCATGTTCCGTTGAGCAGGATGGAGTTGTTTTGAATTCCGGTTACCGTATTGGGCTTCGGTGCTTGTACGATGTCTGCTTGCGCAGCATACAAGGGTGCCGTTCCGAAGGCCAGTAACAAGAGCGTGTGTTGAGCTACTTTGTTCATATGGTTGTAGTTTGTTTATTGTATAGTCGTATAATAGCGAGGTGAAATGCCTCGTTGTTTCTTGAATATTTTGGTGAAGTATTGCGGTGATTTGAATCCGCATTTGTAGGCAACTTCTTTGATCGACAGCTTCTCGTCTTTGAGCAATTGTGTTGCCAGCTTGATGCGTTCGTTGTTGATATACTCAATGGGGGTTGTTTTGAGATGCTTCGAAAAGAGTTGTCTCAGGTAACGATCGCTGATGTGAAGCTGCTTGCTCAGCACGACAATATCGATAGGGCCGGTAATGTTTGCATGGATCAAATTGATGGCCGAGTTTAATGTATCGTTGTCCGAAGGTTGTGTGTTGTTGATCAGATGTCTGTAGATCAGCAATAACAATTCGGCATAGTGCAGCATGATGAGTTGTGTATGCAGCGCATCTTTGTTCATAAGTTCTTCAATGATCTTGGTGATCACGTCGTTTATCTTCTTGTTGTTTGAGATGCGGATCACTTCATTGCAACTGGATAATGCCGGTATCGAACTGGTGGGATCTATGTCTGCTTGTAATAAATTGAATATCTCGGGCATGAATTCGAGTTGCATGAGTTTGCATCCTTTGCTGCCGGCTACAAACTTATGCTCTACGAAAGAGGGGATGAGCATGATGTCGTTTTTGGAAAACTTCATGCGCTTACCGTCGAGATTGAGGTAGCAATAACCTGTCGTTACGTAATTGATTTCGAGTCGCAGATGGTTGTGCGGCCCATACGATTCGTTAGCGATGAAATCAATGGGCCTGAATATGTCGGCAAGTCGTTTGTTGCGGATACTTTCGGCTATCTCGTCGAGATAGGAAAGTATTGAACCTTGTCGTTGATAGGTTTGCATGGTGCGTTAGAGATGATATTATTTCTGCTCAAAGATATAGGTTTATCCATCTTTAGAGGAAGAATATCGCGTCGAGGTGTGTTGAATAAGGAATTGTGATCGTATTAAGGTGTATTATTCGGAACTTGGTCTATTCCGAATCAAGCAAAATAGTATTTGTCGACAGGGTTGTTGTTTAAAATGGAAGTACATGAACTTCTACGGTGAAGTTCATGCATTGTTAAGACTGTGCTTGATGTGTTTGTAGCAATGCTTTGTGCTCGAGATTGCAAAGGTGGTGTTTGATCTGGCAGATGAGTCGTTCCTTGGCAATGGAGGGATAACGGCGATTGGCTCGCATGATCTTGAGCAATTGGTTTGCTTTTTGCAGGTTTTCGGGATTTTGATTTACGCGATCGTCTATCAAGATCAATTTGATCAATTGTTCTTGCAAGTCTGCTTCGGGAATCATGCGTGTGATCACTTCGATCGATTGCTTGGCAAAGAACGTGGAAGTGATGCGTAGCGTTTGATAGGCTTCGTCGGCCAAGTGATGCCAACTGTGCGGTGAGCCATTTTGTTGCTTGAGTTGTTTGATGCGTCGGATCAAATCTTCAACTCTGCCGATCGGTACTATAATTAAGTCGCGTCTGTACATCGTTTTAAGGTTTATCGTTTATGTATATATGAAGTGAACAGTTGTGTTAACAAGATTGTTGCTGGGTTGCGACGGGTGATTGCATAAAAAAAGGATAAATCCGCGAACGAACTTATCCTTTTCTCTATGTAATAATATCTGCTTATTAGCTCAATTGATCAAGAGCACGCTTGATTCTGCCCATTGCTTCTACCAGGTTTTCGTCTGATGTTGCATAAGAGAATCGAAGACATTCAGGTGCTCCGAATGCTGCTCCGCCTACGGTTGCTACGTGTGCTTCTTCGAGAAGATACATCGCAAGGTCGCCGGCATTATGAATGGTGCGGCCATTGAATGACTTACCAAAGTAGCTGCTTACTTCAGGGAAAAGGTAAAAAGCGCCTTCCGGTACGTTTAACTTCATTCCTGAAATAGACTGACAAAGCTCGATCACTAAGTTGCGACGGCGAAGGAATGCTTGGCGCATTTCTTCAACGCATTGTTGATCGCCGGTAAGTGCTGCTTCTGCTGCTTTTTGCGCTACAGAGCATGTGCCCGAAGTATATTGGCTTTGAAGTTTGTTGCATGCTGATGCAATCCACTTCGGACCTGCGATATAACCGATTCTATAGCCGGTCATCGCATATGCTTTTGATACTCCGTTTACAATCACAACACGGTCACGGATCGACTCAAATTGAGCAATGCTTTCGTGCTTGCCTATATAATTAATGTGTTCGTATATTTCGTCCGAAATAACAACAATGTTAGGATGCTTTGCTAGAACTTTTGCTAATCCTTCAAGCTCTGCTTTGCTGTACACGCTACCTGTTGGGTTTGATGGCGAGCAAAGAATAATTGCTTTTGTCTTTGGTGTAATGGCCGATTCCAACTGTTCTGGTGTGATTTTGAAATCTTGTTCGATACCTGCGTATATTACAACGTTGGTACCTTCTGCCAGTTTAACCATCTCTACATAACTTACCCAGTATGGCGCCGGAACGATGACTTCATCACCCGGGTTTACTACGCTAAGAAGAATGTTACAAACCGATTGTTTTGCACCTCCCGAAACGATGATCTGATCAATAGCATAGTCCAATTGATTTTCGTGCTTCAACTTGTGTTGAATTGCTTTTCTTAAGAATGGATATCCCGGTACCGGTGAGTAGAACGAATAGTTGTCGTCTACGGCTTTCTTTGCAGCTTCTTTTACATGCTTCGGAGCAAAGAAATCGGGTTCTCCAACACTAAGGTTGATCACGTCAATGCCTTGAGCTTTTAACTCATTACTTTTTTGAGACATGGCTAGTGTTTCAGATGGAGACAAACTTGCCAAACGTTCGGAAACTTGTGTCATAGTTCTTCTTTTTGTATAGGTAAATTAGATTTTAGAAGCAAAATTACAACAAATATGCATAAAACCTAATCAGATTGCCTTTTATTTCATATTGCGAAGCATATGACCCATGCGTTCTTTCTTAGTCTTCATATAGAACTCGTTATACTCGTTTGGAGTGATCTCGATAGGAACATTCTCGATGATCTCTAGTCCGTATGCTTCGAGTCCGATGCGTTTTACCGGATTGTTGGTAATTAAGCGCATCTTATGTACACCAATCTCGCTCAATATTTGAGCGCCAACGCCATAGTCGCGTTCGTCAGCTTTGTGGCCGAGATGAATATTGGCTTCTACGGTATCCATTCCTTTTTCTTGAAGTTTGTAGGCTTTGATTTTCTCCATAAGACCAATGCCACGTCCTTCTTGATTTAGGTATATGATTGCGCCACGTCCTTCTTTGTCGATCATTTCCATCGACTTATGTAGTTGTTCGCCACATTCGCAACGCATCGATCCGAAGATGTCGCCGGTTGCGCAAGAGGAGTGTACACGTACGAGTACAGGTTCGTCTGTTGTGATATCTCCTTTGATTAGGGCAATGTGTTCTTGACCGTTCGATTTTTGACGGAAAGGGATCAGGCGGAAGTGGCCGTATTGAGTTGGCATATCTACTTCTTCTCCTTTTTCTACAAGCGACTCTTCTTTCAAAAGGTATCTGATCAGATCTGCTACCGAAACGATTTTCATATCGTGAATCTTCGCAATCTCAACCAATTGAGGTAGGCGTGCCATTGTTCCGTCTTCGTTCATGATCTCAACCAATACGCCGGCCGGATTCAAACCTGCAAGACGAGCAAAGTCTACTGCTGCTTCGGTGTGACCTGCTCTTTGAAGTACTCCGCGTTTGCGTGCACGAAGCGGGAAGATGTGCCCCGGACGACCAAAGTCTTCTGCTTTCGTTTCTTCTTTTGTCAATGCCAATACGGTCATTGCACGGTCGTAGGCCGAGATACCTGTAGAGCATCCTTGACCAATCAGGTCGATCGAAACGGTAAATGGAGTTGCGTGCAAAGCTGTATTGTTAGGAACCATCAGGTTCAGATCTAGCTGTTCGCAACGCTCTTCTGTGATGGCAGCACAGATCAAACCGCGTCCGTGAGTAGACATGAAGTTGATTTTCTCCGGAGTAATCAATTCTGCTGCTGCAATAAAGTCTCCTTCATTTTCTCTGTCTGCATCATCAACAACGATGATCAGCTTACCTTGACGAATGTCTTCAATTGCTTCGTCGATGGTGTTAAGTTTGAACTCACTCATACTATTTTGATTCAATATTTTCGGTAATGTTTATTGTTTAAATTAAGTAGTCTTTATTCTGAAAGATAAGAGGCTTTAAGCTTTCTGCTCTTTGATCTCATTTTGCAATAGATCTTGTAACTCTTCATCTGCTTTAAGTGACATCTTTAGGTCACTGATGACGAGCCTTTTCTGATACATTGCGTATAGATAATAAGGAATTGCAAGCGGGAATATGAATCCGATTATAAAGCTTATCTTTCCTGATAGCGGACTGGTGTGACTATACAAGCGGACTGATGGAAAGTCCATCAACTTGGCAATGATAAGACTATTATCAGAGTTGGAAAGCTTGTTAATCATGTGCTCCATTTCCTTCGAAATGTGGATTAATGGGCGGTCTTTACGACCGTTTTTCCAAAAGCCGAAGTAGTTGAAGTAGGTTGAATTGGTTTTGATGTAATTGGTAATATCATCTTTCAAGACCTCGCATTGCGTCAACAACGAAGGGTAGTTTGGATGTTCCATTACGATTTCTTTCTTCGTGATATTGCGTGTAGTGCGTTTGCCAAAGATCTTTTTTAAGAATCCGGCATAAGCATCGATGCTCAATAAAGTAGAGTCATTTACAGCTTTGTATGTTAGGAAGATGCCAAGTGAAAACAAGACAAATGAACTTAACCACATACCGCCCCACGCAATCCAAACTCCGTCTCGTGCCATCTTAAATCCGATATTGTCTATGATGTAATAGAATATATATAGGATTACAGATAATACAACCGGTGTTCCGAGTCCTCCTTTGCGGATAATTGCACCCAGTGGAGCTCCGATAAAGAAGAAGATTAGACAGGCAAAAGAGAGTGTGAATTTTCGATGCCACTCGGTAAGATGTCGACGAATACGTTGTGATTCGTCTGCAATGACGTTGGCTTTGAAGTAGTAGTCGGCTTTGTTTGCATCGGCAAGGCTACGACTACGGTTGATCAAGTCTTTTCGTTGTGGCTTATTTTGTGCCGTATATATACTGTCGAAGTCTATGACTGTGACAACGGGTTTTGCGACCGAAGAGGTGTCTTTTGAGTTTTTATATTGAGAAAGTGTACTCGCAATGATGGATTGAGCATTGATATCGCGTATGCTATCAAGGCGTACGTTCATGGAGTCGAGCGAATGTTGTAGCTCTCCTAAATTCTTACCTATGTTTTGTCCTGCCATGAACGAGTCGTCCATGCGACTAAAGTTGGCATCAAATTCAATGAGAATTTCTTTTGTTTTAAACGTTTCTCGCTGGTAAGGGCTTGCTTTTGTCTTGGTTGGCTGTTGTGATTTGAAGTTCTTGAAAGATTCTCCATCATACAAGTCCAAGACAAGCATGCGCTTATCGGCAGTGGTTGACAGCTTTCCTGAATCAGCAACGATTACACTCGCATTGTCAAAAGAGCCGGAGTAATCGTAAATCATGACGTCTTTCAATAAGCCGGATTCGGGATCTTTGCCGCGAACGTATACATTGTATCCGGGAATTTCATTGTAAAAAGCACGTACCGGGATTTCTACTTCGGGTGATTTTTGTCGGATCGATAGTAGAAGGGTGTAGAGTTTTACTTGCGAAACAGGCATTACATTGTTTTGGAAAAAGAATGCTCCTACGCTAATGAATGCAACAACAACGATTAAAGGGCGCATAATGCGAAGCAAAGATACGCCCGCAGCTTTCATTGCCAAAAGCTCTAGCCGCTCTCCTAAATTTCCAAAAGTCATCAAAGAGGCCAATAGAATGGCCAATGGTAAAGCCATTGGAACTAAGGTGAGTGCAGCATAGAAAAACATCTCGCCCAATACTAAACCGTCAATTCCTTTACCAACAAGATCTTCGATGTATCTCCATAGAAATTGCAGTAAAACAATAAATAAACAGATTCCAAACACCATCGCGAAAATCGGCAAGAAGGTTTGGAGTATAAAAGTATATAATCGTTTGATTCTAAACATTACCTATTCGTGTTGAAAGGGCAAAAATAGTCTAAAAAAAGAAACTCAGGGCAAACTTGTATGCAAAACTACGCTAAATACCTAGCGATCTTTTGAGAGCGTCTACTTGTGAATCCCAAAGATTGATTGCATCGCCTTTCTCGTCTGTTTCTGCAAAATCTGTAATTTCCAAGGATGTGGACCCGGTAAGTTCTACTTTTGCTATTTTAAATTCAAAGAATGTAAGATCTAGGTCGTCGTCTTCGATCCATTTAAATTGAATTTTGGTTTGTGTTTTACAGTCTAAACATTTGGCTTTTTGGTAGGTTTTGTTCCATTCGAAAGTATAGATATCTCCGTCGATTTGGACGTTGTCGGCAAACCACTCGGCAAGTCCGGTGTTTGTCGTTATTTGTTTCCATAGACTATTTAAAGAGACTTTGTCAAATACATATTCGACTTGAAATTTTTCTTTTTTCATTTGTATTAAATTTGGGAATAGATGTGTTTATAATAAGATCTTACTTAACTTATTGGGTTAAATATAGAATAAAATATTGAATTCCTGATATTTTGGATGGGTTTTAATAGAAATGAGATCAAAATGTAACCGAGTCGTGGATCGCAAATTGGTGGTTCTTTTGTCGCTTTCTGGTTATTTTTTTAGCGGTGATGTTTGGATTTTAATGAAAAAAATATACCTTTGCACCCGTAATAAAGTTATGGCGAGATAGCTCAGCTGGTTAGAGCGCATGATTCATAATCATGAGGTCCCCGGTTCAATCCCGGGTCTCGCTACGAAAGGTCTACTGAAAAGTAGGCCTTTTTTTTATGTCTTAATCTGCTTTTAACGTTGCAACGCAATATTCCCTTTTTGAGCAAATATCCCTTTCTTGTTATTTTATTACTTCATTGATTACGAGTTGTTTGTGTTTTTGTTTTTGATGTCTGTCTTGTGTTATAGTATTGGCAGTGAAAGAGTTGCTTGTATTTGCGCCTGATTCGTAATAAAAAAGCTCTAGATGTTTTTTGATGTCTGTTCGGTATTTGATTCTAATTGACTGATAATGAATGATGTTGTAGGCGTGCTTAATCCCCTTATTTTGTAAGAAAATCAATAGTTCAGTGTAACAGTTTGCTCATCTGAATTCCGAGTTTATTTGGCTTGAACGTGCGAAAGGGGATAGGTGTTGTTTTTATCTGTTATGTATTATTAACTCCTATTTTGCGTTAATTTGGTGTCGGCCGTTGGTCTTTGGTGCTAAAAACAGGCTTTGCTTTTGTAAAGTGGTTGATTATTTGTATATTTGCAATTGATAAGAGGATGATGGAGGGGGCGGATAGTTCCCTCTTTTTTATTCTTAAAACTACGCGTATGATAGATAAAAACATTGTGACTCAATTGGCTGAGTCGTATTTGGATGCCACAGATAATTATCTAGTTGATGTACAAATCAAACCGGGAAACTTGATTGTTATAGAGATAGACAACGATGAAGCTGTTTCGATCGACGATTGTATTGGTTTGAGTAAATATGTAGAGGAGCATCTAGATAGAGAAGTTGAAGACTATGAGCTGGAAGTTGGTTCGGCCGGAGTTACTTCTCCTTTTAAAGTGTTACGTCAATATCAAAAAAATATTGGTAACGAAGTTGAGGTCCTTTTGAATAAGGGAATCAAGCTTTCGGGTGTTCTGAAAGATGCCACAGCAGATGGTATTGTGCTTTCGGTAACAAAGCAGATCAAGCCTGAAGGGGCAAAACGTAAACAAACGATCATAGAAGATCAAAACTATTCATTCGACGAAATTAAAAATACAAAATACTTAATAAGATTCAAGTAGGATTATGGCCAAGAAAGAGGAGACAATCAGCATGATTGATACATTTTCGGAGTTCAAGGAACTTAAGAATATCGACAGAACTACGATGATTAGTGTGTTGGAGGAGTCGTTCCGCAGCGTAATCGCAAAAATGTTTGGAACAGATGAAAACTACGACGTGATCATTAATCCTGATAAGGGAGACTTTGAGATCTGGAGAAACAGAGAAGTGGTTGCTGATGAAAATCTGGAAGATTCAAATATTCAGATTTCATTATCCGAAGCCAAAAAGATTGACAAAGACTATGAAGTAGGTGAAGAGGTTACTGATGAAGTACATTTTGCTGACTTTGGTCGTCGTGCGATCTTAAATCTCCGTCAAACTCTTGCGTCTAAGATTCTTGAATTACAAAAAGATACTCTTTATGCTAAATACAAAGATAAAATCGGTCAGATCATAGCTGCTGATGTTTATCAGGTATGGAAAAAAGAGATTCTATTGTTGGATGACGAAGGAAATGAACTACTTCTTCCTAAAAACGAACAAATTCCTAGCGATTTCTATCGTAAAGGTGAAACCGTAAGAGCAATCATCTTGCGTGTTGAGAACAGAAACAACAATCCGAAGATTATCTTGTCGAGAACATCACCAATGTTCCTTCAAAGATTGTTCGAACTTGAAGTTCCTGAGATCAATGACGGCTTGATTACATTACGTAAAATTGCTCGTATACCAGGGGAAAGAGCTAAAGTAGCAGTAGAATCATACGATGATCGTATCGATCCTGTTGGAGCTTGTGTTGGTATGAAAGGTTCGAGAATTCATGGGATTGTGCGTGAGTTGAGAAATGAAAACATCGATGTAATTAACTATACAGCGAATGCGTCTTTGTTTATTCAACGTGCACTTAGTCCGGCAAAAGTTTCTTCAATCCGTATCAATGAAGAAGAGCGAAAAGCAGAAGTCTTTTTGCGTCCGGAAGAAGTATCTCTGGCAATTGGTAAAGGTGGTATGAATAT
Organism: Porphyromonadaceae bacterium; assembly: GCA_003447595.1. Lineage (GTDB taxonomy): Bacteria > Bacteroidota > Bacteroidia > Bacteroidales > CAMTPD01 > UBA12018. The sequence continues at coordinate 83,502 of DLYT01000133.1, forward strand.
TAAACTTGCTTGCATGTTGACCGAATATACAATTGACGTTATTCGTGATATTGAAGGAGCAGATGAAGAAGATATTTACCTTGACGAGTTTGCCGACGAAATTGATGTGTGGGTAATCGAAGCTCTTAAGAACGTTGGATGTTATACAGCTAAATCAGTATTAGCTCTTACACCAGAAGAAATTATGGAGCGCGCAGACTTGGAAGAATCGACCGTTCAAGATCTTGTATCGATCTTAGCAGCAGAATTTGCTGACGAACAGTCGCTTGATGAGGGTTCAGACAATAAATAATGTTTTACGACAAAGGAGTATGTCTATAAGATTAAATAAAGTAACAAGAGATTTAAATGTAGGGATCGGCACAGTTGTTGAATTCCTGCAAAAGACTGGGATTGAAATCGAAAGCAATCCCAATACTAAGATTAGTGACGAACAGTATGCTTTGCTCGTAAAAGAATTTGGAAAGGACAAAATCCAAAAAGAAAAGTCTGAACGATTCTCTTATGAGAGATCTCATAAAGAAAGAAAAAATGAGGTTGTCTCTTTAGATGATGTCATGCCAGGTACTGAAGATTCTCACGAAATCAAGATCGAAGTTCCGACAGATATGCTGCCGAAATTTAAAACATTGGGAAAGATTGAGCTGGATAGTAAACCTGCAAAATCAGAAAGTAAGCCTAAATCTGAAAAGGCGAAACCGGAAAAACCAATTGTTAAGAAAAATAAGACAGAAAAGTCAGCTCCGTCGACTGTTGTTGTTTCAGAGGAAATTAAGGAGGTTGCTCCGAAAGCTCCAAAGCAACAGCATAAAAACGAGAAGACAGATCAACCGGAAATATTAACTCAAAAAGAGCAAATAGTAGACTCAGAAGATTACGAAACGATGAAAGAAGAAAAGGAGACTGAAGCATTGACAGATAATACCTCAAAGAACGCTACAGATGGTGTTTTTCGACTCAATAGTCCTAAGTTAGAAACCAATATCAAAGTGACCGGGAAGATCGATCTTTCTACGTTAAATCAGTCGACCCGTCCAAAGAAAAAGTCTAAGGAAGAGCGTAAAAAAGAACGCGAAGACAAAAAAGACAGAAACACCGATACAAATAACAACAACAATAAGAGAACTGGTGGTTTGGGCCGTCCGGTAAAAGCTGATCCGAACAAACAACAAAATGCTCCAGGCGATGCAGAAAAAAGAAAAAGAGCACGCATTAAGAAAGAGCAAGTAGTTGTAGGTCAGGATAACAATGCCGGAAATGGTAACTCTGCCAATACTCGTAATAATAACCGTCCAAACACTGGCGGCCAAGGTGGTAACCATCCTGGAGGAAAACCTCATCCATCACATCCGAATAAGCGTACCAACGATGATAGAAGATCGAAGCTTAAGAAGCCTGTGAAAGCAGAGGTGAGTGAGGAAGAAGTTCAAAAGCAAATTAAGGAAACTCTTGCTCGTCTTACTAGCAAAGGTAAAAATACCAAAGGTGCTAAGTACCGTCGTGAAAAAAGAGATGCTGCATCCCTTCGTCAGCAAGAAATGCTTGAGCAGGAGGAAATGGAAAGCAGAGTACTTAAAATTACCGAGTTTGTTACGGCAAACGACTTGGCGAACATGATGAATGTTTCGATCAACGAAGTAATTGGTACTTGTATGAGCATCGGTATGATGGTTTCTATTAATCAACGTTTGGATGCTGAAACGATTAATATCGTAGCAGAAGAGTTTGGTTATAAAACTGAATACGTAAGTGCGGAAGTTGTTGAAGCTATCGCAGAGGAAGAAGATAATGAAGCTGACTTGGTAGAACGTTCTCCTATTGTAACTGTAATGGGACACGTTGACCACGGTAAAACATCTCTTCTTGATAATATCCGTAAGACAAATGTAATTGCGGGTGAAGCGGGTGGTATTACTCAGCACATCGGAGCTTACAATGTGAAGCTTGCTGATGGCCGTCGTATTACTTTCCTAGATACTCCGGGTCACGAAGCGTTTACAGCGATGCGTGCTCGTGGTGCTAAAGTTACAGATATCGCGATCATTATTGTTGCAGCTGATGATAACGTGATGCCTCAAACAACAGAAGCAATTAACCATGCTTCGGCGGCAGGCGTTCCAATTATCTTTGCAATCAATAAGATTGATAAGCCAGGTGCAAATCCTGAGAAAATCAAAGAAACACTTGCTGGTATGAACTACCTAGTTGAAGACTGGGGTGGTAAATATCAATCACAAGATATTTCAGCAAAACAAGGTCTAGGCGTACAAGAACTTCTTGAAAAAGTACTTCTTGAATCAGAGCTTCTTGAGCTTAAGGCTAATCCAAATAAACGTGCCGTTGGTTCAATCATTGAATCATCTCTAGATAAAGGTCGTGGTTATGTTTCGACTGTTCTAGTACAAAATGGTACATTAAGAATGGGTGATATCGTTCTTGCTGGTACTCACTTCGGTAGAGTAAAAGCAATGTTTAATGAGCGTAATCAGCGTATTACAGAAGCAGGACCTGCAGAACCGGTATTGATTCTTGGTTTGAACGGAGCACCTCAAGCTGGTGATACATTCCACGTTCTTGAAACAGAGCAAGAAGCAAGAGAGATCGCTACAAAACGTGAGCAATTGCAACGTGAGCAAGGTTTGAGAACTCAGAAAATGCTTACACTTGATGATATTGGTCGTCGTATTGCTGTAGGTAGCTTCCAAGAGCTTAACGTTATTGTTAAGGGTGACGTGGATGGATCTGTAGAGGCATTGTCTGACTCGTTGATTCGTTTGTCAACTCCGGAAATTCAAGTAAACGTTATTCACAAAGCTGTAGGTCAGATCTCAGAATCAGACGTTACTTTGGCTGCTGCATCTAATGCAATCGTGATCGGTTTCCAAGTACGTCCTTCTTTGTCGGCTCGTAGAGCAGCAGATAGAGACGGTGTTGAAATCAGACTTTACTCAATCATCTATGACGCAATCGAAGAGGTTAAGTCAGCGATGGAAGGTATGCTTTCTCCTGAAATTAAGGAAGAGATCGTTGCAAACGTTGAAGTTCGTGAAGTATTTAAGATTACAAAAGTGGGTACAGTTGCCGGCTGTATGGTGAAAGAAGGTAAGATCAAGCGTAACAACAAGATCAGACTTATCCGTGACGGTATTGTAGTTTACAGTGGTGATCTTGGATCATTGAAACGCTTCAAAGACGATGTGAAGGAAGTTGCTACAGGATATGAATGTGGTTTGAATATCACAAACTACAACGATATTAAAGTTGGTGACATCATCGAAGCTTACGAAGAAGTAGAAGTGAAGAAAACATTATAATGAACTGGTTAGATATTGCTATAATTGCGATAACCGGATTCGGATTTGTGAAGGGCCTGTTTGACGGAATCGTCAAACAGGTTGTTTCGCTTATAGCCCTCCTTGCTGCGGTTTATTTCTCAAGCAAGGTTGCTATTCCGATCGAATCATATATGGAGCGTTTTGAGTTTATTTCGCCCATGTTGATAGCTCCGTTGAGTTATATTTTAGCTTTTAGCATTATTCTTACAGTATTGGGATTTATAGGATCAGCTATACATAAAGCGATCAGCATAACCCCTCTTGGTTTCTTTAATCATATTTTTGGTGGATTTTTAGGAGCATTGATATCTGTATTAGGATTGAGTTTACTATTCAATTTAATGGGTTCACTTCATCTCTCTGATGTACTCTTTTCTAAGAATACAATTGCGGATAGTGAACTCTTTAAAGGTATAAGTCAGATATTACCACTGCTATTTCCTCATCTCAACTTTTATGAATTAATAAAAGATAAATTAGAAGAATTACCAAGAGTGTTAGCTGTATAAACTCTATATTTGTACTGATTGTTTCTAGATAAATAACGAAATGATGATTTGTAAGTATGCAAGATGATTCAAATAACATAATTAAAGAAGTAACAGGCAATGAATATAAATATGGCTTTGTTACTGATATTGAGACCGAGTTTATTCCGAAAGGATTGAACGAGGATGTGATTCGGATTATTTCATCAAAGAAAAATGAGCCGGAGTGGTTACTAAACTACCGCTTAAAGGCTTATGCTTATTGGAAAACGCTAGAGATGCCTCAATGGGCACATTTGAATATTCCCGAAATAGATTATCAGGATATCTATTACTATGCTGCTCCAAAACAGCAAGAGGGTCCCAAAAGTCTTGATGAAGTAGATCCGGAGTTGTTGAAAACATTCGACAAACTTGGTATTCCGTTAGAAGAACAAAAAGTATTATCAGGAATGGCAGTGGATGCCGTTATTGATAGTGTTTCAGTAAAAACAACATTCAAAGATACACTGGCTGAAAAAGGAATTATATTCTGTTCTTTCAGTGAAGCTGTACAGCATCATCCCGATTTAGTTCAGCAGTATATGGGCAGTGTAGTGTCGTACAGAGATAACTTCTTTGCAGCACTAAACTCTGCGGTATTTAGTGACGGTTCGTTTGTTTACATTCCAAAAGGTGTTCGTTGCCCAATGGAACTATCAACTTACTTCCGTATCAATGCTGCAAAAACGGGTCAGTTTGAGCGTACCTTGATTATTGCTGATGATGAGTCGTATGTAAGCTACCTCGAAGGTTGTACTGCTCCGATGCGCGACGAGAACCAACTGCACGCGGCTATCGTAGAACTTGTGGCAATGGAGCGAGCTGAAATTAAATACTCTACTGTACAGAACTGGTATCCGGGTGATAAAAATGGAGTTGGAGGTATTTACAATTTTGTGACGAAACGAGGAATCTGTAAGGGTTTTGCTTCAAAGATTTCTTGGACACAAGTAGAAACCGGTTCGGCTATTACATGGAAATATCCAAGTTGTATTCTTGCCGGCGATGAGTCGGTAGGTGAATTCTACTCGGTTGCTGTAACGAACAATTATCAACAAGCAGACACCGGAACAAAGATGATCCATTTAGGTAAGAATACACGTAGTACAATTGTATCGAAAGGTATTTCTGCCGGGCATAGTCAAAATAGTTACCGTGGTCTAGTTAAGATATCAAGCAAAGCCGACAATGCACGTAATCACTCTCAATGTGATAGCTTGTTGTTGAGCGATACAAGTGGCGCACACACGTTCCCTTATACTGATATTCAAAACGAAACTGCAATTGTAGAGCATGAAGCTACGACTTCAAAAATCAGTGAAGATCAAATTTTCTATTGCAATCAACGAGGTATTTCTACCGAAGAGGCTGTTGGTTTGATCGTAAACGGATACGCTAAAGAAGTTGTAAACAAACTGCCAATGGAGTTTGCAGTTGAAGCTCAGAAACTATTACAGATTAGTCTGGAAGGTAGTGTAGGTTGATATTAACATCAGATTCAGTCAAAAAAGAGTTATGCTTAAAATAAAAGATTTACATGCCAATATCAATGGCAAAGAGATATTGAAAGGGATTAATCTTGAAATTAACCCCGGCGAGGTTCATGCAATCATGGGTCCTAACGGATCAGGAAAAAGTACATTGTCTTCTGTACTTGCAGGTAATCCTGCATTTACGGTAACTCAGGGAGAGGTGACTTTTAATGGCAAAAATCTATTGGATCTTTCTCCGGAAGACAGATCAAGAGAAGGTTTGTTCTTAAGTTTCCAATATCCAGTTGAGATTCCTGGTGTAAGCATGGTAAACTTTATGCGTGCTGCACTTAATGAGCACAGAAAGTACAAAGGTCTTGAACCAATCTCGGCAACCGACTTTTTGCGTCTAATGCGTGAAAAAAGAGCCGTTGTTGAATTAGATAACAAACTAGCCAACCGTTCGGTAAACGAAGGTTTCTCGGGTGGAGAGAAGAAACGTAACGAAATCTTCCAAATGGCGATGCTTGAACCGAAGTTGTCGATTCTAGATGAGACAGACAGTGGTCTTGATATCGATGCTTTGCGTGTTGTAGCTTCTGGTGTGAACAAACTTCGCAACGAAGACAACAGCACAATTGTAATTACACACTACCAACGTTTGCTCGATTATATTCAACCGGATTTCGTACACGTACTATACAAAGGTCGTATCGTGAAATCGGGAGGAAAAGATTTAGCGTTGGTATTGGAAGAAAAAGGATACGATTGGATTAAGAAAGAATTAGGAGAATAACATGAGAGTTGAACAACAATATATCGATATTTTCCGCAACTATCATGAGCAGCTCTGCAATCACTCTTCATCATTGCTTAATGAGAAGAGAGAGAACGCAGTGCTTGATTTCGAGAAAAACGGATTTCCATCTACTTCAGATGAAGATTATCGTTATAGCGATTTGGCTGCTGCTTTTGCTCCTGATTACGGATTAAATATCAATCGTCTACACATACCTTCACGTCCGATGGATGTGTTTAAATGTGACGTTCCCAATTTGTCAACGAATCTGTTCTTTATGGTTAACGACCAGATTCTTGAAACGGAACAATCGAAAGGAAAACTACCTGAAGGCGTTTTTGCCGGAAGCTTAAATAAGTTTGCCGAGCTTTATCCTGAAATTGCAGAAAAGCACTATGCCTCTCTTGCCGATACAGATAAAGATGCTATTGCTGCGATCAATACATTTCTTGTACAAGACGGTTATGTTCTATACTTGCCGAAGGGTGTTGTTGTAGAGAAACCGATTCAACTTGTTACATTGCTTCGTGCCGATGTTGATTTCATGACGAATCGTCGTATCTTGATTATTGCCGAAGACCGCAGTGAAGCAAAGATTTTGGTTTGTGACCACGCCGTAGACAGTGTGAAGTTTCTAGCAACACAAGTAGTAGAGATCATAGCCGGTAAAGGTGTGCATCTAGACTATTACGAGCTAGAAGAAACCAGCGACAATACTTCTCGTTTTTCAACACTTTACTTATCGCAAGACGCAGAGTCGAATGTGATGGTAAATGGGATAACGTTGCACAATGGTTATTCACGAAACAACTACCGCGTGACACTTCAAGGTGAGTATGCCGAAACACACTTGTGTGGGATGGCTATTTCAGATAAAAAGCAACACGTAGATACATATTCGATGATCGATCATGCTGTGCCTAATTGCACCAGTAATGAGCTTTTCAAGTATGTGTTGAACGACGAGGCAACCGGAGCATTTAGTGGACGTATTCTTGTGCAGAAGGGTGCACAGAAAACCGCTGCATTCCAAACAAATCGCAACTTATGTGCAACCAAGTCTGCTCGTATGTGGTCTAAACCACAGCTCGAAATTTATGCAGACGATGTGAAGTGTTCGCATGGTATGACTACAGGACAGCTCGACGATAAAGCACTATTCTATATGCGTTCGCGAGGTATTCCTGAAAAAGAAGCTCGTTTGTTGTTGATGTTTGCATTTACAAGTGACGTGATCGAAAATGTTCGTCTCGAAGCTTTACGTGACAGGCTAAAGATGCTTGTAGAGATGAGGTTCAGAGGAGAGCTTGCAAAGTGTGGCGGTTGTGCCGTTTGTAAGTAAACTACAATACGATAAGATGAGATCCCGATTGGAGTATTCCGGTCGGGATTTCTTATTTATTGAGACTATTGTTAAACAGTTTCATAATACAGTGCAAAAGGTTAAAGTTGTAACAAACAAAAATACCCAACTGTTATACGTATAGTATGTCTGATACATATGAATAAAACAAATTAATAATGATAAGTCATGGGAACAATTCATTTAACAAAAGAGGAATTTCTAAAGAAAGTTGCAGATTATCATGCTAATCCCAAAGAGTGGAAGTATGTAGGGGATAAGCCTTGTTTAATCGACTTCTATGCAGACTGGTGTGGGCCATGTAAAGCCATTGCTCCGGTTTTGGAAGAGTTGGCTAATGAATATAAAGATCAGATTTATATTTATAAGGTAAATACCGAGCAAGAAGAAGAGCTTAGTCAGCTGTTTGGAATCAGAAGTATTCCTTCGTTGTTATTTGTTCCAATGAATGGTAAACCTCAGATGGCTCAAGGCGCACTACCAAAGGATGCTTTGAAGAAGGCTATTGATGAGGTACTGCTTAATAAATAAAGTAAGTGAGAACGAAGTTTTATATTTCTAATTTAAAATGCGGACGCTGCGCAGCATCGATTTATAAAGGATTGCTCGCTGTAAA
>DLYT01000133.1:91931-92382 GCA_003447595.1 Porphyromonadaceae bacterium
TGCTAAGTCGGCTGTGATGTAACCGGTTTGTTTTTTGCGATACAAATTAGATTGCAAGTTTTCCGTATTTTGAGGGATACTTTTCTACCGAAGAGTTATCCCTTTTTTGTTTTCTCATAGCAAAGATTAAAACCTTCTCACATATTAGCTTTTGCACGACTCATGAAATAAGTGTAAGTTTGCAAATACTTAAAAGACAGATTATGCTTGACGTAAATGCTATACGAAAAGACTTTCCGATACTTGAAAGAGAAGTGCATGGAAAGCCGCTTATATATCTTGACAACGGAGCTACGACACAAAAACCGAGAAGCGTTGTTGAGAAAATCGAAGAAGGATATTATAAAAACAACGCCAATATACACCGTGGAGTACACCATTTGAGTCAGGTTGCAACCGAAGCTCATGAAGAGGCTCGCCGTACGGTACAGAAGTTTATCAATGCAGAACA
>DLYT01000120.1:0-1497 GCA_003447595.1 Porphyromonadaceae bacterium
TCCGTTGAATACACCATGATAGGTTGAGGCGGAAAGTGAAGCTTCTTTGGAGGTTGTCTCTAACAGATATCCTTCTTTGGGTAATTGCTGAGGCGGGAGCATGGTGATTATAAGCGGATATGCTTTTCGTTCTTTTGCAGCAGAGGCAGAAGTCGTGAGTTGAATGTCGAGCTCGGACTGATGTTTTCGCATCAACTCAATAGCGGTAGTTAGTCGGGTGGTTAGCGAGTCGGGAGCAATGACTGCTATGCGATTGGTTTTTACATCTTTTCCTAGTACTTGTACTTGCTGTGGAGACGGAATTAAATGTATCTGCTTTGCCTTTGCTCCAACGCAAGTCGCTATGAAGCAGATAAAGAATAAGGTTGCTTTCTTTCTCATGTAGTGGTATAATTAGATTGGTATTCGTAAAAAAGCGCGGGAGCTTAAAACCGTTTCCGGCTTTATTCTCCCACGCTAATGGTAGTGTGTTTAATTATGAGGAGTTTCTTATTTCATTGAAACAGGCGAGATCAAGAAGCTAAACTTGTAGTCTTGATATGGCATCATGTACTGCTCTAGAGGAAGAGTTCCCCAGCTGGTTACACAACCCAGACCCATCTGACGAGAGTCGATCAAGAAGTTTGTATAGCTTGCTTTTTTCACCAACTCAGAGTGGCGTTGATCTTTTTCGGCATCATCGTCTAGCGATTCTACCGTGTAATCAAGAGCAGAAGCCGAGAATGGCGCATCCGAAACGAATAGCAAACCGCGACCGTCTACGTCTGTATTTTTCCACCAACGGATATCTGTTTTGTTTCCGTTTTCTTGCGGACGGATATACGAGTAGAAGTTGTCTGAAACAAGTTGGTCGTATTTACCGATAAACTCGCTGCTATTTCTATCCGCGTAGTTTTCCACCGGTCCGCGTCCATAATACTGTACGCGATCTATTTGCGCAGGCATTGGGAATTCCATACCAAAGCGGAATAGATTTGGCATATCCTTCGCATTCTTATCGGTTGTTAGGTTTTCCGTTACAAGAACCTGACCCAAGCCATTGATTGTATATGTCATTTCAAGCTGAGCTTTCAACGCCTCCAACTTATAGTTTGCCGTAACGATAACCGTTCCGTTTTCAGTTTTAGAAGCAAGTTTTTCAAGCTTCATTTCCGGATTCTTCCATGCCGCATATCTCTTTTGCAAACCGGCACCGTAGTCATTATCGGTAGGAGCGCGCCAGAAGTTTGGCTCTACGAACTTACCTTGTTCTACCATTTGTACGCCGTTTACTTCGAAAGACGCAATGAATCCGTTTTGCTTGTTAAACTCAACCATAAAGTTAGGAGTAGCTACTTGCAAGAAGTTGTGATCGTTGTCTTTTACGGTAGGAACCAGTTTTGTTTCATTTGCCGCGAAAGTTGCTTCTGCCGTTAGCGGAGCAAACTTATATGGTTGCAATGCGATTTGATCTTTAGCAAGTTCCGTTCCGGCAGGAAGGATACCATCCGCTTTCTT
>DLYT01000120.1:1732-5662 GCA_003447595.1 Porphyromonadaceae bacterium
GCAGGAGTAAAGCCCAGATCAATTGTTTCCGTCTTTTGAGGAGCCACTTTCAAGTCATCAACAATACCGGTTTCGATCACTTCACCATCGGCTACAAGTTCCCATTCCATGCGGTAGTTGCCCAAGCATTTGAAGAAGTTTTCGTTGTACACGTTTACTTTGCCGTTTGCTACGTCAGCAGGAGTTGTAAAGATCGATTGATAGTAGTAAGCAACCTCATTCATGTGAGGATTAGGCACGCGATCCGGAGAAATCAAACCATTGTTCATAAAGTTATTGTCCGAAGCATCGTACTTATTCCAGTCGCCACCGTATGCATAATACATGGTGCCATCAGGAGCGTATGCACGCAACGACTGATCTACAAAGTCCCAGATGAATCCACCTTGGTAAGCAGGATATTTACGAACAAGATCCCAGTATTCTTTGAATCCACCTTGCGAGTTACCCATTGCGTGAGCATACTCACATTGAATCAAAGGCTTTTGAGGATTGTTTTTTGAATATTCTTCACTACGCTGATAACCTGCATACATCGGACAATAGATGTCGGTATGATCTTTAAGTCCCGCTTGCTCGTACTGAACCGGACGACTCTTATCGTAATTCTTAATCCATTTGTAAGCCGCTTCAAAGTTGGCTCCGTCGCCGGCTTCGTTACCCAACGACCAGAAGATGATAGAAGGATGATTGTATCCGCGCTCTACATTACGTTGGTTGCGCTCAAGGTGAGCTTTTGCGTAGCTAGGGTTCTTAGCAAGTGTTTCTTTGCCATATCCCATACCGTGCGACTCAACATTTGCTTCAGCTACGACGTAGATACCATATTCGTCGCACAAGTCGTACCAAAGATTGTTGTTTGGATAGTGACATGTACGCACCGCGTTGATGTTGTTTTCTTTCATCACTTTGATGTCTTGCAGCATGCGGTCTTTTGTAACAACATAGCCTGTAAGCGGATCAAGTTCGTGACGGTTTGCCCCTTTGAACAATACCGGCTGTCCGTTTACCAACACCTGTGCATTCTTCAATTCGATCTTTCTGAAACCAACCTTTACCGGAATCGACTCTACCACTTTATCACCATTCATCACGGTAGCTGTAAGTTGATATAAATAAGGCGACTCTGCACTCCATTTGTTAGGAGCATCTACAGAAAGTGTTGTTTTGATATTGTTTGAAAGCTTTTCGCTCTTTTCAGCAATTACTTTACCGGCTTTATCTTTTAGTTCAAGCAGTAATGTTCCATTTTTAGAGCTACCGCTTGGCATGGTTACATCTACGGCAAGTGTACCATTGGTATACGTAGCATCAAGATCGGGAGTTACTCTGATGTCTTGAATGTGTTGTTGATTGCGGGCATACAAGTAGCAGTCGCGACCGATACCAGACAGGCGCAAGAAGTCTTGGTCTTCAAGGTATGTACCGTCGCTCCAACGAAACACTTGCAAAGCAATCGAGTTGTTGCCCGGTTTCAAATATTTTGTAATGTCGAATTCAGCCTCTAGTTTGCTGTCTTCGCTGTAACCAACAAACTTACCATTTACCCAAACATATACGTTTGAAGTAACTGAACCTAAATGAAGATAAACTTCTTTTCCTTTCCAGTTGGCAGGAAGATCAAACGAACGGCGATACGAACCTACATTGTTGTTTTCAACAGGCACATTTGGCGGATCATTCTTAAACTGATTTCTCCAAGCATATCCCACGTTTACGTAGATCGGGTTTCCATAACCTTGCAATTCCCAAAGTCCCGGAACCTGAATATCATCCCAACCTTTATCGTTAAATCCTTCTTGAAAGAAGTCGGTAGGACGTTGATCTGCATTCTTCACCCAATTGAATTTCCATTTCCCGTTTAGCGACATGAACAAATCAGACTTATCGCGTTGCGATTGTGCTGCTTCTTCTTTCGATCCGTAAGCAAAATAGTTGGTATGCATCGGAGCTCTGTTCACCTGATTTACTTCAGGGTCGCGCCACTCTTTGAAAGTTTGTGCATAAATTCCGTTTGAGGCAAACGAAAGCGCAGCAAGTCCAAATAGTAAATGCTTCATAGGTAAGTTTGTTTTATATTGATTGTTACTATACTTTTTCGGAATTCAAAAATATTAATAATATTGCCTCGAAATACCATTAATATATGTGTTGCATATCATGTTTTTACATTTTAATGCAAAAAAAAACGTCACCAAGAGCTAGTCTCGGTGACGTAATCATTTATATAGGATCAGAAAATGCTTATTTAGCTACCTTTTCAAGACGTTTCATCAATGTGAAGATGATTGTACCTGAGATAACACAGCAGATTGAGAAGAATGCCCATACTTGCCATAGTTCGGCAACACCCCAAAGGATAGTACCTACAACCAAAAGTTGGTTACCTAGAGCAGTTGCACACAACCAACCACCTTGCATAAGTCCTTTGAAACGAGGAGGTGCAACTTTCGATACGAAAGAAATACCCATCGGGCTAAGGAATAACTCTGCAATAGTAAGAGAGAAGTATGTTGAGATCAACCAGTATTCAGAAACACGGTCAGGATCTACACCGTCAGGAAGGTTAGATGGAGCCGTTACTCCTAGAGATCCAACGATCATGATAAGGAACGATGCAGCTGCAAGGAACATACCAATACCAATCTTACGAGGAGCAGATGGCTCAGCACCACGTTTGTTTAACCAAGCGAAGTATCCTACAACAAGAGGTGTTAATGATACAACGAATAGAGGATTAAATGATTGGAATAACTCAGGAGAGATTGCAGATCCGTCTTGAGAAACGAATGTGTTATAATAGTTATATGCAACAATAACACCAATGGTTGCTACAACCGCACCAATTACTTTATTACGAATAGATCCTTTAGAAACAACAACTAGAAGACCTCCAATACCTGCTGCAACTCCTAGAAGAGAGAATACATTAAATAACATACTCGACGCAGGTCCTACATGTGTTACTGTATAGTCACGTGCAAATAATGTTAGCGTAACACCATTTTGGTGGAATGACATCCAGAAGAAGATAACGATCAAGAACACAAGACCAAGCGCGATAAGACGTTGCTTTTCTTCGTTCCAAGGCATCTTTTCTACAGTTTGTCCGTTAGCAGCAGCAGTAGCAGCTTGTTGTGCAGAAGTTACGTCTCCGGCAGCTAATGACTTCTTGCAACAGATATATACAATCATAGAAAGAGCCATTGAGAATGCTGCAATTGCAAAAGCAAAATGGTAACCAGTGTTGAATACATCAAGGTATTGTGATGCAAAAGAACTTAGATCTGTAACTGTAGTTCCGGCTGCTTTATTTGCCATTTCTTGCAAAGTTGCAGTATCTGTCAATGTTCCGTTTAGTTGCTCGTGGCAAAGCTTTGGAAGAGCACCAATGTATGAAAAGCCATTCTTTTCTAACCACCAGTTTCTAACACCTGTAGCAGCAAATGGAGCGAAGATTGCACCAACGTTGATACACATGTAGAAGATACTGAACGCGCGGTCGCGAAGTTGGCTGTATTTAGGATCGTCATAAAGGTTACCAACAAGAGCTTGAAGGTTTCCTTTGAAAAGACCATTACCCAAAGCAATAACCAAAAGACCGGCAAGTACAGGGTATAGACCTGTGCCCGGTAGAGCAATGATAATGTATCCGGCAAGCATTAAAACGATACCTGCAAAGATTGTTTTACCAAGTCCTAACCATCTGTCGGCTACCAAACCACCAACAAGAGCCAAAACGTAGATTAAGAAATAGAAAGTTGAATAAATTGTTCCTGCTTCAACTTGGTCCATGCCAAATTTAGCTTGAAGGAACAACAGCAAAATTGCCATCATGGTGTAGAACCCAAAACGTTCTCCCATGTTTGCGATGGACGCAATGATAAGTCCTTTAGGATGTCCTTTAAACATGTTGTTAGTGTTTTATGC
>DLYT01000013.1:0-587 GCA_003447595.1 Porphyromonadaceae bacterium
TATTGCTTCTTACGCAGCTCAATCTCCCTTGGCAACCCTTCGCTGATCGAAGTCGTTAGCGTATCGAATTTGTCGAGAAGATCAACTATTCGTTGCTGTTCTTCAAGAGGGGGAATAGGAATTTGGAACTCCTTTACTTTCCCATCAGAAATAGCAGGATATGCAGAGCCACTTTGATTATCTTCTACATACTTTTTAAATTGATTAGATTTAATACAAAAGTAAACCCACATAGGTAATACCAAATCTATATCAGCTCTTAAAACACAGTATCCTGTACTTGCAACTTCTCCAGAATAATCTTCTGTAATTAAACACAAACGCTGTTGTGCTGGACGAGTTGTAGCAAAAATAACATCATCTTTTAAAATTAGTTTTTGAGCCCTACTTGGTGCATTATCTTTAGAAATCTCCATCGTTTCAACTATGATGTTTTTTTCACGACAGACTGAAGTTAAATCAATATATTTATAACATCTATCAGTGTCTCTCCATCGGATATTTGAAGTCGGTAAAGTTACTTCCTTTAGAGGTTTCCATTCTACTTTTCCTTCTTCGAAACTAAGGAGTTGTTCGCGGTAGTACTC
>DLYT01000013.1:877-8777 GCA_003447595.1 Porphyromonadaceae bacterium
AGTATACGGACGATTTCTTTTTGAATTGAAAGTGACTTCTCCGGGTTTTCTGGACATGGGACAGGAATAAGTATTTTTGCCATTTGATTACTCATCAATTTAGGATTACCCATTCCTGAATATACATGTTTTTTAGCTTCTATAGAAAGCCAGTAAAATAAATATTTATAATTTAGTTCTTTCGTATTTTTTATCTTTATTAATCCACAAACATTAGTAATAGAGAACTTTCCTGTTCGATGAAAAACAGTACCTGCATTTGCTCCATCTGTTGTCCAAGTAATACCTTCACCATCTTGATCAAATGTTACTATCTTGCCAATTTCGCCATTATTGGCTGTTTGCGAGCTATATACTGGATATTCGCCTACATTTTCAGCCAAATATTCTTTTGACATAACACGACCACGACTTAAATTTGCTACCCCATTTTCGGCATTTGACAGCGGTTTCCACTCTACCTTTGNNGTAAGCTCGGCTGTAAGCTCGGTTAAAGCGTCTAGTATACGGACGATTTCTTTTTGCACAGAAAGTGGGGGGATGGGTATTTGTATTTTTTTAAACCGCTGTTTTGAAATATTAAACCGAGTTACACCACTAGCTGTTTTTGCTATTGCTTTACGTAAAAAATGACATCTGAATAAATATTTGGAAAACTCAGGTAACATGCTTACGTCTGAATTAAATCTAATTCCAAAAGAAAAACTATTCAAATATACTTTGTCATTAAAATTGGTTGTAACAGCTGACGACATTCCTGACTCCTCTGCAATTTCTGATGATGCAGTAAATAAAATATCACCATACTTTATTTCATATTGATTTTCAGAAGAAGAAACTTTAACACATTCAAGCGTATTAGTATCAACTTCAATATTGTTAAATATATTTTTATATGAAACAAATTTAGCATTTCCTTCTTCAAAATCAGCCTTACTTTTCCCTGTAAGTCCCCCAAAGATTTCACAAATTTCTCCTAGCGGTTTCCACTCTACCTTTGCGCCATCTAGTAGTTTTTCTAAATAATTCATGCTTCGATCTCCTTTATGATTGCGTCAATGTCTGTGCGTAGTTGATTGATCTTGTCTACGGTAGTGGATATTTCTGCGTTTAACTTCGTGATGTCTATCACTTCCCTATTGTCTTTGGCTTCTACATAGGAGCTTACCGAAAGGTTGTAATCGTTTTCGGCAATCAGGTTGTTGTCTATCGATTTTGCTACATGGGCTACATCTTCCTTGTTGTCGAAAATTTCCATGATGCTCTCAATGTGTTTTGCCTCGAGCACATTGTTGTTGGTTACTTTCTTGAAGAAGTCTTCACCACTGGCATCGATAAATTGTGTTTTGGTGTCTTTCTTGTTTTTGGCAAGTACAAGGATGTTTACAGCAATCGACGTACCGAAAAACAAATTGGGAGCCAACGAGATCACTGTCTCTACAAAGTTGTTATCGACAAGGTATTTACGTATTTTCTGCTCTGCGCCTCCGCGGTAGAAGATCCCCGG
Source organism: Porphyromonadaceae bacterium (assembly GCA_003447595.1). Taxonomy (GTDB): domain Bacteria; phylum Bacteroidota; class Bacteroidia; order Bacteroidales; family CAMTPD01; genus UBA12018. The sequence continues at coordinate 2,385 of DLYT01000013.1, forward strand.
AAAACATACAATCGCAGCTCTTCCTTTGGGCGAAAGATAACTCAAGGCATGCAGCACAAACGCAAAGTCGGCTTTCGACTTTGGAGCCAATACGCCGGCAGGAGCAAAACGATCGTCGTTGATCAGTGTAGGGTCGTCGCTACCAATCCAATTGACCGAATAAGGCGGATTAGAAACAATGGCATCAAAGGGTTTATCGTCGCCAAAGTGCGGATCGATCAGTGTATTGCCCAAAGCAATATTAAACTTGTCGTAGTTGATGTTGTGCAAAAACATGTTCATACGAGCAAGGTTGTAGGTAGTATGGTTGATCTCCTGACCAAAGAATCCGTCTTGGATGATGTGGCTATCGAAGTGCTTTTTGGCTTGCAATAGCAACGAGCCCGAACCGGCTGCCGGGTCGTAGATCTTGTTTACGTTGGTTTGTTTGTGCATGGCTAGCTGCGCAATCAGCTTCGATACACTTTGCGGAGTGAAAAACTCGCCACCCGATTTTCCGGCATTCGCGGCATAGTTCGAAATCAGAAATTCATACGCATCGCCAAACAGGTCGATGTGGTTGTCTTCAAATTTTCCGAAATCAAGTTCGGCTACCCCCTTCAATACGGCTGCCAAACGGCTGTTTTTGTTTTCAACGGTGTTGCCCAGTCGTGTGCTGGTAGTATCGAAATCGGCAAACAAGCCTTTGATGTCTTGTTCTGACGGATAGCCATTTGCAGAGCTTTCGATGGCATCAAAAATAGCCTTTAGATCTGTATTGAGGTTGCTGTTTGTATTAGCAGTTTTTACGACATTGACAAAGAGCTGACTCGGATAAATGAAGTAACCTTTGGTCTTTACCGCATCTGCCTTTATCTCGGGGGTGATTACCGAATCGGGCAGGTTGGCATAGTCTACGCTATCATCACCCCCCTCGATGTAGTTGGTGAAGTTTTCGCTGATAAAACGATAAAACAAGGCACCCAATACAAAGTGCTTAAAGTCCCACCCATCTACCGCGCCACGTACTTCGTTGGCTATTTTCCATATTTTAGCCTGCAATTCATCCCTTTGTGCTTGACTTGTCATATTATATCTCTATTAAATACGTTTGTTTTACTTACAAATTAAAATCCACCTTAAAGTTAACTTATTTTCTTATTCGAGTATACAGAACAACGCTCAAAAACTGCATAAAACACGGCTTCCTCTCAATATAAGTTTCAGATGGTACCCAAACCGAGTACCTTTGCAGGTTCTTATACTTTAATTTTATTCACACATTAATTTTAATTGAAATGGCAAAGAAAAAAAAACAGTAAACGAAACCGTATTCAGTATCGCAGCGCAAAGAAGAACAAAGAGTCGCTAAAGACATACAAAAAGACTTCTAAAAAACTAAGGAAACTTATCGAGAATTCTAAATTGAAGCGAAAAGTTGAGGCTCTAGCTTTTCTCGATATATTGGATGCTTGTTGCGAGGTCTTGATCGGTCAGGTACTTCACGACTCGATAAAGGTGAAGGATCCGCTGGCATTGATGGCGGGGCTCAAACAGATGCAGCGCGATAATTACTTATCATTTAAGTCGAGCGAAATGGGACGTATTTTGATCCAGTCGTGCGTGTTTAATAGTGAAATTGTAGTGAATCTTCGCATGCTTTCGGCCTTCTTTAATGAAAAATAAAGGGGTATAAACGGGTCAATTTTACAAAAAAACATTTTAGCCAAGACCTTACATATAACACACTATACAACACCGTATTAACTTCCGAATTATTTTTCAAAGCCAAAATGTTGACTTTTCTCACAAACCTCAAATAACCAAAACATGGACGCGTATATATCAACCCTTTAACTTGTGTACCTTTTACACCATGTCCGATTCCGAAATTTCAAACTTAAGGTTTGTGTTTTTTTGAACTTTGCAACCTTTCACTCTACTTTTGCACCACAGATTTTTTGCTGACAAACTATTTGTAGTCACACAAGAATAACCCACCGCAATCATCGCTGACTTGATCCCAGCTTCGAATGAAAAAGTTTTCTCTTGGCATTAAAAAAACACGTTACTTAATTTTCAAACCATGAAACAAATTATTTATTTTCCGTTTGCAAAACAACCGGAATATCAAGCTTTACCACGTCCCGACAAGTTGTTGCTTATCGGCATCTACATGCAATGGAACAACAGCGGCGAGACCAATCAACTTCTCGAATACGTCAATCATACCGAGATCCATGAGATTACGGGTGATGTGTCGATTGATCTTCACACCCTCTCGAATCGGAAGTGGCGTTTGCTACTCCAATTCGGACTGATCAGGATCGATAATACCATTACGTTTATCATCGACAAGAAGACCGATTCAACTGCAAATCTCACCAAAGAAGGGTCGAATATTACTCGCTACTGGTACAATAAGGGTGGCGGTAAGATTTGTCAGAAAAAAACTCCATTTGTCAAAAAAACCGACACGAGCGACCGAAAACTTGACACGAACGACCGAAAATCGGTCAGGAACGCACGAAAAATCGACACGAACGACGTAAAATTTGACGGGAACGATGTTTTTTCTGACAAACAAGCTCAAAACCCGAATGCTATAAATAGCCAAAAACCCTGTGTACATCCCAATTTTTCGGGATCAACACAACCTAAATTCCTAAAGAAGAAATAATAACAGTTTCTGCTCTTATATATATTACATATATAAACGTGGGTTGGGGAAGACGTTTATAATATGAATATACATATAGCACCGCACACAAACAACATCAAATACCATGAATATCAAATTCAAAAGAATAGACCAAGTCTTCAATCTCAAAATCAATCGTCGCTATAGTGCCATGTATGCATGTCCGCTTTGTGGACCCACGCGTAAAAAGAAAAATGAAAAGACCTTGCGCTGGTATGTAAGTGATAAGGGTGGTTCGGGATTTTGCCATCACTGCAGGGAGTGGTGTCACGAGGTGATCGAAGAGTGGAGAAAGGAGCATTTCCACAAACACGAAACAGCGTTTACCCATTCGCCGCCTCAGCAGCCATTACAGTCGCAGCATCAACCACCTTTTCAGTCTCCACCGCCTTTCGAGTCACAGCCACAGCAGCCTACCGGTCAAAAGCCGGTGCTTACTGCTGCCGAGTGCGACAGACGCATCAAGGCCAAGTATCCGCCTGCTCGCCGTTCGCTCAGCCAAAAGGCTACCGCCTGGCTCCAATCGCGAGGCATCAGCAGCGAAGTGGCCACAGAGATGGGTGTGTTCAGTGCCATAGGCAAAGACAACCAGGAGATGATCGGTTTTGTGTACCGACTAGATGGGTTGGAGTATAATATCAAATTTCGATTTCTCGATAAAAAGGGCTTTTACTTTGCCCTTGCCAACACACCCAAGATTGCCTACAACGCAGATGTATTGAATACCGAAAAGTCGGTGATCATTACCGAAGGTGAAATGGATGCCCTGGCCTTTAGGCAAGTAGGTGCCATCAATGCGATGTCTCCACCCTTTGGCGCGGCAGGCGATCAAGAGGGCTGGATGCAGATGCACGCAAGCAAACTGGCGGCTATCGAGCATTTCTTTCTGGCGGTAGATACCGACGAGGCGGGCGATATGCTGCGCCAAACACTGCTCGACAAGTGGGGATATCACCGATGCAGCATCATCACATTCGACGACCAAAAAGATGCCAACGACTTGCTGATGGCTCAAGGCGAGGAAGCCCTGATCGAGGCTAAAATCCAACACACCACACTGATTTACAACTCTCCGGGCTCAACCGATATGCGTAGCAAACTCGAGGAATTTATGGAGTATTTCAAAAACGGAGGGATGAAGGGCGAGAAGTTGGGATTTGCTCCGATAGACGAAATTGTAAGTTGGCGTACGGGCACATTGGCGCTTATCTGCGGTATTCCCAGCCACGGCAAGTCGGGCTTTCTCGACTTTCTGATGATGCTGCTCAACTTGCAGTTGGATTGGAAAGCGGCAATCTACAGTCCCGAAAACTTCCCCGACGTACACCACGCGAGCAAATTTGTGTCGATGCTTACCGGCAAGCAGTTCAACGAGGAGCACATGTCGGATGATGAATGCCGCACTGCCTTCTTCAAGGTGTGTGACCAGTTTGTTTTTATCACCCCTACGCTTACCAAACTCTCGGATATTCTCGAGGCGATAGCACTTGAGGTGAAGCACAACGGAGTGAAGGTAGCGGTGATAGATCCGTTCAACTCGATCAGGATAGATCGCAACTCCATGGGTAACGAAACCGACATGATCAATGTCGCGCTCGACGAAATCCACCGCTTTGCCCGACTCCACAACATCTTGTTTTTCGTCGTTGCCCATCCCCGCAAAATGGAGTCACTCTATGCCGATCAGCAAAAAGGCTACACCTACAGGCGGGGCAAATACAAGTCGGCAAACCAGGCAAGTGAGCTATCCCCCACAGGTAATAATCAGCATCGCATGCCGGTGTTTCGGGTGCCCAATCTCTACGATGTCATGAACTCGTCTAACTTCTACAACCACGTCGACTACGGGATCATTGTGTATCGCGACTATTCGGAACAAGGTGGATTTGGGCAGAAAGTGAATATCATTTTCGAAAAGCTCAAATGGGTAGAGATCGGTGCTCCGGGAGCCTGTACCCTTGGGTTCAACATTACGACCAATCGCTACGAAGACCTCTCGGGCGACATCGACGAGCCCAATGCTTCGTGGTTGTAATACACTGCGGTGTGCAGATCAGGGTTCGCCCAGGTAATGCGCCATACAGCCTACCATCTTGGGCGAAAGGAGTTTCTGGCGTGGCTTCCAACCGCATTCCTCGAGTGCGGCGCGAAGTCCGCGCGTTTCGCGAATCCACTTGCTCAGCGTCTTCGAAGCAGTCTCGGGGGCACAATCGGGACAATAGAGCATGGCGAGTTCCTGAAAGGCATAACTTTTACATACAAAGGTGGTTTCGAGGCTATATGTTGCTGTTTTTTCCATGATAGATACCGTATTTAAGGGGACATTCTGCCCGATGTTTTTATCTTAAATATACAAAATAATCTACTATATCACAAGTGTTTACACACACATATTCGCTACAAAAACTGTTTTTACCGAAGGCGTAAATGCTTCTTCGGCGAAAACAGTTTTGCGTTTTCATCGAAAATAGAAAATCGTTTTCAATGAAGAGAATATCGATTATTTAACTACATTTGCAGAAGTAACATCAGATTTTCACAATTCCCCAAAAAAAGTTATTGCCATTTATGATCAAACTTCGCTGCGTAGTAGAGCACATCACGTATCAGAATTCCGAAAACGGATATTCGATCATGAAGGTCAATGTGAAAGGACACAAACATCCGGTCACCATTGTTGGCAGTTTGCTCGAAGTACCCGTAGGAAGTAGCTTGGTCTGCGACGGCGACTGGAAGGTGGATAAAAAATACGGCAGCCAGTTTGTCGTAGAATCGTGGCAGGAGGAGATGCCGGCTACCATCCTGGGGATCGAAAAATACCTGGGAAGCGGACTGGTCAAGGGCATTGGTCCGGCGTTTGCCAAGCAGATTGTACGCCAATTCGGACTCGAAACCATCGATGTGATCGAAGAGGATATCCAACGACTACGCGAGGTGCCGGGCATTGGCGAAAAACGGATCGAACAGATTCGCGTAAGCTGGGACAAGCAAAAGGATATCAAAAACGTGATGCTTTTTTTGCAAGGATACGGGGTGAGTACGGCCTATGCGGCCAAAATCTACCGTCAGTATGGCAAGGATAGTATCGACAAGGTGAAGGGTAATCCGTATGTTCTGGCCGATGATATTTGGGGGATCGGTTTTAAAACGGCCGACGGGATCGCGACCAAACTGGGTTACGAAAAGAACGACTTGCGCCGTTGTCGTAGCGGTATTTTGTACACGCTGAATCAATTGGCCAACGACGGACATGTGTATGCCGTGGAGGAGCAGTTGATCAAGTCGGCTTGCGAACTGCTCGAGGCGGATCAGGAGGCTATTGCCGCGGCTCTGGCTCAGATGATTGCCGACGAGGATTTGAAATGTGAAGCGGATGCGATTTACCTGCCTGTTTTCTATCATTCAGAGTGTGGCACGGCCAAACGGCTCGAGGCGCTTTTTACGGCTGAGGGCAACGACAAAAAGCAGCCTACCTTCAATCTGGAGGCGATTACCAAGGAGACGGGTATCGAATACGACGATGTGCAGATTGCTGCCATCAAGCAGGCAGTGGCATCGAAGGTGATGGTACTGACCGGGGGCCCGGGTACGGGTAAAACAACCACTACGCAGGGGATTATCGCGGCGCTGAAAACGGCCGGACTAGATATTCGACTGGCGGCGCCTACGGGTAGAGCTGCCAAACGAATGAGCGAGGCTACGGGTATGGAGGC
>DLYT01000013.1:9098-14957 GCA_003447595.1 Porphyromonadaceae bacterium
CTGGGGATGCGCTTGATTCTGGTGGGCGACATCGACCAGTTGCCTAGTGTGGGCGCGGGCAATGTGCTGCGTGATATCATCGACTCGGAAAGGATTCCGGTGATTCGCCTGGTTCGTATTTTCCGTCAGGCACAATCGAGCCGCATTGTGATGAGCGCGCATGCGATCAATCAGGGTAAACTGCCCGACTTGAGTAACGGCAAAGACACGGACTTTTTCTTCATCACGGTAGAAGATGCTACTCAGGTGGCGGATAAGATTGTGGAGTTGGTGAAAGACCGACTGCCCAAGGCGTATCACATGCCAACCAGCAAGATCCAGGTGCTCACGCCGATGCAACGTGGCGTGGTGGGCGCGGCAAACTTGAATGTGATGCTACAGGGGGCTATCAACCCAACCAAAGAGGGGCTAAATCGTGGTGGCTATATGTTTTGCAAGGGCGACCGAGTGATGCAGATTCGCAACAACTACGACAAGAATGTCTTCAACGGCGACTTGGGTTACATTATGGAGGTGGATATGGAGGAGCGCACGCTGACGGCCAACTTCGACGACAACCTCGTGGAGTATGAGGTGCAGGAGCTCGACGAACTGTCGCTGGCTTATGCTACCACCATTCACAAATCGCAGGGATCGGAATATCCCATCGTGGTGATGCCGGTATTGATGAATCACTATGTGATGCTGCAACGCAACCTCATCTACACCGGTATTACGCGTGCCAAGAAGATCTGCGTATTGATAGGTACGGCAAAAGCCCTCGCCTATGCCATCCGCAACATGGCAGTGCTCAAGCGCAACACCAAACTAAAACAACGACTCAATCCGGCACTTGCCGAATAAGATACAAAACATGTACTTTTTGGATTAGCATGTTTTCCATGGTAAAAATGAATTCGATGAACCTCTGCACGTCGTGAGACGAGCAGAGGTTTTTTGTTTATGGATGTGCCCAATATATAGACACATCCTCATTCTTAATATTTAAATAACAATGGAGTTTCCATCGGATCTAACCAAACCTTAGTCCCATATTCTAAGAAACCGTCTGGCACTTGCACATTCCTATCTTTCTTATAAACAAAGCCATTGATAGTTCTTTGGGGTTCATCAGTGGATAAATACACTTCTCTATTTTTGTTAACAGATAACCAGAAACGTTTCTTTAGTCGTTTCTCAGATCCTATATATAGGATAGCATCTATTTCCTCTGCGTCCTCAAATTGAATGTTTACTTTAGTTAACAACTCATAGGGGATTTCAAAGAATCTTTCATCACCTCTATTTATTCTCACCTCTACAATAGGAGTCTCGGAAGAGTACTGTTTTAATTTTAAATTCATATTACATGGTATTAGGTGCTAATCGAAAATGAATAGCACAGTTTAAAGTTTTACTAATTATTTCTATACGACAAATATATGTATATAAATTCAAGAATAACAACTCAATCCGACACTTGTCGAATAAAAACACATTGATGATAAACTTTATACAGCAAAGAGATGGGTGTATTTCTCATTTCACGATCGTTTATTCCCGATTACGGAAGTTGACGCACGTTGACGGATTTGTCGCATGGCTCCTACCCTATCTTCGAACTGTGATCAAAAAACAACATGTTCAACAACTAAAAACGTAAAAGTTATGGCATTGAAGTACAAAACCGTATTGCGCAAAAACATGCACAAAGACGCTCCGGCAGATTCTAAATTGGTATATGGCGCCACGAAGTCGGCCGGTAAATATTCGCTCGACCAACTGAGTGCTGATATCAGCGAAGTGAGCACCGCCAGTGAGGGAGATATCCGACTGGTAATTTGCGGAATGGTGCAGATGGTGAAAAAGGCTTTGCTACGTGGCGAAACGGTGACGATAGACGGATTTGGCAACTTCCAACTCAAAGCGGGAAGTACCGGAGTGGCAACCGAAGAGGAGTTTAAGGTGCATTTGATGAAACGCCCCAATCTGGTGTTTCGCCCATCACAATCGATGCAGGTGGTTCGCGACCAAGCGAAGTTTGAACTGATCGAAACGGTTGCAAAATCGGCAGAATGTGATAAACCTCACTCATTGGATTAATCGTATAAAACTTGTAGACTCATGAAAAAGAATCCGTTTATTTCGAAAAAGACCAAATTTGTGAAGCAGCTATTCGAGGCTGCTTCCGAAGCGGCAAAAGCGTTCGACCTGAATCCGTCGATCATTCTGGCACAAGCTGCCATTGAATCGGCTTGGGGTGAAAGTGGCATGGCTACCACTTGCTGCAACTACTTCGGTATCATTGCCTGCGGAAAGCCCAATAATTATTGGCACGGCGGAAAAAGTAAAACTACCAGCCGAGGACTCTGCTTTCGCCGATATGCGTCTGCGCAAGATAGCTTCATGGATTACGGACGCTTGCTGCGCGTGCAATATCCACGAGTGGCCGAATTGTCGTTCTTTCCCGAAAGTTTTGCGCAAGCCATCTCCTACAGTGCCTATATCAGCGAAACCAATGGCGACGACCGACCGCGCTACCGCAAAATGCTTGTCAGCATTGAACGCGACATCAGCGAAATCATCAAAACCGAAGGTCTCCTAATCATCGACAGCCGCAAGCAATCCGAAGCAGCTTGCTGCTCCGACTACGAGGCTGCATAATTAAACAATAGCGCAACTTTTTATCGATTCTGAATATTCACCATTAAACCTACATTGCATGAAAAAACTCAAATCCATTCTCGAACTCATCTGGGCTCTCTTGGGTCTCTTCCTCGGACGCTGCCCCAAATCCCGGCCTCCCGACAAATGCCCAATGATTTAATCCAATGCGATTACTGAGATCTTATCTCGAGTTTTCTTTTTACGCTTATAATAGTTTAAAAAGAAAATTCGAGATATTTTTTTGTACAAATAAGAAGACAATTAATGCATCCTTAATCAAGATTTATAAGCAAAATAAAGCACATTATAAAAAACAACCATGTAATATAATTCGGTGTTAAATACAGTATTTCTAGTGCAAAAAAGGACAATTTAAGGGGGTTTGACGAGTTTGAATGTTAAATGCAAAAACCTTTGCAGAGGGTATTGGTTTGGAAATAAACGTACAAAACACCATTCTAGACAAATCTAAAATAGAGAATCTATATGATGCAAAAAAACATTCTGATCGTCAGTTTGCTACTGACGACTCTATTGGCGTGCAACGACATCACGGAAAGCAACACGCTAGATAGCAACGCAATACAATACACAGTATCGGTGGATACGCCGCTCCCCCCGAATCTTACGAAGGGAACTCCTATCAATTCGGTCACAAATGTAACTTTCAAAAATATCGGAGTATTGGGATATCATACACCGAATGGGTTTGCTTCCACAACCACACCAACTTCTGATTTCTTGGCAAATGTTGCGTTGAATAAATCCGGAACCAATCAGTGGAGTTTTAACAAAACATATCTATGGCCACAAACGGGTAAAGTTTCTTTTTTTGCTTATGCTCCATTTGCTTCCAAAGACAATGGCATTACCATCTCCCCCGTACAAGGTGCGACGCCTTCCCTCTCCTATACGCTTCCTGCTAGCGTTGCGAATCAACCCGATCTGATGATTGCCGCTCCGCAAATGGATTTGTTTAAAACGGTGGTACCTTTGCAATTTACCCATGCGCTAGCTTGTGTTGGTTTTGATGTAAGTGGTGAGAATGCTCCTATCGAATACATCGGAATAAAAGGGGTCTACACTTCGGGAAAGTTGATGCTAAACATGGCTAACAAATCTCCTCAATGGCAAGATCTCGGTGGAATGTCTACCAATCTTTATGAAATTGGTCTGATTCCGAATGCCGAAGCGACCAATCCGTCTACGCCGGTAATGGCGACCAATGGTTACTTGATGATGATTCCGCAAAACCTGTCTGATGATGCCGCTATTGTTGTAAAATTTAAAGGCATCGACCCGAAAGTGATTCCGTTGAAAAAAGCGGGTACCGCGACTTGGTTGGCCGGACGTAAATACATCTACACGCTCAAAGAGGGCGTTTACACTTTAGACGTTGTCGTAAAAGGCAACAATTGCCAGTATACCGGTGGCAATGTTTCGATGAATATCAAAAGTATCTATACCTCACAAGCGGGATTGACTCAAAATTTAGGCTGGAAAGCTGAGATTGTTTCCTCTTCTACGACAAATCCCTACTGGACTTCTTCCTTCAATTTAGACGATTTGAATAATCAAAATCCGAATAAGAATTTTTATATTAATATAGCTCCTTATACCACGACTTCAACGATCGATAATAACCTGAAAAAGGCCGACTCGGTTTTATATCAAAACATAAAGGATTTATCGTATGTGAATGGTGCTTACACAACGGCCAATTGCTATGTTGTGAATGCGCCGGGATGGTATAAGTTTCCATGTTGGGTGATGGGCAATGCGATCAGCAAGGGTGCTAGCAGTGCGACAATCAACAACCAAGCTTGCATCGCAACCAAGGCTCCTTATTATCAAAATTACGCAGGTACGAATATTACTTCATCCAACCAACTGGCTATTGATACCAATGGTGCAAACGCGCAGCTGGTATGGAGCGATGCTCCTGATTTGGTTTCGAATATCGGCTTGTCGAAGGATCAGAAATACATTGAGTTTTATGTTTCGCCCGAAACAATCCGTCAGGGGAATGCGGTGGTTGCGATTCAGAAAAATGGCAAAGTAATGTGGAGCTGGCATCTATGGGTTACCGATTGGGCATTGAATACCAAAACTCAAGTGCTCGGATCGGATAATCAAAACATCATGCCATTTGGTATAGGTAGGTGTTCGGCTGCAACTTACAACTATGCGCAACGATCTATCACCATTCGTTTTACTCAAAATACAACCAATCTGACCAAAGATGTTACCATTGTGCAACAAGCCAATACAAGTGCATACGGCGAGAATGTATGCTTCTATCAGTGGGGACGAAAAGATCCGATGATCGCTTCGGATGGTTTTGGCGCACAATCGAAGGCTTGTTTTGGCCCTACTCCATTTGCCGTGTCAACAAGTACCACGCCGGTGAGCTTAAATACAAGTATCTTGAATCCTCAGGTATTTTATTGCTGTACCACATTTCCAAACAACTGGGAAACGCCTATTTCATACACGTTGTGGGGCTCCAATATTGTTACGGATAGTAGTATAAAAACCATTTACGATCCTTCCCCTGCGGGATATACTGTTCCGAATATTTATACGATCTATGCTTTTACCAGAATGGGACATAAGTTTACGACAACACCGATCAATGGTTGCCAATTTAGTCCGAATAACAACGACGTATATCCTATATTCCTTGCTGTAACGGGTGGACGTGGTCCGCATGACGCCGCGATCATGGGTAATACTCCGGGACTAGAAGTGGGTTATTACTGGAGCAACTGTAATTACGCTACGACAGATCCCGTTGATAAAAATACCTACCTCAATCTTTTATTTTCAGTAGATAAAACTCCCAATATATTTACGCAAGTAAACCCGAGTGCAAGCGGATTGCCTGTGTGTGCCGCTATGGAATAATTAAAAATATATGAAACATAAGATTTGTAACTGTGCGAAAGGTTGGATACGATCTTTTACACTGCTTATATGCATCGCTTGGATGTATCAACCGCTTTGTGCCCAAACGGACAGCTTGCCGGGTAAAAAGATAAACGGTATCGCCGTTAAAACGAACTTGCTTTATGATGGTGCGATGATTCCTAATATCGCTATCGAATTCATATTTCCGCAACTGTGGTCTCTGAATGCAAGCTGGAATACGGCATGGTGGAGCAATGATGCCAAACACCGATATTGGCGCACTTATGGCGGAGAGATTGAAGC
>DLYT01000013.1:15188-15439 GCA_003447595.1 Porphyromonadaceae bacterium
GCCGGTGCTTTTCTTATGGGTGGTATGTATGATTTTGAATGGGGACATACCGGTTATCAATCAAATTTGTATTTAGGTATCGGTGGCTCGTATGGCTATGCCGTAAAATTATCAAAGCACCTTTCGCTCGATTTTGTAATCGGACTGGGATGTGTGGGAAGTACCTATTATAAGTATAAACCTCAAAACGGTGGTTATTGCGTGCTCGAAAAGCACAATGGATGCTATGTGGGTCCTGTCAAAGCTGAAGT
>DLYT01000059.1:0-17626 GCA_003447595.1 Porphyromonadaceae bacterium
CTTCATAAGATCACCGAAACGCTCGAACGTGGCGAACAGGTGATTCTCTTTCAGAATCGTCGCGGATTTGCCCCGTTGCTCGAATGCAAAACATGCGGTTGGGTGCCTCACTGCGTCAATTGCGACGTGAGTCTTACCTACCACAAATATCAAAATACCTTGTCGTGTCACTATTGCGGCTACACGTATTATCCGCCCAAAGCCTGCGAGGCCTGTGGTAGCGAAGAGCTGGAGTTGATGGGCTTTGGTACCGAGAAAGTAGAGGAGGAGATAGCGGCGTTGTTTCCCGATGTCCGCGTAGATCGTCTCGACCTCGATACTACGCGCAGTAAGACAGCTTACGAGCGCATCATCAAAGACTTCGAGTCGGGCAAAGTGCGCATCCTTATCGGAACGCAAATGATTACGAAGGGTCTCGACTTTGGCGCCGTTAGTCTGGTGGGGATTCTCAGTGCCGAGAGTTTGCTCAACTACCCCGATTTCAGAGCGCACGAAAGGGCGTTTCAAATGATGGTGCAGGTAAGCGGACGCGCCGGACGCCGTCAAAAGCAAGGCGAAGTGGTGTTGCAAACCACGCAGATCACGCATCCGATCATCGACATGGTGGTGCGCTTCGATTACAAACAACTCATCGACGTGCAGCTGATGGAGCGACAACTCTTTAAGTATCCGCCGTATTATCGATTGATTAATCTCATCTTTCGATCCAAAGATGCCTTTGTGCTCGATCGCATTTCGAAGCAATATGCCGATCTGCTGCGCGAGAAGTTTGGCCCGCGCGTGCTAGGACCGGTTGCGCCGCCTATTGGTCGTGTGCAAACGTTTTACATCAAAAACATTGTAATCAAGATAGAAGTGTCGGCACCGATTGCACCCGTTCGGGATGTGCTCGACGGTGTTTACAAACAAATGCAGGCAGTACCGGAATTCAAACAAGTGTTGTTGCATTACGATGTAGACCCGATGTAAATTCAATCTTAATGATAACGGAATTGTTTGATACCCATCAAACGATTTAAAGTATACGAAGACCAAATCGTCAGGTGCCGACCTGACGATTTAGTTATAGTGAAGAATGAATCGTCAGGTCGGCACCTGACGATTCGCTTCTCATTAGAAACGAAATCAATCTATTCGAATAATAAAAACGATACTATGGAAGAAAATAAAAACAAGAAGCGAGTACTGTTTGTGTGTCTGGGCAATATTTGCCGCTCTCCTGCTGCCGAAGGCGTATTCAAGACGCTAGTGGAGCGTGCCGGCAAAACGAGCGAATTTGTGATCGACTCGGCCGGAACTTCGGGATATCACCAAGGGGAATTGCCGGATGCCCGCATGCGTTCGCACGCACAACGCAGAGGTTATGACCTAACTTCGCTTTCACGCCAGATCAAGTATGAAGACTTTGATAAGTTTGACTGCATCATCGCGATGGACGATTCGAATTACGACAACCTTTGCAAGCTGGCTCCCGATATGGAAGGTCGCGAAAAGATTCACCGCATGGCCGAATACTTTACGCAATTTGGCAACGACCACGTTCCCGATCCGTACTATGGAGGATCTTCGGGCTTCGAATTGGTGCTGGATCTACTTGAAGACGGCTGCGCCGAATTGCTGCGTCGTCTTACCGTTGCTTAAGTTCCGGATAACTTATTCGTGTATGATACATCGTCTTCAGTTTCTCGCTGAAGACGTTTTTTATATCCTGCACATCGCGATACGTCAACGGCGTATCGTTGAGTAGTCCTTCTGCAATCTGCATGTCGATAATGCGGTTTACCAAGTTTTGAATCGACTCTTCGGTATATTCCGAAAGGCTTCGCGACGAAGCCTCCACGGCATCGGCCATCATCAAGATAGCGGTCTCTTTCGAGAAAGGATTTGGCCCCGGATAGGTAAAGAGCTCTTCGTTGATTTCCTTGTCGGGGAATTCGTTTCGGAAGGAGTTGTAGAAATAACGCGTCTTACTCTTGCCGTGATGTGTTTGAATAAAGTCGATCACCTGCTGAGGTATGCCTGCTTTCTGCGCCATCTTTACACCGTCGTGCACATGGTTGATGATGATTTGCGCACTCTGTTCGTAGCTTAGGTTGTTGTGCGGATTGATTTTATTGATTTGGTTCTCGGTAAAGAACGTAGGGTTTTCCATCTTGCCGATGTCGTGATAAAGTGCGCCCGTACGTACAAGTTGGGCGTTGGCGCCTACTTTGGCCGCAGCCTCCGAGGCAAGTATCGACACGTGCAGGGAGTGCTGAAAAGTTCCCGGCGCATACTCGGATAGTTTGCGTAAGATGGAGTTGTTGATGTTTGACAATTCGACCAAGCTGATGTTTGAAATGAATCCGAACGACTTTTCAAGGATGTAAACCAACAAGTAAGAGAACATCAACAGTACGAAGTTGATCCCGAAATATAGAAACATTTTCCAGTTGATCTTGGCGATATCGGCATCTTGATACAATACCAGCGAAGTGTATACGATGGCATAGGTGAGGAATATAAAGAAGGTACTGCGAATGAGGTGCGAGCGTTGCGACAGTTCTTTGAGACTAAAAACCACAACCATTCCCGCCACGAGTTGCATCACCAGAAACTCATACGAAAAAGGTACCATGATGGAACAAATCAGCATCGCTACCGTATGGGTGAAGATGGCGGTGCGTGAATCGAAAAAGGTACGTACCACAATCGGGAGGATTGCATACGGAATGATGTATACATTAAAGAGATTGTAACTTACGGTAAGGCCCGTGAGTACGCACGATACCACCATCGACAGCAATAGGAAACCGAGATTTCGTTTGTTGAAGAAGTAGTTGGGACGAAATAGGTATAGGTAAAAACCGACACAAAACATGAGTCCTACAACGATCAACAGTTGCCCCAGAAACATCAAGCGGTCGCGTTGCTTCGATCCGGCACGCTGCTCTTCTACACTCTTCAATGAATTAAGAACGCGGAAGGTATGCGAGTCGATGATTTGACCGCGGTCTACAATACGTTCGCCCGCTTGGATCATGCCACTTGCCGGCGACACCGACTGTAAAAGCTCTTGCTTTACTTTGTCAGACATCTTAGGGTCGAAGGCAATGTTCTCAAGTATGTATTTCTCGAGATTAAACGACTGAAGTGTTTGCTTGTTGAGTGCAGACGGACAATTGTCGATGATGTATTCGTAGGCCGTTTTGGGCGTGAAATGATTTTGTATACTTTCGGGCGAGGCGATGTTGTCTTTGACCAACATGATCTCGTTGCGCGAGGCTTGCACATCCTGCATCGCTTTGTTCGAAACGATTCCTTTGGCGTAAATCTTCTTCAAACTTTCACGAATGTAATGGATGTAGGGCACGAGTTGTTTGTCGGTAAGCTTGTCTTTTTGCTCGTCTTCAAACTCGGCCATTTGATCTTTCTCTACATTTCCTTGTAGGAGATAATACGGAATAAACTTCTTCAATACGCTGTCGCGCTCGGCATTTACTTCTGCCTCGCTTTTGTAAATGGGGAAATCGGATGTAGCCGTAAGCAGACCATACCTCCATGGCTTCCCTTCGTTAAATTGGTATCTGAATTTACCTTCTTTGGGAAAGAAGTAAGCGATAACTACTGTTGCGAAAATGAAGTAGAGCGCAAGCGGTATTTTAATAGAAGTCTTTACCATACTCGTGAAATTTTCCGAAAAGTACAAAGAAACCTTCAAACTTCTTTCTCTTGAGGCATGAGTATGTAGAAAAAGCACTACTTTTGTCCAAAATTTCACGAATAACGATCATGACTGAAAGAAAAGTAAGAGTAAGATTCGCGCCTAGTCCGACAGGCCCGCTTCATATTGGAGGCGTACGTACAGCCTTGTATAATTATCTGTTTGCCAAGCAACACGGAGGCGATTTGATTTTGCGTATCGAGGATACCGACTCTCAACGCTTTGTGCCGGGTGCCGAAAATTATATCATTGAGGCTCTTACCTGGTTGGGTATTCATTTTGATGAAGGTGTCAACTTTGGCGGCGAATGCGGTCCGTATCGTCAGTCGGAGCGCAAAGAAATCTACAGAGAATATGTAGATCAGTTATTGAAAGACGGTCTTGCGTATATCGCATTCGATACACCGGCCGAGCTTGAAGCGAAAAGAAACGAAATTTCAAACTTTCAGTATGATGCTTCTACGCGTCTATTGATGAGAAACTCTTTGACTTTATCGGCAGAAGAAACAACACGCCTTATCGAGGAAGGCAATCAATACGTAGTTCGTATCAAGATTGAACCAAACGAAGATGTGGTTGTCAATGATTTGATCCGCGGCGAAGTGGTGATCAATTCTTCTGTACTTGACGATAAAGTTCTATATAAATCGGCAGACAACTTGCCTACTTACCACCTTGCGAACATTGTAGACGACCACTTGATGGACGTTACGCATGTAATTCGTGGTGAAGAGTGGTTGCCTTCTGCGCCTCTTCACGTATTACTTTACAGATTCCTTGGTTGGACTGAAACGATGCCTCGTTTTGCTCACTTGCCATTGTTGCTTAAACCGGAAGGAAACGGAAAGTTGAGCAAGCGTGATGGTGACAGACTTGGTTTCCCTGTGTTCCCATTGGAATGGCAAGATCCTAAAACCGGAGATATCTCTTCAGGATACCGCGAAGCGGGTTACTTGCCTGAAGCGGTGGTGAACTTCCTTGCTTTGCTAGGATGGAACCCGGGCAACGATCAGGAGATCATGTCGATGGAAGAGCTCGTTAAACTATTCTCGCTAGAGCGCTGCAGCAAAAGCGGTGCGAAGTTTGATTACGAAAAAGGAAAATGGTTTAACCATCAATACTTGCAACTACGCTCAAACGAAGACGTAGCTACTATGTTTGCTTCTGTTTTGGCAGAGAAAGACATCGAGGCTCCGTTCGACTATGTTGTGAAAGTGGTTGGCTTGGTGAAAGAACGTGTCAACTTCGTTAAAGAGTTGTGGGATCAGTCGTTCTTCTTCTTCGTTGCTCCTACATCGTACGATGAGAAGACTGTGAAGAAACGCTGGAAAGCTGAAACTCCTGCGCAACTAACAGAGCTTTGCGAAGTACTTGCAGGCGTTGAAGATTTCACAGTACACAATACGGAAGAAATCGTTAAGGCATGGATTGAATCGAAACAATACCACCTTGGAAATATTATGAATGCTTTCCGTTTGGCTTTAGTGGGCGAATCGAAAGGTCCGCATATCTTCGAAATTGTTTGCGCGCTTGGAAAAGACGAAACAATCGAACGTATTCAAAAAGCAGTGTCTACTATTCAGTAATATATGATTTACGATTTAGCAATTCGAATCTACTCGAATGTAGTTAAGTCGGTTTCGCCTTTGCACAAGAAAGCCAAGTTAATGGTGGATGGGCAAAGGCAAACTTTTAATATACTACGCGAAAAGATCGATCCCAATGCAAACTATATTTGGTTTCATGCCTCTTCGTTAGGAGAGTTTGAGCAAGGCCGTCCGTTGATGGAGAAGATAAGAAAGGAATATCCGCAGTATAAGATATTGCTGACGTTCTTTTCTCCCTCGGGCTATGAGGTGCGCAAGAATTATGAAGGTGCCGACGTGATTTGTTATCTTCCTTTTGATAACAAAAAAGACGTGCGCCTATTTCTTGATTTGGCGCGTCCGGTGATGGCTATATTCATTAAGTATGAATTTTGGGCAAACTACCTGACAGAGTTAAAGAAGCGTCAGATACCGACCTTTATTATATCTGCTATTTTCAGAAGAGAGCAGCTTTTTTTCAAAGGATACGGAAAGAAGTATCTCAATTTGCTGTTTTGCTTCAATCATATCTTTGTGCAAGACGAAGCGTCGAAACAACTGTTGAATGAGTTTGGTGTAACAAACGTAACGGCTTGTGGAGATACGCGTTTCGATCGGGTTATTGATGTGTTTAATCAAGCAAAGCAACTACCGTTGGTCGAGAAGTTTGCTCAATTGGCAAAGGATCAAAAGCAGCTCACGCTGGTTGCGGGTAGTTCGTGGCCACAAGATGAAGAGATCTTTGTTAAGTATTTCAACGCGCATCCCGATATGAAACTGATTATCGCTCCGCACGAAATACACAAAGAGCACATCGCATCGATACAAAACTTATTGAAGCGTACTTCGGTGATGCTTTCGCAAGCTACGGAAGAGTCGATTGCCAAAGCTGATTGTATCATCGTGGATAGCTTCGGCCTTTTGTCGTCTATTTATAGATATGGCGATATTGCCTATATTGGCGGAGGTTTTGGTAGTGGTATTCACAATACGCTCGAGGCTGCTGTGTATGGAGTTCCGGTAATCATCGGCCCCAAATATCAGAAGTTTAAAGAAGCGCGCGACTTGATTGCGTGTGGAGGTGCCTTTAGTGTGACCGATGCGGCAGGCTTTGATGCACTGATGGATACGTTTAGAAACGATGAAGACTTCCTAGCTACTGCGGGTAAGGCTTCGGGTACTTATGTTATGTCCAATAAAGGAGCTACAGAAGTTATTGCGGCAGAGTTGCCTTTGTAAATATACTTCTATCATATATGTCGAGCGAAGGGCTTGATCCATTACCATTAAAGAAATAAGAGTTTTTTCTGTTTTTTTAGTTCGGGCAATGTATCAGACCCTTTTCTTGTTTTGTAACTTTGAATCATCAGTAAAGAAACAGATTATATGGAATTTATCGCAATAGACTTTGAAACTGCCACACAACATGATCCATGTGAGATCGGGCTTACAATTGTACAAGACGGGCAGATTGTAGAAACGATATCGGAGTATATCAAACCGGCATCTTTCCCTTATTTCAATCCTTTCCATCAGCGAGTGCATGGTATATCTGCCGCAGATGTGCAGCATGCTCCCGACTTCGAACAGCTATGGGTTAAGCTTCAACCATTGTTGTCTGAAAAGATGTTGGTTGCGCACAATGCAGCTTTTGATATGGGCGTGTTGCGTGCGATCTTGCAGCGTTACGATCTTGCACTGCCGCATTGTGACTACATGTGTAGTGTGTCGATGGCGCGAAAGGTGTGGAAAGGGCAGCCTTCTTATTCGTTGGGCAATATTTGTTCTACCTTCGGAATCGAGTTTACGCATCACCGTGCCGGGGCAGATGCCGAGGCGTGTGCAAAGTTGGTATTGCAGGCCATGCGCGATATGCAGGTATCCTCTCTCGAAGAACTACGTCTTAAAATAAAGCAACCCCTCAAGCAGCTGTAGTAAACAAATTGATGTGGTTTCTGATTATATCATAAAAACAGAAACCACAGATGAAGAGATTAATAACCATTATACTATGTGTGCTATCCCTTTGTTATGCATCTGAAGGATATGCTCAATACCCAAATGACTTTGTTTTTTATAAAGTTGATACGGTAGGACAGTCTCGGTATCAACTCGAACCAAGGAAGCGGCCGTGGGTTGCAGCTGCGGAGGTATTGTCGCTCGACGCTCTTTTTCATGTAATGACAAGGTATGCGGCAAACAAAGATTATGCAAAAATCAGTTGGTCGTCCATAAAGCAAAACTTCAAGACGGGCTTCTTATGGGATAATGACTGCTTCGAAACAAACCTGTTCTTTCATCCCTATCAAGGAGGCTTGTATTATAGTGCGGCAAGAACTAACGGACTTAATTTTTGGGAGTCGGCTCCTTATGCTTTTGCCGGTAGCTTTATTTGGGAAATGTTTCTCGAAACGCAACCGCCATCAACGAATGATATAATAGCTACCACTCTAGGGGGGATTGGGTTGGGTGAAGCAACCTATCGAGTTTCCTCATTAATCTTAAATGAGCAAAGTCGAGGCTTCGAACGCGTGTTGCGAGAAGTCTCTGCTGCTGTTGTGAATCCGGTAAGAGGTGTAAACCGTCTTATTTACGGACAGTCATGGAAGCGAGGTCCGCGCTATGTAGATAAAGAGTCGATGGTGCCGTTTGTTGTGCAATTTGGGCTGGGCTATCGCTATTTGACCGAGCGAGCAGTGTCTGATTGCGAGCATGAAAGTATGGGAAACCTAGACTTTACCATGATTTATAATGATCCGTTTGAAATAGACGGAAAGCAACCTTTTCAATACTTCTCTACCCGTTTGTCTTTGAATCTCCTTTCCAATCAACCCACTTTGGGTATGGTGAAAGTCTGCGCGTCTATATGGGGTAAGAATCACGAGTATTCACACGGACGAGAAATCTTCTGGGGACTTTTTCAGAATTTCAGATATTACAACTCCGAGGCTATCAAGAAGTCGGATGGAACTGTGCCGTTTCGTATTTCCGAAACGGTATCGTACGGACCGGGGATTATTGCAAAGATTCCTTTTACATCCGTCAATGGCTCGTTGGTATTTGGTGGATTCGGTTCCGGTATTGTGCTGGGAGGAAGCAAAGCAGACTATTTCCGTTTTCAAGATAGAGACTATAATATGGGGAGTGGGTTTAGTCTTCGCTTCGAAGGGCTGCTCACAATTTGGAAACGCTTAGGGATCTATGCCGGATTTGAGGAATATCGGTTGTATACTTGGAAGGGGTATGAGCATAAAGATTACGAGCATATGGATCCGAACTACTTGAATGCGCAAGGTGCGGTAGGCAATGCCAGTCTCCGAGTTGCGAAAACTCGAGTTTCATACGCTTTATATAAAAGTTTTGGACTGGGGGCAGAGGCTGCTTGGTATAAAAGAATATCCAATTATAAATACTTTCCGGATGTACAATCCGACGCTTTTGAGCTTCGATTGATGTTGACGTATGGATATTAAGTTTTCTAAAATTATACTTGTGTTTGCTGTAATTGTAAAATAAAGTTTTTAGAAATAAGGTTGAATGTTTGCAGTTTATTTATTTAATGTATTTATTTGCAATCTAGTCGCATTAAAAGTTTTTTATGGGTGGCTAATTTATTGTTAAATAATTTAATTAATATATGGAAAAGATTGTAGGCCTTATTAACGCACCTTTCACGCCTTTTTATCCCAATGGCGAAGTAAACTTAGAACCAATAGCAGCATATGCAGCATTATTGAAACGTAATGGTTTAAAAGGAGTTTTTATTAACGGATCATCCGGCGAAGGTTATATGCTAACCGAAGCAGAACGTATGCAAATTGCAGAGGAATGGATGAAATATTCAGAAGCAGACTTTAAAGTAATCGTTCACGTAGGAAGTACCTGTGTAAAATCAAGTCATAACCTTGCAAAGCATGCACAAGAGATCGGTGCTTGGGGTATTGGCGCTATGGCATCTCCATTTCCGAAAGTTGCACGCGTAGAAGAGTTGGTAAAATATTGCGAAGAAATCGCATGTGGAGCACCGGATCTTCCTTTCTATTTTTACCACATACCGGCATTAAGCGGCGTTTTCTTGCCAATGGTTCCTTTCTTGGAAGCAGTAGACGGACGCATTCCAAACTTCGCAGGCATTAAATACACATACGAAAACTTATACGAATACAACCAATGTCGCTTGTATAAAGATGGCAAGTTCGACATGTTGCACGGACAAGATGAAACCATCCTTGCAAGTTTAGCCTTGGGCGGAGCACAAGGCGGTATCGGAGGAACAACCAACTACAACGGTTTGGTTCTAAATGGTATTCTCGAAGCTTGGAAAGAAGGCGATATTGAAAAGGCTCGCGAACTACAAAACTTTGCGCAAGCAGTAATCAATGTTATTTGCAACTATCGCGGTAATATCGTAGCAGGTAAAAAGATCATGAAGTTCTTAGGGCTCGACTTGGGCGACAATCGTACGCCATTTAGAAGCATGACAGACCACGAAGTAACTTGCCTTAAAGCAGAATTAGACGAAATCGACTTCTTTAGTCGTTGCAATAAATAAGACCATTTGTTATAAACCTTATTTTCATGAAAAACAAAACAGAATACCTAAAAGAATACGCTCAGATATACCACGATGAACTCGTTAATAACATTGTGCCGTTTTGGCTTGAGCACAGCGTAGACCGTGAGTTTGGTGGATTCACGTTTGCCCTTGATCGTGACGGAACCGTAATGGATACGACCAAAGTAGTATGGATCCACGGCCGATTTGCATGGCTACTTGCTTCCATGTACAATGAGGTCGAGCCACGTAAAGAATGGTTAGAAATGTCGAAGCACGGAATAGACTTCCTCGAAAAACACTGCTTCGACACCGACGGTCGTATGTATTTTCTCAACCTAGAAGACGGGACACCACTTCGTAAACGTCGCTATGTATTTTCTGAAACCTTTGCAGCCATCGCCTTTGCCGCGTATGCAAAAGCTTCGGGCGATATGAGTTACGCGCAAAAAGCCCTAGACCTATTTAAGTTGATTCTGCATTACAAAAATACACCGGGCTTATTGCAACCTAAGAATATCCCGGGAGCCAGAGACGCAAAAGGGCACTCCATGTGTATGATCCTTATCAATACGGCCTATGAAATCAGAAAGGTCATTCAAGATCCGATACTTGATCAGCAAATCGAAGAGTCGATTCAGGAGATCAAACGAGACTTTATGAAGCCTGAGTTCAAAGCAGTATTGGAGACCGTGGGGCCTAACGGCGAGTTTATAAACTCCATCGACGGGCGATGCATCAACCCGGGGCACTCCATCGAGACAGCATGGTTTATCCTCGAAGAAGCGAAACATCGCGGATGGGATAAAGAGCTTGTGGAGATGGGAACAACCATACTCGATTGGTCGTGGCAGTGGGGTTGGGATGAGCAGCACGGCGGGATCCTTTATTTCCGTGACTGCAAAAACTTCCCACCACAAGAGTACTGGCACGATATGAAGTTTTGGTGGCCACAAAACGAAGCACTCATTGCCACGCTTTATGCCTACCAAGCCACCAAAGACGAGAAGTATCTCGACTGGCATAAAAAGATACATACCTATCAATTTACCCATTTCCCCGATAAAGTCTACGGCGAATGGTATGGTTACCTTCACAAAGACGGAAGCGTATCACAACCGGCCAAGGGGAACTTCTTTAAAGGTCCTTTTCACATTCCGCGCATGTTGCTAAAAGGATGGCAACTGAGTAGCGAAATAATCGAAAAAGGATAAAAGACGATTCGATTACCATTACACCTTAGATCCACCATGAAGCACATTCTAATCAACCTATTTATATGGATTATGTCGTGTGCCGCCTTGTCGGCAAGCGACGTAGTACACGAGATGACCATTCAACCGAAACTTCCCTTACAAACGAAAGTGATGGAGGGAAGCTTTATCGGTAAGTCGGGCAATACCCTTCTTTACGGAGGAGGGGTTACCGATACCTCTAACGGACACTTTACATTTGTTGGCAACGACGTGTATCGTGTACGAAAAACCCCTGACGGATATACGCAAAAACAAATATTCAAACTCCCACAATCCATTGCCTTTCCGGCATACTGTTCCACCTCGCAAGGTGTTATTCTTGCAGGAGGAATAACACCACAAGGACCGGTTTCGGATGTTTTTATGGTATCCGATAGCTTGGGATCATTCAAGGAATTACCGCAACTTCCCGTTTCGATCTATCGAGCGGGCTTTGGGGTCTTGAAGAACAAACTCATTCTGGCCGGCGGTATCCAAGACGGAATACCGTCAAACCAAGTATGGATGCTCGATCTACATAAGTTGAAACAAGGTTGGCAGTCGATGCCGGCTTTGCCTGTTTCATCCATGGTAGACGGAGCATGCGTAGTACAAAACAACGGCGTAGAAGACCGTTTGTATATCTTTGGTCAAAAGATATTTTCCTATTCGGCTACCCTGCACGACTGGTTTGAAGAGACGGCTACAGAAAAAGTAAAACAAGTATTACCCTCGTTCGAGCGTTCTATCGCTTCGGCATGGGGCACCCATCATATTTTGTTTCCCAACATCGATGGGAAAGTGTGGGCATTTCACACCATCAGTAAGACGGTGATTCCCATTCAAGATTGGGAAACATCCCAAGGAGCACACTTTGCTTCGATCTTTTGGGACGATGCCTTGTGGTTGCTTGATGGAAGCGACCTGTCTACAGCGAAGTTTTATCATCATGCCTCGTTCGGATTCTTCAACTATGTGGTATTGATACTTTACCTTCTGCTGATGGTAGGGATTGGCTTTTACTTTAGCAGAAAAGCCAAAACATCAGACCAGTTTTTTAAAGGAGGTGGGCAAATCCCATGGTGGGCAGCCGGTATCAGTATCTTTGCAACCACCTTGAGCGCGATTACCTTTATGGCAATTCCGGCCAAGACGTACACATCGAATTGGCTTTACTTTCCCATGTCATTCTCCATCTTGCTCATTGCGCCGGTTATCATCCATTGGTATCTTCCTTTCTTTCGGAAACTGAATCTTACCAGTGCCTATGAATACCTCGAATACCGATTTAACGTGTCGGTACGTTTGGTGTCGAGTCTGCTCTTTATCATCTTTATGATTACGCGTATTGCGATCGTACTCTATTTGCCATCGGTGGCACTATCAACCGTAACCGGTATTAGTATCCTTACCTGTATTCTTATCATGTCGATCATCACCCTGTTGTATGCAACCATTGGTGGGGTTGAGGCGGTAATCTGGGGAGACGTTATTCAAGGAGGCATCTTGCTCGGCGGAGCTTTACTCTCGGTTATATACATCGTTTTTGAAACAGGCGGACTGGGCGAAACCATTCAGATTGCGGAGGAAGCACACAAGTTTAAGATGCTCGACTTTGCTTTCGACTTTTCGCAACCTACCTTCTGGGTCATTTTCTTTGGAGCGGGTATGGCCAATACGCTGATAACCTATTCATCGGATCAAACCATCATTCAGCGTTATTTTACCACGCACGATATGAAAGCGGCCAAACGCAGTCTTTGGACAAACGGCTTGATTGCTCTTCCGGCTTTGGTCTTGTTTTATTTCATTGGTACCGCCCTGTATAGTTATTATACAACGAAGCCCGATTTGTTGCCCGTTTCGATGAGTAATGCCGAAGGAATCTTCCCTTACTTCATCGTGAATGAACTACCCAACGGAGTAGCGGGACTTTTGATCGCGGCTATTTTTGCGGCAACCATGTCTACACTTTCGTCGAATATCAACTCGGTATCTACCGCAATCACATGCGACTTTGTCATGAAGATTCGTAAAGATATCAAAGACAAAACCATCGTACGCGTGGCACAAGTAAGCGGGATCATTGCTTGCTCGATAGGAATGGGACTTGCCGTAGTCTTGTCTACGCTCAGTGTGAAGTCTTTCTTTGATGAATTTAATACATTTATCGGACTGCTTACAAGCGGACTGGGTGGACTTTTCTTCATCGGTATCTTCATCCCACGTATCAAAGGGTATGCGGCATTGTGCGGATTGATTGGTTCTACGTTGCTATTACTGGTCTTGCGCAACTATTCGTCTCTAAACTTTATGATGTACGGACTCGTAGGCATTGCTTTGAGTATCGTAATCGGATACATCCTGAGCTTTGTCTTTAACGAAAAAGAGCGACCTATCAACGGTTTAACGTGGAGCTCTCGCAAACAAAAATAAATTCTATTCAACACATCACTTAAAAGCGGCATCTATTCTTCGAATAATGCGTTTCTTTGCAGTAACTATTTAAGTAAACAGTCTGTTATATTTAAAAAGTAGCGCATTTATGAAAACGTCGAAGATATGGATGTCGCTTTTGATTTTATTGTGCGTTTCTTGTGAGAAGAAAAGTACACATGTTATTTATCAATCCGATGCTTTTACGGTTTATGACGACCGAATCGAGCAGGATGATTTTGAAGCACGCGCCACATCCACTAATGAATTAAAAACGAACTATACAAAAAACAATGAAGACCTGGCAGATCCTACACTCGATTTGCGTTTTTGTATCAACGGTAGAAACAATGAGTTTTTACCCGGCGAGGTGCACCGCTACACGGTAGTACCCGAAGGAAAAGAGGCAACAACCCCGGTCTTCCTGTTTGGGGTCCCATCTTCGCAAGTAGATGCAGACGCCGACGAATTACCTTACAATACAAATCTTACAGTCCGCGTAGATATCTCTGCGGTACTCAATAGTTTCAAATCAAATGGTTACTATGCAACCGCATCGGGCGATACCATTTACAGAGATGACTTTAAAGGGATCTACGTGGCGGGAAACAAGTATCCGCTTTCGTGGGATTATGATAATCTCATGCGGGATACGCATGCAAAAATGCAAGCAACGTCGCAATATGGGATCTATGAAATTCGTTTGATGCTCAATCCGGAGTCGCTACGTCAATCGGCCAAGCGCACGTGGAAAGTCGAACTTGCCGATTTGCCGGCCCGATATCCTCGCTTTACGTCAGAACAAAAACTTGTTGATGCCGTTTACAATCTCTCGGTCGATGAACTGGGCAAACTAATGGGAGCCGACAGCACCTATCGAGCCGATACCCTTTCTACGCAAATCGGAACACGCAACATCAGTTATGCCATTCACCTAGCCTTGGGAATGTTGAATCCGGAAGCTGCAAAAGCCGGACTCATTGCTAAGGTCAAGAACATGCGTATCATACAAGACGATGGCACCGGCGGTAGTTGGCCGGTAGCAACCGATCGTGTCGTATGGACGGTTGCCGCGTGGGAAATTTACAAAATCACCGGTGATACAGAATGGCTCTCTTATGCTTATACCGTAATCAAGAACTCACTCAAAGACGATTTGTATACGATCCTTGATCCGAAAACATTCTTACTTCGGGGCGAACAATCGTATCTCAACAAAAGTGCGCAGTCGTATCCCGAATGGATGCAGCCTGTTAATATTTATCAGTCAATGGGCTTGTCTACCAATGTTCTGCACTATCAAACCTACATGCTGATGACTAGGATGGCGGCACAGCTGGGCTATTCCGGTTCCGAATTCCGCACGCAGGCTTCTGTATTGCGAGCTTCTATTCTCAAATACTTATGGATGGAAAAAGAAGGCTATTTCGGTCAATACCTCTATGGCGGAATCTATCCTATTTTGTCTACAAGCAGTGAAGCTTTAGGGCAGTCGTTGGCGGTATTGTTTAATGTAACGACGAGTGAACAGTCGAAGTCTTTGATCGCATCCATGCCCGTAACGCCGTTTGGGGTTACAGCCGTTTGGCCCAATGATGCCGACGAAGAGGCTTATTTCAACAATGCTGTTTGGCCGTTTGTACAAGCTTATTACAACTGGGCAGCCAAGCAAACGGGCAACGAAACCGCTGTTACTTACGGAATGGCATCGATGTTGAGAGCCACAGCCTTATTCCTTTCCAACAATGAAATGTTTACGGCGCAAAGCGGAGACTACCGCCTTGCCGGAAATCCTGATAATACACGCCTTTGGAGTGTAGCGGGTAACTTAGCCATGGTATACAGGGTCCTTTTCGGAATCGAGTTTATGCCCGATAAGTTGATGTTTCGTCCGATGGTGCCGCGTGTTTTACCCGGAAAGAAAACATTGGAAGGCTTGAAATACCGAAATGCGGAATTGGATATAACGCTCAACGGAACCGGCAATAAGATCAAGCAGTTTATCATCGATACCGATACGCTCGAAGCGCAAAGCTTTGTACCCGACACCCTGCAAGGGAAGCATACCGTTGAGATTATTCTAGACGATGAAGCCATTGCCCCGCAATCTATCCATATGGAAGCGGTAGAGTCGATGCCCGAAACTTCGCGCTTTAAGTTCGATAAAGAAACCTCGACAATTGCTATTGAAAACTTCAACGATTCGCTTTCGTACGAACTTTACATCAACGGCAAGCTATCGGGTGAATATAAAAACGGTAAGATTCCATTCTCCGACTTCACTACTTTTACCGAAGTCATGGCAGTGCCACGTACGCCGCAAGGGTTGCACGGATATAGTGGAAAGCCAATCTATTTCTATCCCGATACTGGAGTGATTGCTCTAGATATGGCCTCTATGGTACGTACCGATGAAGTGTCGCAACAAGGTTACAGTGGAGAGGGCTACGTTACGGTAAGTACGGCCGACAACATTCGATTGGATTTCAATGTGACTGTACCGCGCTCGGGACGTTACTTTATCGATTTGCGCTATGCCAATGGTAGCGGACCGGTAAATACCGACGACAAATGTGCGCTTCGCACGCTTTATGTCAACAACGAACGCAACGGTGTATTTGTTATGCCACAGCGTGGACTCGACGAATGGTCAAATTGGGGATTCTCCAATCCGTTGGGGATTTTCTTGCGAGAAGGTGATAATTTATTGTCGATTCGATACGTCATGCCCGAAAATCAGAATATGAATGGTAAGATAAACAAGGCCCTGATTGACCAAATTCGATTGTGGAGGTCCGAGTAGAAGAGAAGCTTCATATCTTTTTTGCAAAAGCGTTGCAACAAGCTGCGGTTTGGTTTGTTGTATGGGTAAAGCATATAAATTTAGAATAGAATGGATTTTTTATCACAATCACAAGAACGACAAATGACTACCCAGTCAAACTTTCTGGCGAAAGTATACGGGTGGATGGCTTTTGCATTACTGCTTACAGCCGGAACGGCCTTCTATGTAGCATCGAGTCCGTCGTTGATACAAGCCGTTTATGGAAATAAAATTCTTTTTTGGGGGCTAATGATTGCCGAGTTGGTATTGGTATTTACCGTATCGGGCGCAATCAATCGAATCAGCTCTAGCGTAGCAACGCTACTGTTCTTTCTATACTCCCTGCTCAATGGTGTTACGATGGCATTTATCTTTAGTGTATACACCGGCGAGTCGATTGCATATACTTTTATGATCACTGCCGGAACATTTGGGGCAATGAGTTTGTTTGGATATGTAACAAAGCAAGACTTGACCAAATTCGGTAGCATTGCGTTAATGGCTTTAATCGGAGTAATCATCGCCTCGGTGGTGAACATCTTCTTGAAGAGCTCTACGTTGTACTGGATTATAACCATTGTAGGAGTCTTGGTCTTTGTAGGACTTGTAGCATACGACACTCAGAAACTAAAACAGTTGAGCAGAGCTGGATATGATTCCGAAACACAACGCAAACTATCTGTAATAGGAGCATTAACGTTGTATCTCGACTTTATCAATCTATTCTTGTTCTTCTTGAATATTTTCGGAGGACGTCGCGATTAATAATAACGTATCCTCTTTATAACGTCAAAGCTATATCGGTTAATATAATTTTTTTATTGCACACATCAATCTTCTGATTGGTAAAAAAGTCTGTTACCAGATCCGGTAACAGACTTTTTTTATTTTCGGTGGCGTGTTCGTTTTTTTAAGATCGTGATAACTAGTTTATCAATAAAACTTTACCTTTAGTGCAATCTTAAATAATACGACCATGACAACTAGAAGAAACTTTCTGAAGAACACTTCACTTTGTGCTTTGGGTGGACTATTCGCAACCAAAGCAGCCGCAATGCAAGCTGCATCACTCAATACACCTGCGCCGATGGGCACAACAGCTGCAAAGAACATCGGACTTCAAATCTATTCTCTGGGAGGAGAGCTGTTTGCAAACGTGCCCGTAGGATTAAAGAAACTCAAAGACATGGGATATGCAACGATCGAACTTGCCGGGTATAGTCCCGGAAAAGTAGGTAATGTAGACATGATGGAGTTTAAGAAGATGGCAGATGATGCAGGTTTGGT
>DLYT01000059.1:17927-19102 GCA_003447595.1 Porphyromonadaceae bacterium
GTATCTCGTGCAACCGGGCCAGCCGAGTACGCGCAGCCTCGAAGAGACACAATACGTGTGCGAAGTGTTCAACGATGCCGGAAAAGTCGTAAAAGAAGCCGGTCTTCCTTTCGGTTATCACAACCATGATTTCGAATTCGCCAAAGTAGTGCCCGGTGGAACGGAAGCCAAGTTTAACCGACACGGCAAAGGCGATGCCGTATATGATGTATTCTTGCGCGAGACAGATCCTTCGTTGGTATTCTTCGAAATGGATGTATTCTGGACGGTAATGGGACAAAACGATCCTGTGCGTTATCTCAAGCAACACCCCGACCGCATTAAACTATTGCATATAAAGGATAGTTCCGTGCTGGGGCAATCGGGCATGATGAACTTCGAAACCATCTTCAATCAGTTTTACGCCAACGGCAACAAAGACTACTTCGTAGAGCTCGAAGGCATGAGCAACGGCACCCAATTTGAAGGCGTGAAAGGCTGCGCCGATTACTTGCTAAAGTCTAAATTCGTAAAATAAAGAATCCTCACCTCAATCCTCTATGCTATTTGATGTTATTGTATATTTTGGTTTTAGGGGAGAGGATGAAGGGTTTGTATGGGGAGAGCCGGTGTTTTTCAGGTTGATGAAAAATGCCGGTTTTTTTTTGTGTGTTAGTTTGGCGGGATAACGATGAATGTGCTTATCGGTTTGGAGGGTGCTCGATAACCAAGTGGTTTGTTGGGTGTCGTTTTGTTGTCGAAAGCTCATCGTGGAAAGCAAGTTGTATTTGCTCAACTACGTGAGAATGGCTTGGAGTGTAGGGGATTGGGTGTTGAGGCGGAATATTGGTGTTTTGAATGGTTGATAAATGGCGGGATAAAGGAGGAGTTAGGGCCTCTTTGCAGTGAAAAAGGGGCTTTTTGGGGTGATTATGCGTAGTTATCAACAGCTTGTTAATAACTGTAGTTAAAAACCTTGCATGGTTTCAACGAAAACGTTGTTTGGTTCTTGCAAGAACGTTGCATGGTTCTTATGAGAACGCTGTAACGTTTTCATTGAAAACAGATTTTGGTGGTCGATGAAGGTAGTTTTCTCTGAAAGTAATGTCTGTAAGAGACAGTGGGAGAGGTGAGGCGTTTTTCCCTCGACGAGGGCTTATTGTATTGCTTGGTAACGGATCTGGTCACGCATGGTA
>DLYT01000059.1:19429-19557 GCA_003447595.1 Porphyromonadaceae bacterium
GTTGCTATCACTTAGACCAAAGGGCAAAAGCCGTTGGCTTAGCTGCATAATGCTTAATTCCAACCGCCGCCTAGCGATTTATAGAGATATACCAGTGCCAGATTCGAATCGCGAAGGGCATTGCTCAG
>DLYT01000149.1:0-11418 GCA_003447595.1 Porphyromonadaceae bacterium
TTGACTCGCTTTTTTTGTATCCTATTCATTCGTTTATTCTTATCGAAATCATTTATTTGTCTTGTTCTCTTTTGATTACTAAAGGTATACATGAATATTGATTGTCACTATTTACTTGTCTAAAGTCTTAAAATCTAATTATGTTTCTGATATTTTGTATTTAATAAATATCTTTGTTGTAAATAGTCATTTATGAAAATTACATTCCTAATAATAGTTTGCCTGTGTATCTCTATAGCAGTTGATGCTCAAATTCGTTTTGGAGCTAAAGCATCATTGGGATATACATCTTTATATCAGAAAGTAGACGGAATCAACGTTGGCGATCATAAATTCGGATTTGATGCAGGAGCTATGGTGGAATTCCCTCTTTCTAGACGCTTTAGACTCCAGCCGGAGCTTCTTTTTGCCAACAGAGGAGGAAAGGTCTATGTTGCAGAAATTGATCGATCTCATTATACACGATTAGATTACTATTCGTTAGTATTACCTCTTCACGTTAAATATCTGGTTGTAGATAAAGATGCAACCATGTTTGTAACGGGAGGGCCTTATATTGCCTGCAACTTGTTTGGCAATATCAAAAACAGTTTTGGCAAAAGAGATATGACTTTTGGAAAGTCTAATGAATACGATATACATCGATTTGATTTTGGAATTTCTGCCGGAATCGGCGTAGAATACAAACAATGTATATTTGCTGTAACGATGTATGGCGGATTATTAGATCGATTATCAGATCCTAATAATAATATTCCTGCTGCATACCAAAGCAGCGTGCAATTTTCACTTGGCTATTTTATAAATAAATAATCTATATCATGATGGAGTTATTGAGAAATAAAAATCTGTGTTTATATACAGGCTTATTGACGATCTCATTAGCATCTACTAATCTTAACGCCCAATCTAAAACAAATGTAATTTATATTATGGCTGATGATTTGGGGATGGGAGATTTAGGATGTTATGGTCAGCGTTATATTAAAACACCAGCTATAGACAAATTAGCTGCAAATGGAGTAAAGTTTACACAACACTATTCTGGTTCTACTGTAAGTGCACCATCTCGTTGTGTATTAATGACTGGAAAACATACAGGGCACTCTAACATTCGAGGTAATATCGGAGTAAAAGGAGAAGATGGCTATCCATACGACACACCCCTTTCGGCAGATGAGGTAACTGTTGCTGAGTTGTTCAAAACTCAAGACTATACCACCGCTTGTATTGGCAAGTGGGGAATGGGAGCACCCGGAAGCGAAGGCCATCCGAACAAACAAGGTTATGACTATTTCTTCGGATATTTAGGTCAAGCCAATGCCCATCGTTACTATCCTGATTTCTTATATGAGAACAACGAGAAAGTAATGCTCAATAAGAAAGTCTATACACACGATTTAGTAATGGACAAAGCGTTGAACTTTATCAACGAAAACTCAGAGAAGCCTTTCTTCATTTACCTTACGCCAACAATTCCTCACGCTGATCTAGCTTTGCCGGAAGGCGAGCTTGGAGAATACGAAGAGATGTTTTGCGAGAAACCTTATCCAGGTGGCGGATACAATGCTCAGCCAAAACCAAAAGCAACTTTTGCTGCGATGGTTTCACGTTTAGATCGAGACGTACAACGCATCATGGATCTGCTCGAAGAAAAAGGAATTGCCGAAAACACCATGGTGATCTTTACTTCCGACAATGGAACACACATCGAAGGCGGACATGATCCATTCTTTTTTAATAGTAACGCATCTTTTAGAGGAACCAAGCGCGACTTGTACGAAGGTGGTGTAAGAACGCCATTCATTGTACACTGGCCAGCTGCGATACAAGAAGGAAGCACTTCGTATCATATTTCTGCTTTTTGGGATTTTTTACCGACAATGGCAGATTTAATTGGAGCTAAAGTTCCTTCACAAGTGGACGGTATTTCATATTTACCTACTCTTACAGGAAAAGGAAAGCAAAAAGAACACGAATGCCTCTATTTCGAATTCCATGAGCAAGGAGGTAAGCAATCGGTATTGAAAGATCAATGGAAACTCATTCGCTTACAAGTAAATAACCCGGAAAAGACTTATTATGAGTTGTATAACCTCAATTCTGATCCGGGCGAAGTTGCCAACGTTGCCAAAAAATATCCGGCTAAGGTAAAAGAATTAGCCAAATTAATGGATCGCGAGCACGCTACAAACGATCGCTTTCAATTTGCCTCTGAAAAGAAGTAAATCTATTGATTAGACTTCTTAACGCAATGAGTTGCAAAACTATAAAACGGTGAAAATGTGAGGGGAATCTTTTGTATTTCGAATAAAAGCTCTACCTTTGCAGTCCGATTATTATCATTTTACACTAAGACTTTTGTTTTTA
Organism: Porphyromonadaceae bacterium; assembly: GCA_003447595.1. GTDB lineage: Bacteria > Bacteroidota > Bacteroidia > Bacteroidales > CAMTPD01 > UBA12018. The sequence continues at coordinate 2,371 of DLYT01000149.1, forward strand.
GTGTGTTATAAATTCATGTGTCCTGAAGATAATTTAATCGGGGACGTGATTGATTATTTATTAACAAATTAAATTTCAAGCAGTGGATACTTTAAGTTACAAGACCATTTCTGCAAACAAAGCAACTGTAAACAAAGAATGGGTTGTTGTTGACGCAACCGGACAGCATTTGGGTCGTCTTTGCTCTAAGGTGGCAAAGATCCTAAGAGGCAAGTACAAACCAAATTTTACTCCGCACGTAGACTGTGGTGATAACGTTATCATCATCAATGCAGACAAAATCGTTCTAACTGGAAACAAGTGGAATGACAGAATCTATTTGAGCTATACTGGGTACCCAGGTGGACAAAGAGAGAATACTCCAGCTTCTTTGATGAAGAAAGGCGAAGACCGTCTTTTCAGAAAAGTAGTAAAAGGTATGCTTCCTAAAAACCGTCTTGGTGCTAAACTTCTTGGCAACCTACACGTTTATGCGGGTACTGAGCACAAGCATGAAGCTCAACAACCAAAAATGATTGATATAAACTCTCTTAAATAATAACTATGGAAGTAGTAAATGCATTAGGAAGACGTAAAGCTGCCGTAGCTCGTATTTTCGTTAGCGAAGGAACAGGCAAGATTACTATCAACAAGCGTGATCTTGAAAATTACTTCCCTTCAACAATCCTTCAGTATGTTGTTAAGCAACCTTTAAACAAGCTTGCTGTTGCTGAAAATTTTGATATCAAAGTAAATCTTAATGGTGGTGGTTACAAAGGACAAGCTGAAGCGCTTCGTCTAGCTATCGCTCGTGCACTTGTAAAAATGAATCCAGAAGACAAACCTGCTTTGAGAGCAGAAGGCTTCATGACTCGTGACCCTCGTGCTGTTGAGCGTAAGAAACCAGGTCAACCAAAAGCTAGAAAAAGATTCCAGTTCAGCAAACGTTAATCTTATTTGTAAGTTGCTTGCAAGTAAAATACGTTTAGTATCTAAATTGCTTGGATTTTTTTTACAAGAGGTTTGTAGGAAAACTACCTGGCAATTGAGTTAACAAAGAATGTAAACGATATTAAAACAAAACAAATGTCAAGAGTAAATTTTGATCAATTACTAGAAGCTGGTGTTCACTTCGGACACTTAAAAAGAAAGTGGAACCCTGCAATGGCTCCTTACATTTTTATGGAGCGTAATGGTATTCATATCATTGATCTTTATAAAACAGTTGCTAAAGTAGATGAAGCTGCTGCAGCACTAAAACAGATTGCAAAATCTGGTAAGAAAGTATTGTTCGTAGCTACTAAGAAACAAGCTAAGCAAGTTGTTGCTGACAAAGCTGGTTCTGTAGGTATGCCATATGTAATCGAACGTTGGCCAGGTGGTATGTTGACTAACTTCCCTACAATCCGTAAGGCAGTTAAGAAAATGACTACTATCGATAAAATGGCTAAAGATGGTACATTTGATAACCTTTCTAAAAGAGAGAAACTTCAAATTACACGTCAACGTGCGAAACTAGAAAAAACTCTTGGTTCTATCGCAGACTTGAACCGTCTACCTTCAGCTCTTTTCGTTATCGACGTAATGAAAGAGCACATTGCAGTGAAAGAAGCTCTTCGTTTGGGCATTCCAGTATTTGCAATGGTAGATACTAACTCTGATCCAACTCCAATCGATTTCGTTATTCCTGCAAATGATGACGCTTCAAAATCAATCGAAGTAATTCTAGGTGCAGTATGTGACGCTATCTCTGAAGGTTTGGAAGAAAGAAAAGCAGAGAAAGTAGATTCAGCTGAAGAGGCTCCAAAAAGAGACCGCAAAGCTAAAGCTGTGAAAAAAGACAGAATTAAGAAAGAAGACGAAGCTTTGAACGCTATGGATTCTTCTGAAGTTGCAAAAGACGCAGAGTAATCTATTTAGCTCACTAAATATGTAAGAACATGCCAATGTGCTGATTAGAGATATTCGATTGGCATATTGGCATTTCTTTTAATCGACAATTTCAACTCAACTAAATAAAAACATATAGTTATGGCTGTTACAATGGCTGATATTACTAAGCTTCGCAAAATGACCGGAGCTGGTATGATGGATTGCAAAAACGCTTTGAATGAAGCGAATGGTGATTTCGATGCTGCTATGGAAATCATCCGTAAAAAAGGACAAGCTATCGCTGCTAAGCGTTCAGATCGTGAAGCATCTGAAGGTTGCGTACTTGCTGCTTCTAACGGTGACTTTGCTGCTATCGTTGCATTGAAATGTGAAACTGACTTCGTTGCTAAAAACGGTGACTTCGTTGCTTTGGCTCAAAGCATCCTTGACGCTGCTATGGCAAACCGTCCTACTTCAACAGAAGCTCTTCTTGCTCTAGAAGTAAACGGACAAGTTATCTCTAGCTTGATCACTGACAGAATCGGTGTTACTGGTGAGAAAATGGAAATCGGTTTCTACGAATTCGTTAACGCTGCTACTACAGTTGCTTACATCCACCCAGGAAACATGTTGGCTACAATCGTTGGTTTCAACCAAGAAGGTGTAGAATCACAAGTTGCTAGAGATGTTGCTATGCAAGTTGCTGCAATGAATCCAGTAGCTGTTTCTAAAGAAGAAGTTCCAGCAGAAGTTATCGAAAAAGAACTTGCATTCGGACGTGAAAAAGCACGCGAAGCTGGTAAACCAGAAAACTTGATCGAAAGAATCGCTGAAGGTGGTTTGAACAAATTCTTCCAAGAAAACACACTTCTTTCTCAAGCTTTCATCAAAGACAGCAAACAAACAGTAGAACAATATTTGAAATCTCAAAACAAAGATCTTACTGTTGTTGCTTTCAAACGCGTAACTTTGAACGTAGAGTAATCTCTATTTTCAACACAATATTAGAAGGAGCATCCATTCGGGTGCTCCTTTTTTTGTTAGGTACCGTTTGTATACAAGGGTAGATGCAGCATAAAAAGAAAAGGCCATCTAATCTAGATTAGACAGCCTTTGTAACTCCAATTAATCTGAACAATTAATAGGTATCGTTTTTACAACGAGATTGGAGTTCCATTATAGAAATCAAGTATTTTGGTTCGAAACACGAAGTTGTATTTAGCCTGAGCTTGTTCCGAAAGACTTTGGGAAAGTTTGGTTTTCGCATCTGTATATTCATAAACCGTACTTTTGCCCGCATCATATCGGCTTTGAGCAAAGGAGAAGGCCTCTTGAGAAGCTTTTACGGCAACCGTTGCAGCATCAAATTTCTGTTGAGCAGCAACCGCATTGTAATATGCTTGTTGTATCTCTTTATACAAGGTCTTCTTACTATTATCAAGGGCCAATTGGCTCGTATTTATATCAATTCTGCTATTTCTTACGTTATTTCTAACTTGAAAGCGATTAAATATAGGAATAGAAAGTGAAAAACCAATAGTTTTTCGTTCATTTTGTTTTATTTGATCTTTAAAACTAATATTCGTATCTCCCTCTTCAATCCCACTATAATGGTAATAACCATTGCTATACGACGCATTAAAGTTCAATTTAGGAATATAATCAGCCTTCGCAATTTTTAATCGTCTTTTGCTGCTTTCGAGCAAAAACTCCTGTTCCTTGATCTGCGGCTTCACAGCAACCGCATTGTTGTAGATATCATCGGGAGGAAGAATACTTCTAAGCTCGGCATCGAGATTATTACTCAAGAATGGATCTCGGATGTCGAAATCCTCGCCAAACTTCTCGAGTTCGAGCAGCTGTGTCAAACTTAGCAAAGCTAGTTTTCGATTATTCGTTGCATCTGTAAGCGACACTTCATCTTTGGCCAGTTGCGCTTTGATATCGTAAAGTTGAGAGATTGGAACACTTCCCGCATCGACAAGTAATTGCGTTTTTGCAACCTGCTGCTTCGTAAGTTCTACCTGCGCCATGTTGATTTTCTCAAGTTCTTTGTAGAAAAGCGCGTCGAGATAACTATTGGTAACCAGCAACGACATATCATCTTTCGCCTTATCCAGATTTGCCATCGCAGCCTTCAGGTTTAGTCCCGAAGCTTTGATCTGGTTATAAATCTTCATACCGTCAAAAAGCGGCATCGAAGTCCCGATATTCACACCCGTGTTGGCCGAGTTGCGGTCTACGATCACCCCCGTTTTGGAAGGAGAACGACCAAAGTCGAAGTTTTGACCGATCGAACCATTCAAGTCGGGCAAAAACGACATCTTCGCCGTATTCTGGTCGATCTCTTTACTCGCCACATTTTGCTCCTTCATCTTGATATCGATGTTATGCGCAGTAGCATAATCGATACAATCGGTCAGGCTCCATACCTTTGGCTGTTGCGCCTGGAGCGAAGCCGCCAGTACACTGACCGATATTGCTATTATATATTTCATGAACATTCAGATTAAAACAAACACATACTATTTCTCTTCAGCCACGTTACCGCGTACCTTTTCACCCTCTTTAAGTCCTTCGATCACCTCGATGTTGATCCCGTCTGAAAGCCCTAATTTTACAGGTTGCTTCTTAAACTCTTGGGTAGGATCGGCCGAAGTCAAAACATTAACGAAAGCCGAATCACCCTTAAATTCGATAGCACTTTCGGGAACAGCCAATACATTCTCCACCTTGTTGAGTACAATCTCCGCGTTGGCACTGTAGCCGGCACGCACAAAAACACCTTCGGGAATTCGGGCAGCAGCCTTCACTTCAAACAGTACCGCACCGTTTTCCTCTACACCTTTTGGCGCGATGTATTCAAGCGTTGCATCGAAACGTTTGGTATCGAGAGCACCAATAGTCAAGATAATCGGCATGTCCTCTTTGATCTTACCCACTTCGGTTTCGTCCACTTTACCTTTGAAGATCATATCGTTCATGTTGGCAATACTTGCAATCGTAGTACCATCGTTGAAATTGTTTGATTGAATCACCGAGTTACCCGCTTTTACCGGAATATCGAGAATCATACCGTCGATCGTAGATCTCACCTGCGTCGTACTCAACGAAGCCGACTTTTTAGAAATACCATCACGGATGATGTCATACGCATCCTTTGCATTATCTACCTCTTCTTTTGCCTTCTTGATATCCGCTTCGGCCTTTTCCATTTCCTCTTTCGCAATCACCCCTTTGTCGAAAAGCCCTTTCTGGCGATCATACGTTTGTTGGATTTGGTTGAAGTTGATTTCGGCCACTTTGATGCGCGACTCTGCCGAATTGAGTTGCACCATTTCGGGAATCACCTTAATCTTGGCGATAATTTCACCGCTACGCACCATTTGTCCCGGCTCTTTCAATACTTCGGAAATGATACCCGATATCTGCGGTTTGATCAATACCTCGTCGCGCGGTTCGATCTTTCCCGTAGCCAATGTTTTTGTTTCAAGCGTGTCACGCTTTACATCTAACAATTCGTACACCACCACTTTCGGTTGAGACTTTTTCCATAAGAAATAGAACGTGGCGATAACCGACCCAATGATTGCAACAATGAGAAGGATTTTAAAGATTTTCTTAATCATATAGTTGTATTTTATTTGTTATTTGAATTTGTAAAACTGCTATTCATCGCGGATGGCATCAATGGCCTTGATCTGCAAAGCACGCCATGCCGGGATAAGACCCGAGAGCAAACCGCTCATAAGCAATACGGCTGTAGCATAAAGTGCCACCGAAATACTGATGGTAGGCGGTTCGATAAAACTATCATCCGAAGGATTCATCATCATAATCTGAGAGATACCGTCAAGAATGGCCACACCGAGCACTAACCCAAGTAGTCCGGCAGCCGAGGTAATCAGCAAACTCTCATTCATAATCTGCAACAGAATGTTCTTCGGAGTTGCGCCCAAAGCACGTCTCACCCCAATCTCGCGGGTGCGTTCGCGCACGGTAACCAGCATGATGTTGCTCACCCCAATCACTCCGGCCAGCAACGTACCCAATCCCACGATCCATATCAGTGTAGCGATCCCGATAAACAGATATTCGAACGTCTTGAATTGATTCTCAAAACTGATGGTTCCCACTGCCTGCGTATCGTTAGGAGCGATTTGATTGTTTGCCTTCAATACATCCATAATCTTTCCACTAATGTCATTGGTGGTGTATTCGGGCAATGCCGTTACACACAAGAAGTGAAACACATCGCCAAAGTTGCCCGTTTGTTGCAAGGTTGTAATGGGAAGAATCACGCTATCCTCGGTGCGTCCGCCAATATTAGCTTTAGGTTTGGCCTTTATGACACCTGCCACCTGATAATAAATACCATTCACACGGATGTATTTACCAATAGCCTCGTCGTACGATTTGAACAAGTTATCGCTCACGCGCGTACCAATCAGGCACACTTTGCGTTTGTCCATGATATCAATATCGTTGATCAATCGACCTGCTTTGATGTATTGCGCTTCTATTTTGAAGAAGTCGGGATATACCCCGCGCACACCATGCGTGGCCGACTTATCTTCATACACAACATTGTTGGCGGGTCGAGCCCCCCAAATCATAGGAGAGAGGTATTCGATACCTTTTACTTTTTGGCGGAGAATGTCGAGGTCGCGGTTTCGCATCGACCACGAACGCCCCTTCTTAAAACCTTTGTAGGGTTCGCTCGTTTGGTCGTTCCAGAAGAAGCACGACTTGGCTGCGAAACCATCTACATTTTTAAACATGCCCCGTTCGAGTCCGTTCCCGGCACCCAATAAGAGCACCAGCATTAAGATACCCCAAAACACACCGAAGCACGTAAGAAAACTTCGCGTTTTATTGCGGGTAATCGTAATCCAGATCTCTTGCCAGCTATCTATATCAAACATATTATCTACAATTTTCAAGGTTATTCATGGCGCATGGCTTCGATGGCCGTAATTTTTACTGCTTTGCGAGCGGGGAAATATCCGGCCAGCACACCGGCAAGTACCAGTAGACCCGTTGCCGAAACGGCAAGCGACAAACTCACGGTTGGGTTTCGGAAGATGGAGATATTGTCTCTACCTGTTGGAGCCCCCGCAGCCATTGCTTCGGTTGCATAGTTGGCAATTTCGGTAACTCCGATTCCCGCCACCATGCCGATGTAGCCAAAGAGCAACGTGAGAAAGATCGACTCAACGATAACGAGACGGATGATCGATCCCGGCGGAGCTCCGATTGCTTTGCGGATACCGATTTCACGCGTACGTTCGCGCACCGAAATCAGCATGATGTTGCTGACTCCTACAATTCCGGCAGTAAGCGTACCGATACCGACAATCCAAATGAAGACCATAATTCCGGAGAAGATCTTATTAAACATAAAGAACTCTTCCCCCGTATTCCATATCGGAAGCGCACGTTTATCAGCAGCGTCGAAGCGGTGCCGACGTCCCATATTCTCGCGAAAGGTCATTTCGTAGGCTTCGTTCTCTTCCTCGTTTTTGATTCCGTTTACGGTAAATGAAAGCGAGTTCATCCCCGATCCGCTATTGTATATCGTCTGTCCGGTAGTGAAAGGAATGTAAGCCGGAGCATCGTTCGAAGCATTGTCGTTGGTATATACACCTACGACTTTAAACATGATGTTGGCTACGTTGACATAACTGCCCAGTGGATCTTTGCCTTTGAACAAAACCTCTTTCATTCGGGGGCTGATCACGATAATCTTTCGGCGTTGTACAATATCGATGTTGTTGATAAAGCGTCCGTCTCCGGTCGACATGCGTATTCCCTCCATCTTTGCATGATCGGGATAGATCGACTCTACACTGTACGAGCCATATTCGGCATTGTTAGAAACTTGCAGGTTCTTACTGATCGATGCAGAAGCATATCCCACATTTTTGTTTTCGATGCGAAGTCTGTTGTAGTCCGTATTTTGGAATTCAATTCGGCGGTTGGTCTGAAGTCCCTTGTAGGGCATGGAAGAAAAGCCCGGCCACACCATGATTCGGTTGGTAGCCATGTTGCGAAAGTTATACATCATTCCATTCTTCAAGCCATTGCCCGCACCCACCAAAACGATCAGCATGAAGATACCCCATGCCACCGAAAAGCCCGTGAGCGCAGTACGCAGTTTGTTCTTTTTTATGGTACCGAGAATCTCTCGGATAAGGTCAAAGCTGAACATGATGATGGTGTTTTTCGATAGATCCGATAAGTCCGTCTTTAATATGAATAACCCGGTCGGTTTGTTCGGCAATCTCCTTTTCGTGCGTTACGATTACCATGGTCATCCCTTGGTTGTTTACCTCACGAAGCAGTTTCATCACCTCGTCGGTAGTCACGCTATCCAATGCACCGGTAGGCTCATCGGCCAAAATGATTTTCGGATTACTAATCAAGGCGCGGGCAATGGCTACGCGTTGTTTTTGTCCGCCCGACATTTCGCTGGGTAAGTGATGCGCCCACTCTTTTAGTCCCACCTTATCGAGGTATTCCAGTGCAAGCGCGTTTCTTTTCTTCCGACTTACCCCTTGGTAGTAGAGTGGAAGCGCTACATTTTCAATAGCGTTCTTATAGTTTATCAGATTGAACGATTGAAATATAAAACCAATCAGTTTGTTGCGGTAATGTGCAGCCTGTGTTTCATTCAAGTTCTTAATAAGGTGATCGTTGAGATAGTAGTTTCCCGTATCGTACGTGTCGAGGATACCGAGGATATTAAGCAGTGTGGATTTGCCCGATCCCGATGCTCCCATGATTGAAACCATCTCACCCTCTTCGATCCTAAGGTCGATTCCTTTTAAGACGTGCAATGGCGCGCCATTGTAATAGGTCTTGTTGATGTTTTCCAGTGTAATGATAGACATAGTCTGTATCTTTATTAATTGTGTACTGTTTTTTCAAAACTTATGCATTTGCCTAATGATGCTGCAAATATATCCATACTTTAGTACTATGCAATGCAAACTACCTTGTAAATTATTCTATTTAGATAAATTAACGCGTTGTTGTGGCAATAGAAAGTTGATAAAGCAACGGCAAAATGCTGTTTTAGAGACAATCCTGTTTATTCTATTAAACGCACGAGTTTGATAATTGTTACAATCTTATGTGTTTATTGTAAGTATTAAAATCATTTATAGTGAAGAACGAATCGTCAGGTGCCGACCT
>DLYT01000149.1:11629-33918 GCA_003447595.1 Porphyromonadaceae bacterium
GTCAGGTCGCCACCTGACGATTCACGCTTCATTAGAATCAAATCGTTCGATGGGCATCAAACGATTCTGGGTTCGCTAAGATTGAAAGCGATCAAAGGGTAAATTGCAGGAGGTGGATGTATTTGGTCGTTTGGCGCATTACAGATGTAATTTTTCAAGGTTGCATACATTTCGATTAAAATTTACCGAAAGCGGTATTTTTTACATAAAAAACAGGGTGTATCTCTCATTCCTTTCAAAAAGCAAGCATACATATTTTTATCCTTATCGTGCTTATGATCATTAAAAAAATAAAAACTCGCAAAATGGGAAAAATGCATTCATCCCATTTTGTTTACGCTTAGATATGCCTGATAGATAAAGGATATTGATATTTGTGATGGTTTATATCGGGTGAAATGTTAATGTTAAATAGGTTGTATTTGTCTCTTTGAAAGAGATTTGTCTCAATTATTTTTTATCTGTGAAATGTTGTTTTTTATTTCTAAACCCTATATATTTGCCTTTAAAGTAATGAATTAAAATTTATAAGCATATGGTCATGGAAAAGCCTTACGTAGTAGGTATAGATATTGGCGGAACAAATACTGTATTCGGTATTGTTGATGCAAGAGGTTCGATTCTTCATAGTGGCTCTATCAAAACAGGTCAGTATAAAGAAATTAATGAATATGTAGATGCCCTTGCAAAAGGCCTTACTACAGTTATCGAACAAGCCGGTGGCATTGAAAAGATCAAAGGTATCGGTGTAGGCGCGCCTAACGGTAACTACTTTAATGGTTGCATTGAATTTGCTCCAAACCTACCATGGAAAGGAACAATTCCTTTGGCAAAGCTTATTAGCGAAAGACTTGGAGGTATTACAGTAAACCTTACAAACGACGCGAATGCAGCTGCTATCGGTGAGATGACTTACGGTGCTGCTCGCGGCATGAAAGACTTTATCGTAATCACACTTGGTACAGGTGTAGGTAGCGGTATCGTTGTAGGCGGCGATCTAGTATACGGTCACGATGGTTTTGCAGGAGAACTTGGTCACGTAATTATGCGTCGCGGCGAAGAAGGTCGTATGTGTGGTTGCGGACGTAAAGGTTGTCTTGAAACGTATACTTCAGCTACAGGTGTAGCTCGCACAGCACGCGAATTTCTAGAAAAGCGTGATGAGCCAAGTGTATTGCGCGAACTTGATCCGGCTAGCATTACATCGAAAGATGTATTTGACGCAGCTATCAAAGGCGACAAACTAGCGTTGGATATCTTCGAATTTACAGGAAATATGCTAGGTGAAGCGTTTGCAGACTTTATTGCATTCTCTAGCCCTGAAGCAATCATCCTATTCGGTGGTCTTACCAAAGCAGGCGACTTGATCATGGATCCTATCAAGAAAAGCATGGAGAAAAACTTGCTTAAAGTATTTGCAGGCAAAACAAAATTGATGTTCTCTGAACTAAAAGAAAGTGATGCGGCAGTATTGGGTGCGAGTGCTCTAGGCTGGGAAACCAGAGGTGAAGCTTAATTCATAAACATATATGCAAAGAAAGGTCTTCTATCGTAGAAGGCCTTTTTTTGTATACTTACCTTTGAGGTTTAGTTCTTAATTCTGCTTATTTTGTTTGATTTATGATCAACATGGTTATTGATATAATCAATAATATCCAGATAGCGGCAATTAGGACAGCGGCATATATTCCTAGTTTTTTATTGATTTGCATTGCACTCTCAGCCTTTTTTCGGCATTCATTCATTACGTCTTTAGGAATTAGTTTAAGCGATAGGGTAATCATTAGAGGAATAATGAGTAAGTCATCGACCAATCCAAGAACGGGAATAAAGTCAGGGATTAGGTCGATCGGACTTAAGGCATAGCTAATTGTGACAGCAATCAATATTTTCGCTAAAATTGGAGTGCGACGATCTTTTAGCGCAAGATATATTGCTGATAATTCAACTTTAAGCGATTTTGCCTTGTCTCTAAGTCTGCTTATTCGATTCATTATAAAGTATCTCTATGATCTATAACGAACTATTTCTATATAAAGTTATAATCAGCGAGGAGAAATATTTGAATGAATACGATTTAGAATAGTTCTTTTCTATATTTGTATAAAATCTATTGTTCAGATTTAAATTGCTTGATATGAAACATCCATTATCTCAATTTACATATTGCCCCAAGTGTGGCGCGCATTCGTTTGTCGAAAACAATGAGAAGTCGAAGAAATGTACGGCATGTGGCTTTGTGTATTACTTCAACTCTTCGGCGGCAGTAGCTTGTTTCTTGTTTAATAAAGACGGACAGATGTTACTGGTGCGCAGAGCTAAGAATCCGGCAAAAGGAACGCTCGATCTGCCGGGCGGTTTTATCGACATGCACGAAACGGCCGAAGAGGCAGTGGCGCGAGAACTGGAAGAGGAAACCGGAATTGGATACCTCGATTCGTGTCAATATCTTTTCTCCTTGCCCAATATCTACGAGTACTCGGGCTTTGAAGTGCACACACTCGATCTGTTTTTCAAAGCAACTGTTGATAACTTCGAAGAAGTGGTTGCGGCAGATGACGCAGCCGAGATCCTGATTGTAGATCCCGCGACACTCGATCCCGAAGCCTTCGGTTTGTTGTCAATCAAGAAAGCCGTCGAGCTTTACAAGCAAATGCTATAACGATAAGAGCGATCTGCCGATACAATTACTTGTTGTGGAGTCGTCCTTGTTTTCAATTTTAAATCTAGATACCATGAAATACTATACACCTTTCTTATTGTCTTTTCTATTGCTTGGTTGTATCGGTTGCAACAAGCAAAGACCGGTAGAGCAAACGGGTGCTCTACTCGAAATTCCATTATACAGCGCAGAGCCTACGGTGCTGACCAACTTGTCTGACGTGGCAACGAAGGTTGAGTTTTGCAACCTATCGAGTGAGGTCTCTTTTAAAAAGAAAATCCCGAATGACGTGGCCTTGACCGATAGCTTCGTGTTTGTTTTGCTCGACGACGGGATTTATCAGTTTACAAGTACCGGCGATTTCATTCGAGTGATTGGCCAACGGGGAAAAGGGCGAGGAGAGTTTAAGCGATTGATGCCACCGCTCGAGGTTGATGTCGATAATCAAATCTGCTATGTTGCCGATAAAGGCAATCAAAAGATCATGGGTTTTAATTACGACGGTACGCTCAATAAAGAAATCCCGCTATCACAACTTTGCGTAATGAACTTTGTAGATGGTGATACCTTTATGCTTACACCCAACTTCAAAGATCGTTTTATGCTCAACACCCCCCTGGCAAAATTAATAAACGGGAAAGGGGAGGCGATCGAAACGATCAAAAGTTCCTTTTATCCCATCAATAAAGGAAATCGAAAAGACTCTCACTACGGAGCATTCTACAATCCCGTTTGGCGATACAACGATTCTGTTTATACGATGGAGTATGGCAACGATACCATCTACAAACTTGTGGATAAAGCGTTGATACCCGACAAAGTGCTTACGGGTACTACCTACAAACCCTCCCTGTTTCATTTGTTTCACAGCGGAATGCCGGACAAGGTTATTGTAAACTCTTTGTTTCTTCGTCCCAACTCAGCCGTGTGCGAATCGGATAGTTTTCTTATGTTTCGTACCAAATATGCCGACGGGCGTTTCTTTATGATTTACAATAAGCAAACCGGAGCAATCGCACGAACAGATCATCCCGACGCAGAAGTCAGTGAAAAAAGAAAGCAGCGTTTGTCTTCTTACTTTATCGACGACATGCTCACCGGCCAAGACTTTGAACCCGTTTACCAAAGTGGCAACAAAATCATCGGACTCATATCCGGCTACGATCTTTACGACGCAAAAGACGAAATCCTAGAGTTCGTAAAAACAACGAACCACCCACAAGCATCAACCTTGATCGATGTTATTTCTGAATGTTATCTTATAGATAATCCGATGCTTTTGATCGTTACCTTGAAGTAGAGACAAGGCTCTACTTCTCTTGGATATTGTAAATGTTATATGAAATAGATTAATGTTACTAGTCTAATTTTCATGATAAAAGAGTATAAGTTTTACTTTATATAATACAATGTATTTAGAGTGGGGAGTTGTGTGTTTGACTTATTCTGACTTTTGGCTTTGTGATGAGTATAAGTCTAGCTTTTATTCCGTATTTATGAGTAAATCAAACAAAAGTTTATTTATACGTGTTGTATGAGTAAACCCAACATGTGCATGAATAGCTAAACTTATGGCGGTTGAAAAGACGTATTGTTGACTTTATTCGGTTGATAAAACAGGGTCTATATCCTCAAAGAAATAAATCATTTATAAGTTTAAGTATAAAATACTCATTTGTTTCGTGAAATCAAATGGGTTATTTTTTAAATTTGTGCACTGAAAACCAGGAATATGAAGTATAAATTCCTTAATAAATGTGATTACTGATGAAGAAAGCGATTATACCCGTGTGCATTCTGCTTGCAACACACTGTGCCTATGGGCAGAGAAATCAGCAATTTGATGCTAAGGACAGGCTTTTTGTAGAAGGTAGAGAACTTTTCATATTGAAGAACTATCCGGGTTGTTTGGATAAGCTCGAAGCGTATAAAGAAGATGCTTCTAATCAAGATTTGATTCAAGAAGCGGATTTTTTGATTGCTGCTGTTGCTTACGAACAAGGATCGGAAGAAGCGTTGTCACTTCTGAATGAGTTTATGGACAATTACCCAACGACTCCTCATCGTGACGAACTTTTGTTTATGATTGGTTCTTGTCATTTTGCAGAAGAGAACTATCAAAAAGCTGCATTTTGGTATGATCAAAGTAATGTGGCTAATTTATCGTCGGAACAGCAGCAAGAGTATTGCTTCCGTTTGGCGTATTCATTGCTACAAACTAAAAAGATTGATCAATCGCGCCACTACTTTGAACTACTTAAACGCAATTCGAAGAAATACGAAGAGACTGCAACGTATTATCTAGGTTATATCGACTACGCCAAAGGAAACTACAAGTCGGCTCTAGCTACGATGAACAAGCTAAAGAACGATAAGGTATTTGGTGAGCAGGCTTTGTATTACATTGCACAAATAAACTTCCTAGAAGGTAAATACGAACAAGCGATAAGCGAAGCTAAGAAGCTTTTGAAAGCATATCCGGATAGCAAAAATAATTCGGAGATGAATCGTGTGATTGGTAATTCATACTATATGTTGAATGCACCGGATCAGGCGATTACTTACTTAGAGAAATATGCTTCGGCGGTGGATTCTCCACTCCGTAGCGATATGTATATCTTGGGTGTTTGCTTGTTTAACAGACAAGACTACAGCGATGCCATCAAATGGTTGGGCCGCGTGGTAAACAAACAAGACGAGGTTACTCAAAGTGCTTACCTGTATTTGGGTCAGTCTTATTTGAAGCTGAAAGATAAGAACAATGCCCGTATGGCGTTCGAAATGGCTTCGAAACAAAACTACGATAAAGCTGCCAAAGAGGCTGCTCTATATAACTATGCGTTGCTTATTCACGAAACAGCATTCTCAGGTTTCGGTGAGTCGGTAACTATTTTCGAAGAGTTTGTAAACAACTATCCAAACTCACAATACATTGATAAAGTAAACGACTACTTGGTAGAGGTATATCTTACTACTAAAAACTATCAGGCTGCGCTCAACTCGATCAATAAGATTAAGAATCCAAGCAACAAGATCTTGGCTGCTAAGCAAAGTATGTTGTTCCATTTGGGTACACAAGACTTTACAAACAGAGATTATCAACAGGCTGTTAATTACTTTAATCAAGCCATTGCCATGGGTAACCTTGGTGATGACATTCGTAGCAATGCTTACTTCTGGAGAGGCGAATCTCACTACAGAATGAATGAGTTTGCTCGTGCGGCCGATGATTTCAAAGCATATTTAAATACGGCTGCAAAACGCAATACGCAAATGTATGCGTTGGGTCAGTACAATCTTGGTTATGCGTTTTTCAAATTAAAACGTTACAACGAAGCGTTGGAGTATTTCCGTCGTTATGTAAATCAAGAGACTGATCAGTCGCTTACATCTGTAGCTGATGCCTACAACCGTATCGGTGACTGCTTGTTCAACAACCGCCAGTTTGCCGAAGCGGAAACTTACTATTCGAAAGCTGCCGCATTGCAACCGAAAGCCAACGATTACGCAATGTATCAAAAAGGCTTCTTGCTTGGTTTGCAAAAAGACTATACACAAAAGATTCAGGTAATGGACAAGTTGCTTCGCGACTATCCGCAATCTCAATATGTAGACGATGCTTTGTTTGAAAAAGGTCGTGCGTATGTGATGCTTGAAAAACCAAACGATGCGATCTCTACTTTCGATCAGTTGATGCAACGTTTCCCTCAAAGTGTATTGTCGCGTAAAGCGGGTGTGCAATTAGGTTTGATTTATTTCAACGAAAATCAACTGGAGAAGGCTTCTGCTGCTTACCGCAATGTGATCAACAAATATCCGGGAAGTGACGAAGCTAAAACTGCTCTTCAAGACTTGAAAGCGGTATACCTTGATTTGAATGATATCGATGGTTATGCAAACTATGTGAAGTCGTTGGGTGGTGCTGCTCAGTTTGAAGTAGGAGAGCAAGACTCACTTACTTATCTGGCTGCCGAAAAGCAATTCCTAAAAGGAGAAACTAAATCGGCCGAACGCAGTTTGATCAACTATCTGCAAAACTATCCGAGTGGTGCGTTTGCTCCGAATGCAAACTTCTACCTTGGTTCGATCTATTTCGCAGAAAAGCAATATCCTGAAGCTCGCGCTAAATTCATGCAAGTGATCAATAGCGGAGATATGAAATACATGGAAGGTGCTTATGCGCGTCTTGCCGAAATGGATTACTTGAACAAAGAGTATGACAAAGCCTTGATGAACTTCAAGAAACTACAAGAAGTAGCTAACGATAAAGATAATATCGATGCTGCTAAGTTGGGTATCATGCGTTGTTCTGAAATCTTAGGTAACAACAAAGAGGCGATTGAAGCTGCGAATAATTTGTTGCAAGATCCGAAGTTGTCTCCTGAGTTGATCGCCGAAGCACGCTTTGTGAGAGCAAAAGCTTATATCGCAACGAAACAAACAACCAAAGCAATTGAAGACTTGAAAGCAGTGAGCAAAAATACACGAACTGTGTATGGTGCAGAGGCTAAATATCTTCTTGCGCAAGTTTACTTCGATAGCAAGCAAACCGACAAAGCAGAAAAAGAATTGATGAACTTTATCGAAACCGGTACACCTCACCAATATTGGTTGGCGCGCGGATTTATCTTGCTTGCCGATATCTATATCAGCAAAGGTGACGATTTCCAAGCACGTCAGTATCTTGAAAGCTTGAAAAACAACTATAAAGGAAACGACGAGATTTCCGATATGATTCAAAACAGATTGAGTAAGTTGAAAAATTAAGGAAGGCTACAATGAAGAAAGCAATATATTCAAAGCGAAACATGCGTGCGTTGATGGTGGGTACTATGTGTATCGGTATCGCAGTAAATACAGCGGCGCAGAGCAATGATCAAAAGAAAGAAGAGACACTAAGCCGTGAGATGACGCTCGAAAAAGAGTATGACCCGTCGCTCGGTGATGCTTCGAAGGTAAATTCTTTGCCAGAGATTATTGAGATCGAAGTGCGCAAAACGCCGATTACCTATTCTAACTTTGTGTTGCCTTTGCATCCGCAACGCGAATTGTTTGTGTTGGGTTCGGGCAATTTGATGACTGAAGTTCCTAAATCGTCGAAGATTGGATACTTAAACTTCGGTATCGGAAATTACATGAACATCAACGGTGATCTTGGTGTGCATATCTTGGACAACGAGTCGGATAAGTTGAATATCTTTTATTCGAACCGTACTACAAATGGTAAGGTAAAATACTTGCAACAAGATATCAAGCAGAAGATCAAACTGAACGATAATATTGGCGGTATCAATTATAGCCACAACTTTGAACCGATGCGTTTGATGCTGGGTGGACACTATGGTTATTCGGCATTCAATTACTACGGTTATCCGGCTGATGAGTCGTTGACTCCCGAAACAATCGATCAAGACAAATACGATCGTGATACCAATCAGGCGAATCAGCAAGTGAGAGCTTATGTTGGCGTGAAGTCGAACGGAGAACCGGCACTCAACTATGAAGCAATGCTAGAATACAATATGTTGTCGCATAAATATTCTTTCTCTCCTGAAGATAAAGGGGTAAAAGAAAATGCGGTTGCAGCTACATTGGATTTGAACAAAGACTTTGATTCGAACAAGTTGATCGGTTTGAATACGCATGTGCATTATTTCAACTACTCATTGCCGAAGCTTGAAGGTAAAGAGTTCTTTAACTTTGAAAACCATGCCGACGTAACGTTGAATCCTTACTTTGGTATCGAAGGCGGAGACTGGAAATTGCGTTTGGGTGCCAAAGCGGTTATCATCACCGGAAAGAACAGTGCTTTTGTCGCTTCACCAGATATCAAGTTTGATTATACCTTCGCAGGGACTTCTCAATTCTATATCGACCTAGATGGTGGTAATGAAGAGAACAGCATGTATGAAGATGCTAAAATCAATCGTTACGCGAGTCCGGTAGAAGGATTGAAAGATTCACGTACTTTCTTGGACGGAACTTTTGGTATTCGTAGCAATGTGAACGGTGCTTTCTGGTTGAATGCGTTTGGTGGTTACCAGATCACAAACGATCAGCATTACTTTGTTCCTGCTGTGGAAGAAGCGTGGGGTAACGTAGGTAATGCCGTATATATGAATACGAAGATCTTTAAAGTGGGCGCACATTTGCGTTATAGCTATCAGGATATGATTACGGCTTCTGTGAAGGGTACCTACTACGGCTATTCGTTGGATAAGTTCAAATGGGGGATCCCTACTGAAACGGCTCCGGCTCCAGAAGATTTGAAGCCTTTTAATAAGCCGAACTTCGAACTAGAAGCGGGTCTTACCGTAAAGCCAATCAATAAATTGTCGTTGATGCTGAACTATTACTTAGGTTCGGGCAGATATGCTTTGGTAAATGAGAAAACTGTAAAAATGAATAGTATCAATGAGTTGAACTTTACAGGTACTTACAACATCAATTCTACGATTGGTGTGTATGTACAGCTCAACAATTTGTTGTTCCAAAAGTATGATCTATACTGGGGATATCCAGCTCAGAAATTTGCAGCAATGGGTGGTATAAATGTCAACTTTTAATGTGTTGATGAGCTATTCAAACAAATGATATCTTTAAAAACTTCCTCTTTGAATGAACTATTCGGAGGAAGTTTTTTTATTTACTATAGAGCGACAATAAGCCGAATCGTCTGTATTCCGATGATTTTATTGTTGTTTTTTGAATGATGGTCCTTTAAAAGAACCAATATTTACTTAATATATTAAGTATATGCACGTAATTTTTTACGAAAAGAAAAAGAGTATTAAATTGTGCATGATAACAAAGTATGTTTTTCTTATTTTTGCAATCCAATATAAGAAGCTTGAAGAAAGATGCATAAGAATTTGGTCATTGTAGAGTCACCTGCCAAGGCAAAGACAATTGAGAAGTTTCTAGGACAGGACTTCAAGGTTATGTCGAGCTATGGTCATATACGAGACTTGAAAAAGAAAGGGCTCGGAATTGATTTAGAACACAATTTCAAACCCGAATACATAATCTCAGAAGATAAAGAGAAGCTAGTAAAAGAGTTAAAATCTGAATCGAAGAAAGCCGATATGGTATGGTTGGCATCCGATGAAGACCGGGAGGGAGAAGCGATATCGTGGCACCTTTCCGAAGTGTTGGGCTTGAAGAAAGAAAATACAAAGCGGATCGTTTTCCATGAGATTACGAAAAATGCCATTTTGCATGCAATTGAAAATCCGCGTGATATTGATATTAATCTTGTCAATGCTCAGCAAGCTCGTCGTGTATTGGACCGTATTGTTGGTTTTGAGCTTTCTCCTATTCTTTGGAAAAAGATTAAGATGGGACTTTCGGCCGGTCGTGTACAATCGGTGGCTGTACGTCTTATCGTAGAGCGTGAACGCGAAATCAATCATTTTGTATCGGAAGCTTCTTATCGCGTTATCGCAAACTTTATTCTGCCTGATGGTGCAACAGTGCTTAAAGCAGAATTAACCAAACGACTAAAGACCAAAGAGGAGGCCCTTAAGCTTTTGGAGGCTTGCAAAGCGGCTGCATTTGAAATTGACGATATTTCGAAAAAACCGGTAAAGAAATCACCGGCTGCACCATTTACAACATCTACACTTCAGCAGGAGGCAGCTCGTAAATTGGGCTACTCTGTTTCGCAAACAATGATGATTGCTCAGCGATTGTACGAATCGGGGTTGATTACGTATATGCGTACCGACTCGGTGAATCTTTCGGATCTTGCGCTCAACTCGGCAAAGAAACTGATTGTAGAAACCTACGGTAAGGAGTATCATAAAACAAGAAAATATCATACGAAAAGCAAAGGGGCACAAGAGGCTCACGAAGCAATTCGTCCTACTTATATCGAGAATGAGCAGATTACAGGTTCGGCACAAGAAAAGAAACTGTATGATTTGATTCGTAAACGTACTATTGCTTCACAAATGGCGGATGCCGAGTTGGAACGTACTACGATTTCCGTATCGATTTCAGATAGTAGCTTTAGATTTGCCGCTGTTGGAGAAGTGCTTAAATTCCCGGGATTTTTAAATGTATATCGTGAAAGTACCGATGATGACTCGGAAGGAGATGGCGAAAACGGATTACTACCTCCGGTTTCTATTCACGATAAACTGGCATTGAAAGACATGAATGCGACGGAGCGTTTTACGCAACGTCCGCCTAGATATACAGAGGCGAGTCTCGTACGTCGACTAGAAGAGTTGGGTATTGGACGTCCGTCTACTTATGCTCCTACCATACAAACGATCCAGAATCGTGAGTATGTAATCAAAGGAGATAAAGAAGGAACTGATCGTGAGTATACGGTTCTTACCTTGAAAGCAAATAAGGTAAAAGAAACGTTGAAAAGTGAAACAGTGGGGGCTGATAAAGGTAAATTGATGCCAACAGATATCGGAATGGTAGTGAATGACTACTTGACTGAGGTGTTCCCGAATATTCTTGAATACAACTTTACGGCTAGCGTAGAAAAAGAGTTTGATACGATTGCCGATGGTGAGTTGGAATGGACAGATGCAATTGCGAAGTTCTACAACGTTTTCCATCCGATGGTGAAAGAAGCTGAAGCTTTGAAAACTGAATATCGAGTGGGAGAGCGCGAATTGGGTATCGATCCGGAAAGTGGCAAGCCTGTTTTTGTAAAGATTGGACGTTTTGGTCCGGTTGTGCAAATAGGTGCGGCGGCTCCTCCGAAAGAAAAAGAGACCAAAGAAGCGAAGGCTGCGAAAGCTAAACTTTCGAAAGAAGAAAAAGCGGCATTGAAGGCTGAAGAGAAAGCTCGAAAAGAGAAGGAAAAAGAAGATAAGCCGAAGTTTGCAACGTTGCTAAAAGGTCAATCGATCGAAACCATTACGCTCGAAGAGGCTTTGATGCTGTTTGACTTGCCTCGTACGGTTGGAGAATTTGAAGGAAAGGTTGTCGTTGCTGCAATCGGACGCTTCGGTCCGTTTATTCGTCACGACGCGAAGTTTGTATCTATACCGAAAGGATTTGATCCGCTTTCAATTACATTGGATGAAGCAATTGCCTTGATCGAAGCGAAGCGTAAGGCTGATAGCGAAAAGTTTATCAAGAGCTTTGAAGAAGATCCGGAGTTGCAAATTCTAAATGGTCGATTTGGTCCTTATATCTCGTATCAGAAGAAGAATTTCAAGATTCCTAAAGATACAGAACCTGCATCGTTATCGCTCGAAGATTGTATGAAGATCGTCAATGAGCCTGCTAAACCGGCGGCGAAGAAGAGAGCGACTACAAAGAAAAAAGCATAATTAGATTTTATCAAGCATATAGAGCTGCTCTCTCTTTAGAGGTGCAGCTCTTTTTTTATCATTGCTTCAAAATAAAAAAGAGAGTGCTCACAGAACACTCTCTTTTGATTTTTATAGTTATCAACAGGTGTTGATAAGTCTTACATTCTTTCAGGAACTTCGATACCAAGTAGTGCCATGCCTGTACGGATGACTTTGGCTACGTTTTTAGACAGGATAAGACGGAACAACTTAAGATCTGCATTCTCCTCTTTCAAGATAGAGAAGTCATGGTAGAATTGGTTGTACTCTTTAACTAGGTCATAAACATAGTTTGCAATAATTGCCGGAGAGTATTGAGATCCCGCTTCTTCTACTACGCTTCCGAAGTTTGCTAATAGTTGAATCAGTGTTTCTTCTTTTTCAGAAATCTCTACTGCCGGAATTGTTTTACCTGCTAGTTCGATTCCTTGATCTGCTGCTTTGCGCAATACCGAGCAAATACGTGCGTGTGTGTATTGGATAAATGGACCTGTGTTGCCGTTGAAATCGATTGATTCTTTCGGATTGAAGGTCATGTTTTTACGAGGGTCTACTTTCAAGATGAAGTATTTCAATGCACCTAAACCTACTGTTGTTGCAATTTTTTCAGCTTCAGCGTCTGTACAACCGTCTAGTTTACCAAGTTCTTGTGATGTTTCACGCGCTGTTGAGATCATTTCGTTCATCAAGTCGTCGGCATCAACCACAGTTCCTTCACGGCTTTTCATTTTGCCTTCAGGAAGTTCAACCATACCGTACGAGAAGTGTACAAGGTCTTTACCCCATTTAAAGCCTAACTTGTCAAGCAAGATAGATAAAACTTGGAAGTGGTAGTTTTGCTCGTTACCTACTACGTATACCATTTTATTGATGGCATAGTCGTCGTAACGAAGTTTTGCTGTACCGATGTCTTGTGTCATGTATACTGAAGTACCGTCGCCACGAAGTAAAAGTTTGTGGTCAAGACCTTCAGCTGTAAGATCAGCCCATACCGAACCGTCTTCTTTTTTGAAGAAAACACCTTTTTCAAGGCCTTCCATTACTTTACCTTTCCCTTCAAGATAGGTTTCTGATTCGTAGTAGATCTTATCAAAGTCTACACCCATCTTTTTGTAGGTTTGATCGAAACCGGCATATACCCAATTGTTCATTGTTTTCCAAAGTTCAACTGTAGCTTCGTCTCCGGCTTCCCATTGGCGAAGCATTTCACGAGCTTCTGCCATAAGAGTAGAGTTTGCTTCTGCCTCTTCTTTGGTCATCCCTTTTTCTTGAAGTGCTGCAAGTTCTTGTTTGTAGTGTTTGTCAAACAAAACGTAGAAATCACCAATAAGGTGGTCGCCTTTCTTACCTGTGCTTTCAGGGGTAGCACCTTCGCCCCACTTTTGCCAAGCAAGCATCGATTTACAAATGTGGATACCACGGTCGTTTACGATGTTTGTTTTGACAACGTTGTAACCATTAGCTTTTAGGATTTCAGAGATACTGAATCCAAGAAGATTGTTACGTACGTGGCCAAGGTGTAGCGGTTTATTTGTGTTCGGTGAAGAGTATTCGATCATTACAAGTTCAGAGTTTTCTGTTGCTTGCTTTGTTCCGAATTGATCGTCTGTATTAATATCGTTGAGAAGAGAGATCCACGATTGTGCAGAGATAGTAAGGTTTAGGAACCCTTTGATTACATTAAAGTCTGCAACCGATGATTCGTTTGCGCTTAGGTATTCACCAATTTCCTGAGCTGTTTGTTCAGGTGATTTCTTCGAAATTCTCAAAAATGGGAATACAACAAGAGTAAGGTGTCCTTTAAACTCCTTTTTCGTTTTTTGCAGTTGTACCTGAGACGCCGTAACCTCTTGGTCGTATAATGCCTTAATGGCGTTAATTACGGCAGCGGAAAGTTGTTGTTCGATAAACATATCTCTTTGCGTAATAATGGTTCGTAATTTATTAATGTGCAAAGATAATAGTTTTGACGTAAGGGTATAAAAAAAGAGAAGCAATTAGTGGCTTCTCTTTTCAGAATGCAAGTGTCTATAGTTAATTATTCACAGCATCTGCAAGTTCTGCACCAGCTTTGAATTTAACAGACTTCTTAGCGGCAATTGTAATTTCTTCTTTGGTTTTAGGATTGATACCTTTTCTTTCACCTTTTTCAGTGATTGAGAAAGTTCCGAAACCAACAAGAGCAACTTTTCCACCGTCTTTAAGCTCGTTTGTAACAGCGTTAAGTACGGCTTCTACTGCTTTTTTTGAATCAACTTTAGTAAGTCCAGATTCTTCAGCTACTGCATTGATAAGTTCAGTCTTGTTCATGGTAACACATGTTTGTATTTGTTAAACAATAAAGTTTGACTTTATGGTGCGAAACGCTTTGGTTATCTGCATTTCGCACTCAAATGTATGTTTATTTTTTTGAGAATCTGAAAGTTTGATCTGTTTTATTTTCAAATTTTCTATATTTTCTTTATTTATAAACTATTTTGAGGTCTATATTGTTCCTTTAACCGCAAAGAAAGTTTTGAGGCTCTTTAAAATAGCTGATTCAGCCGGCAAAAAGAAAATATCTTTTATCTTTGCGCAAAATGTAAAACATCATGAACAGACAGGTTTCAGGCTTTTTATCTAGTATCCCAGTAGTGACGAAGAATATTATAATTGTAAATATCATATTCTGGTTAGCTAGTTTGACATTGCCAAAAATTGGTATTGATTTAATTGAATTGCTCGGATTACATTATTTTCAGGCTTCTGATTTTAAAGCATTCCAGCTGTTAACGTATATGTTTTTGCACGACACCGGGTCGTTGTTCCATTTGTTTTTTAATATGTTCGCGGTATATATGTTTGGCCGTGTCTTGGAAAATGTATGGGGGCCAAAACGATTTCTGACATTCTATTTAGTTACCGGAATAGGTGCTGCCATTATTCAAGAAGCAGTATGGGCATTTACCCTTCGAGATGTGATTCATTCATCTTATGAAATGATCAACATGGGTGGCAATAATATTGTAACGAAACCTGAATTCTTAAACTACTTTGTAACGATTGGTGCTTCAGGTGCGGTATTTGGTATTCTTCTTGCTTTTGGTATGTTGTTTCCAAATGTACCTCTTTATTTTATGTTTATACCGGTTCCTATCAAAGCGAAATATTTTGTGATTATCTATGGTTTGATGGAGTTATTCCTG
Source organism: Porphyromonadaceae bacterium (assembly GCA_003447595.1). GTDB lineage: Bacteria > Bacteroidota > Bacteroidia > Bacteroidales > CAMTPD01 > UBA12018. The sequence continues at coordinate 26,797 of DLYT01000149.1, forward strand.
GGTATTGGAAACTTTGGAGGAGATAACATTGCGCACTTTGCACATCTTGGCGGTATGTTATTTGGGTTTATCCTGATTAAATACTGGCAGAAAAAAGATAAAGATAATGGACGCTTTTTTTACTGATTATAAAAAGATGTTTCATCGATACAATATAGTGACCAAATTGATAATCATCAATTTGGTCGTTTTTATTGTTTTAAGGTTAGGAAGTATATTTGCCTCGTTATTAAATTTAGATGTAGTAGCATTGCTTCAAGTAATAGAAGTGCCGTCTTCATTGCAATTGCTTGCTTTAAGGCCGTGGACACTATTCACCTATATGTTTGCACATTATGATGTGTGGCATATTTTGTTTAATATGCTTTGGCTGTATTGGTTTGGCCAACTTTTCCTTTATTTCTTTACGCCTCGACAATTTGTAGGTGTATATCTGTTGGGAGGGTTGTCAGGAGCTCTGTTGTTTGTTCTTATTTATAATACGTTCCCATATTTTGCTTCTATGGCAGAAAGTAGTTATTTACTGGGAGCTTCAGCTTCTGTTATGGCTATTGTTTTTGCAGTTGCTTTTTATAAACGAGATTATGAAATTACCTTATTCTTAATTGGTCGGATAAAACTAATTTATCTGGCATTGTTTACAGTATTGCTAGACTTATTAATGTTAACATCGTCAAATGCAGGTGGTCATATTGCTCATATTGGCGGTGCTTTGTTTGGAATTTATTTCGCAAATCGCATGCAAAAAGGACATGATAAAACTGCATGGCTTAATCGTATTTTTGATAAAATAGCGAATTGGTTTAAGCCGAAACCTAAGATGAAAGTTACGCATCGTCGTAACGAAACAGATCTTGAGTACAATACTCGTAAACGAAACGAGAGTGAAGAGGTGGATCGTATTCTCGATAAATTGAAAAAATCAGGTTACGATAGTTTGACAACCGAAGAGCGACGAAAGCTCTTTGATGCAAGCAAAAAATAAATGGTATGAAATTGCTACGAGTCTTATTTCAATCGATGGTTGCTGCAGCAAACGTTTTTATTGTCGTTTTGCTTGTTGCTTCAGCATTCTCCGATAAAGTGTCTCCGAATTCAATGCTGATCTTTTCTTATTTGGGATTAGCATTTCCGATACTGGTGTTGATTAATTTATGCTTTTTAGGGTATTGGTTGTTCTTTAGAAAGTGGTATATGTCATTGATTCCTCTGGTAGGATTCTTATTGTCGATAAATGCGTTGCAGATATATTTCCCGTTGCATTTGAAAACGGCTACGATACCGGATCCACATATAAAGGTGCTTTCTTATAATGTGATGAATTTTGCATACAAAGATCACACTGCGGAAAAACATAATCCTATACTTGATTATATCGTAAAAAGCAATGCAGACATTGTCTGTTTGCAAGAATATTGGGGGCCATTGAAAGGATCGCATTTAAAACAAGCTGATATAAAGGGTGCTCTTAAGATGTATCCTTATTTTAAAGTGCTTTCTTCTCCATCTGCAGGCAAAGATCTTATTGGTATTGCTGTGTTTTCAAAATATCCAATTCGTTCTGCCCGAAAAGTAAAATATGATAGTGCCTATAATTTGTCTGGGGTTTTTGAGTTGGATGTAAAAGGGAAAAAAGTTACATTAATAAATAATCACTTAGAGTCTTTTAAGCTAACCCTACAAGATCGAGAGGATTATGAGTCTTTTTTGAAAAGTCTGAATTCAAATATGTTTGATGAGTTAAAGTCAAGATTGCATGGACGACTAGGTCCTGCGTTCAGACAACGTGCTCTCCAAGCTGAAGTAATTTCAAAAGAGGTGCAAAAGGCAAAAGGGGATTATGTTGTTGTCTGTGGTGACTTTAATGATACTCCGATATCCTATGTTCGACGTACAGTTCAAAATGGGTTAAAGGATGCTTTTGTTGAAAGCGGATTTGGAATGGGGAGCTCATTTAATCGGAATCTCTTTTATTTTAAAATCGATTATATACTGCATTCGTCGAATATGCAGGCTTATAATTGTACTGTTGATAATGATATATCGGAGTCGGATCATTATCCAATCTGGTGTTATCTTACATTTAAATAAAAATAAACGCCACGTTTCTCTCTGTGTAGATTGAACGTGGCGTTTATTTTTATCTCGAATTTATTTCTTTAAAGCATCTTTTGCAGCATTATGAATATCAGAGAAAACACCTTCAACAAAAAAGAATGTTGCATTGCAAAAAGCCTCTGGGCTTTTTATGGCGCTGATCTTATTGGCTTTGCCATTCTTACTTATAACCTTCTCTGCGGGTATTGATTTTTGTTTTCCGTCAACTTCGTATGTATATGCAATATCATTTATTTCGACTTGATAGCTATTGTCAAAACACTTGATGTGCATTTTATACTTCATAACCGTGCTGTCTTTGTCGTTGATAAGAAGTTCTATTTTCGAGCTGCAAAAAATAGTCTTGTTCTTTTTATCCTCCGACATGTTGGAGATAAAATAGTCTTTTCCATAATTTTCTTTAGCCCATGCACGAATCGCTTGATATAGTTTTTCTTCGGATATACCAGTAATCGATTCTTGATCAGAATAACAAACTTTACCCTGCTTTATAGGAGCACAGTTGTCTACAGCTCCTTTATTCCCTTGTGCAAAAGAATAAAGGGGTAAAAGTAGAAGCATTAAAAATAGAACTCTTCTCATACTTTAGTTTTATTGAGTTAGTATTTAATCCAAGCATTAATGATCTCACCTCCAAAAAGTGTAGGTAGATCTTTGCTAGAATATTCATTTTTCAATGATTCATTGTTAAGACCATCTTTGAAAAGTGGTTGAGTAAGCGTTTTGCGACATTCGATAATTAGCCAAGCTTCGTTAAAAGCTTTACTTCCCGAAGGAGTTGTTATCGGTGTAAGTCCTGATTCTTTCACTTTGTCAGTATCCTTCCCTGATTTACTACCGCACATTTTCAATACGTCGCGATAGGCTTCCGGGTAAAAAGACAAAGTATACGTGTCGCTGTTTCGAAGCAAGGAATAGGTGTTTCGAGCTGGAAACACAAAACTAAATGCTGTTGGTTTACCAAACATCATACCGAGACCTCCCCAACTTGCTGTCATCATATTGAAGTTGTTTCCATTTCCTGCTGTTATCAACATCCAGTCTTTACCAAGCATCTTTATAATATTTCCTGGAATCTTCTCAACGTCGATTTGATTGAAGTCTTCAAGTCCTTTATTTGCTGCTGATGGAGCGGCGGTTGTTGTTGTTGTTGTTGTTGTTGGAGTAAGCTTAACTGCTGGTTTTGTCTCAATTGCATTACTACTTTGGGTATTGGTGGATGCAAGAGGTGTTGTAGCGTTCAAACCGGTAGATATCTCAGTGAAAAGGTTATCGACCATGTCTATGGTGTGTTTTCTAAATTTACCGTTACCACGATTTAATTTACCTTTCGAAAGAGCATTCTTATCATCAATCCATTCTTCTGCTTTGTATTTCTCAGGTTCTTTTTGATAAGAGACATTGTATGCATAATTGATGTTGCTAACTTCTGCATTGCAGTTATTATCGCTGCAATAAAAAGTTAATCGATAGTTGATTAGGCTTCTGTCCAAAGAAAGGGCCTTATTGGTGAAAACTAAGTAGTCTTTGGCGCTACATACAATTGTGCCGTCTTCTGGATCTGAGAAAATTACGCGGTCTTCTTGGGTGTTAAATTTATCATTAGCCCATTGTTGTGCTGCATTGTAAATTTCGGTTTTATTCTTTCCTTCTAAATTGAAGTTTTTGCTAAATACAACTTTCCCATCTACAACAGGGACAGCTCCTTCTAGATATTTATCATCTGTTTGTGCGAATCCTGTAAAAGTATGGGTTAATACCATAATAAGTAGAACAATGTTTTTCATGTTTCTTTGATTTAAAGATTGATCTTGCAAATATATTATTTGATGAGTAAATCTAGCTATATGACCCACAAATATTTGGCTTGTTTTTATCCAGAGAACTGAAAAAAAGTATATATTTGCATCCTGTGAAAAATAAAAATGATTAAAGTAATAACATAAAAGTAAGATCAAAATGCAAAACAAAGGATTTGTGAGAGTCTTTGCTGTTCTGCTTACGCTTGTGTGTGCGTTTTATCTATCGTTCTCTTTTGTAACGAGATACTACAATGACAAGGCGGCAGAGTACGCTGGAGATGACTTGGCAAAACAAAGTTATTTTCTTGACTCTTTATCTACTCAAAAGGTATGGTTGGGGTATACTCTGAAGCAGTGCCGTGAGATGGAGATTAACCTTGGGCTTGACCTTAAAGGTGGTATGAATGTAATATTAGAATTGAATGTTGCAGATGTACTTAAGTCTTTGTCAAACAACAATCAAGACCCTAACTTTATTAAAGCTTTAGAGCTTGCACAAGCTCGTCAAGCAACTAGTTCAAAAGACTTTATCTCTTTATTTTCGGAAGAATATCTGAAATTGGTTCCTAATGGAAAATTATCAGTTTTATTCAGTACTTTCGAACTAAAGGATAAAATTACTCCACAGTCAACTAATGCGGAAGTAGAGTCTGTATTGCGCGAAGAAATGAAAAGTGCAATTGATAACTCTTTCAACGTATTGAGAACACGTATTGACCGTTTCGGTGTAGTTGCACCAAATATTCAACGTCTTGAAACTGATGGTCGTATTCTTGTTGAACTTCCTGGTATTAAAGAGCCAGAGCGTGTAAGAAAGCTTCTTCAAGGTAGTGCTAATCTTGAGTTTTGGGAAACATATGAGTTAGGTGAAGTATATCAACAACTGGTATCTGCTAATAACATCATTCGTGACTACAATGCATCTCTTGAATCTGCACAGGCTGAAGGTGATTCCACTGTAGCTGAAGCAATGGAGGCTGGTAAAGACTCTACAGGCTTGAAAGTTCTAGATGCTATTTCCCAAGGTGATGCTCAAGTTTCACAATCAGAGGCTGAGTTTGCTAAACAATATCCATTGTTTTCAATATTGAATATCAATCAGTATAACGGACAAATTGGAGCTGGACCAGCTGTTGGTATCGCACATAAGAAGGATATGGAAACGATCAATAACTATCTTCAAATGAAGCAAGTGAAAGATCTTTTCCCTCGTAATCTTAGATTTTTCTGGACCGTTAAGTCGGTTGATGAAAAAGAGCAGTATTATCAATTGGTTGCTGTAAAAGCATCTAACCGTGATGGAAGTCCTGCTCTTCAAGGTGATGTCGTAACTGATGCTCGTGCAGACTTCGCACAAAACGGTCGTGGCCAAGAAGTAAGTATGGCTATGAATGCAGAAGGTGCTAAAGCTTGGGCTCGTGTAACGAAAGATAATATTGGTAAATCAGTTGCGATTGTATTGGATGGACTTGTTTATTCTTATCCAAATGTATATGATGAAATTACTGGTGGACGTTCTCAAATTACCGGTAATTTTACTCCGGAAGAGGCGAAGGACTTAGCAAACGTTCTTAAGTCTGGTAAGATGGCTGCTTCTGTTCGCATCGTTCAAGAAGATGTAGTAGGTCCTTCTTTGGGTCAAGCTGCTATTGAAGATGGTGTGATTTCTTTTGCTCTTGCTTTGATCTGTTTGATGCTTTATATGTGTTCTGCTTATGGACTTGTTCCTGGTATGATCGCAAATGCTGCATTGATCGTGAACGTTTTCTTTACATTGGGTATTTTAGCTTCTTTCCATGCTGTTCTAACACTTTCTGGTATTGCAGGTATGGTATTGACGCTTGGTATGGCAGTTGATGCGAACGTGCTTATCTATGAACGTGCAAAAGAAGAGCTTCGAGCAGGAAAGAATGCAGCTCAAGCAATGTCTGATGGTTATAAGAATGCTTTTTCTGCGATCTTTGACTCGAACTTGACAACAATCATTACTGGTGTTGTATTGTTTTACTTTGGAACTGGTCCGATCAGAGGTTTTGCGACAACTTTGATTATTGGTCTTATTTCATCGTTTATCACAGCAGTATTCTTAACTCGTCTTGTATATGAAGGTTTGTTTGCTAAAGGCAAACTTCAAAATATGACTTTAACAACTTCTTTGACTAAGAATTTGTTAGTGAATCCAACAATAAACTTCTTGGGTAAACGTAAAGTGGGTTATTTGATTCCGGTAGGTGTAATTGTTATTGGAATCGTATCTATGTTTACATTGGGTCTAAACAAAGGTATTGACTTTACAGGTGGTCGTAATTATATTGTGAAGTTTGATAACGCAGTGAATACAGAAGATGTACGTGAAATGCTTTCAGCAAGCTTTGACGGTTCTGTAAGTGTTATCCAAATTGGTACAAGTGATCAAGTTCGTATTTCTACAAACTATAAGATTGCAGATACAGATCCAGAAGTAGATCAAAATATTGAAGCTAAACTTTATGAAGGTTTGAAGCCTTTATTGAAACAAGGTACAACTCAAGAGCAATTCAGCTCGGTAAATATTCAAAGCTCGCAAAAAGTAGGTCCAAGTATGGCCGACGATATTAAAGTTGGAGCTTTCTGGGCAATCGTGTTATCGATGTTGCTAATGGGTATTTATATCTTATTCCGTTTCCGTGATATTGCATTCTCTGTAGGTACAGTTGCATCGGTTATTGTGAATGTAGGTGTAATCTTTAGTTTCTATTCGTTGTTGTGGAAAGTCATGCCTTTCTCTATGGAGATTGACCAAACGTTTATTGCGGCAATTCTTACTATCATTGGTTATTCGTTGAATGATACTGTGGTAGTATTTGATAGAATCCGTGAAACATTGGCGCTTTATCCTAAGAGAAGCAGATTCCAAGTTATCAATGATGCTTTGAATTCAACATTGGCACGTACATTCAGTACTTCTTTCAGTACATTAGTTGTTGTGCTTTGTATTTTCCTTTTAGGAGGTAGTACAATTCGAAGCTTTACTTTCGCAATCTTAATCGGTATTGTTTCTTGTACGTATTCAACATTGTTTGTTGCTACTCCGGTAGCTTACGAATTGATGCGTCGTAAAGAGAAAAAGAACGAAGAGAAGAAATAATCTTCATGCTAGATAGGAAAAGGCTCAGATTTATCTGAGCCTTTTTTGATTTAATATACACTACAAATAAAGCGG
>DLYT01000149.1:34127-35960 GCA_003447595.1 Porphyromonadaceae bacterium
CCGCTTTATTTGTAGTGTATATTTTATATTACCATTGAATAGAAGCTTTTCCTTTTGATGCTAGATATTCGTTGGTCTTACTAAAATGCTTGTTGCCAAAGAAGCCTCGATGCGCAGAAAGAGGCGATGGGTGAGGTGATGTTAAAACCAAATGTTTGTTTGTATCTATAAAAGCACCTTTCTTTTGAGCATATGCTCCCCAAAGAATAAATACGATATTTTCCTTTTCTTCCGCAATCTTATGGATTACTGCATCTGTGAACTCTTCCCAACCTTTGCGTTGATGTGAACCTGCTTGATGAGCTCTGACTGTAAGAGTTGCATTGAGAAGTAGAACCCCTTGTTCTGCCCATCTCGTTAGATTTCCATCTTTGGGGCTTTCGCTTTCAAAATCATTTTGAATCTCCTTGAATATATTAACGAGCGAAGGCGGAAACTTGGTTCCTTCCATTACAGAAAAACAAAGTCCATGCGCTTGTCCGGGTTCATGATATGGGTCTTGACCGATAATCACAACTTTGACGTTGTCGAAAGGACAAAGATCGAATGCATTAAAAATTAATTTAGCCGGAGGATAAACTGTCGTTGTTTTATATTCGTTACGAACAAACTCTGTTAGATTATAAAAATACTCTTTGTTGAATTCAGCCGATAATTTATCCTTCCAGCTTTTTTCTATAGATACGTTCATTTGAAATTTATTTAAATCAGGTTCATGCCGTTGGCAAGAGCCTCCTCACGCATATCTTCAGGCCAAATACTTGCTTGAATTTCTCCAATATGAGCCTTGCGAAGATAGAACATACATAGTCTCGATTGTCCGATACCGCCACCGATACTTTGAGGAAGATCACCATCTAATAAGCGCTTGTGAAAATACAAATTTGCTCTGGATTCTTCACCAGTTTCTTTTAATTGTCTTTCTAGAGCTTCTTTGTTTACACGGATACCCATTGATGATATTTCAAAGGCACGGCCAAGTATATCATTCCATACAAGTAAGTCTCCATTTAAACCATGGTGTCCGTTACCAGTTTCTGTACTCCAATCATCATAGTCAGGGGCACGTCCGTCATGTTTTTCACCGTCACCTAATTTGGCTCCAATGCCAATAATAAATACGGCTCCATATTTTTTAGATATTTCGTCTTCTCGCTCTTTCGGTGAAAGATCAGGATACATCTCTAGAAGATCTTCTGCATGAATAAAGAATATCTCTTTGGGTAGTATCGGTTTAATTAGAGGGAACATCTCATAAACTAAGTATTCAGTTCTGACAATAGCTCCGTATATTCTTCTTACGATCTCTTTCAAGAAATCAATATTTCTATCGGCATCGGTAATTACAAGTTCCCAATCCCATTGGTCTACATACAAAGAGTGTAAGTTGCCAAGTTCCTCATCAGATCGAATTGCATTCATATCTGTATAGATCCCATATCCTTCTTCGATTTCATAATCTGCTAGAGTCAATCTTTTCCATTTTGCCAAAGAGTGTACAATTTCTGCTTTTGTATCATTGAGGTCTTTGATGGGAAAACTTACGGGGCGTTCTACTCCATTAAGGTCGTCATTGATCCCCATACCCTTTAGAACGAAAAGAGGAGCAGTTACTCTGCGAAGTCTTAGCTCACATGATAAGTTTGTTTGAAAGAATTCTTTTATCTTTTTAATTCCAATTTCTGTTTGTCCTAAATCAAGGACTGCTTGATAGCCTTGTGGCTTTATTAAATAACTCATAGATTGTTAGTTTTTAGTTTGTATATGGCAAAGGTATATTCTTTGTATTAATGTGCAAGTGAAATGGCAAATAAAAATTGCAAAAGTTTATTT
>DLYT01000149.1:36226-39163 GCA_003447595.1 Porphyromonadaceae bacterium
GAAAAGTTTGTAAGAAAATTATTAAATGTTTATATTTGCATGTAATGGTCCCTTAGTTTAGTGAATAGAACGTCAGATTCCGGTTCTGAAGGTCACTGGTTTGAGTCCAGTAGGGATCACTTTTAAAGCAGTTAGATGTAAATCTGACTGCTTTTTTTATTTTGCGGGTACATGTACAGCTGAGAAAGGTGTTTATTCTGTTTTATTGCTTAAAGTTTGTTTAATTGAGTGTTCCTGTGAAAATTCAGATATATTTGCGATAAATGTATTTGATTGTTGAAATATAAATTCTTAGAGTATGAAACGAAAGACTTTATCTTTTCTAACGATGTTGATGCCTATAGTATCAATAGGAGCCCAAAATATCGTTCATAATGAACTAGAAAGACAAGACCTTTCAGAGTTGAAATCCACGCAAAAAATATTGAAACGAAAGGTTGCTATAGCTCGATTTTCAAATGAGACACGGTATGCTAAGGGGTTGTTTTTTGATAAAGAAAACGATCCGATGGAGAAGCAGGCAGTTGATATCTTGAGTTCAAAATTAGCAGCATCAGAAAAGTTTATTCTATTAGAAAGATCAGATTTAGATCAAATAATAGCGGAGCAAGCAATAAATAAGTTTGATACATCATTAGTTGGAGCTGATTATATTATTGTTGGTGCGATTACAGAGTACGGACGGAAGAATACGGGTAATTCAAAATTATTTTCGCGAAGCGTTAAGCAAACAGTTGAAGCAGGAGTTTCGATTCGGTTAATCGATGTCGCTACCGGCGAGATTGTTTATTCGGAGGAGGCAAAAGGAGAATCAGAGATCAAAAGCAAAACCGTTTTAGGCTTTGGTGGAGAGGCTGGTTATGATGCAACATTAGATGATAAAGCAATAGAAGTTGCGATCTCTAAATTAGTGGAGAATGTAATTACTAATTGTATGGATCGACCTTGGAAGGCATATTTGATCGGAGAATTTGAAGGCAAATATATTATGTCAGGTGGAAATTCGCAAGGTGTAGCTGCTGGAGACATCTTTGAGGTTTTTTCGAAGGGAGAGAATGTAATAAATCCACAAAATGGAATGATACTTCAATTACCAGGAAAAAAAGCGGGAAAAATAGAAGTTGTTTCGCTAGGTGGTGATACAGCTAATAATGAGTTTTCGATTGTGAAAGTGATTGAAGGTTCTATAGTAGATGGGGAGTTGTTGAACTATGTTGTAAAAGAAAGTATATTATGAAACGACTATTACTTGTAAGTTTTTCTCTGTTTTTGCTGACTGCATGCAAAATGGGGCAGTATTCACAAACGTCCCCCATGGAAAATGTATCTTATTTGCAGTTTATTACTGTGGATAAACAAGCTCCCAAGTCTGTAGAGGTATATGTTGATGACAATCAACCATTCGAAGCAAAAGTGAATAGGATTAAGCCCCATACAATCAAAGGGGATGTGTATATGGTTCCTAAAGGTAAACACAGAATTAAAATTATGGATAAATCTAATTTGTTATATGACTCTGTGGTTTTCCTTTCTTTGCAGGAGACTCGCCAAATTCTATTGCCATGAAGTTTGTTTATTTACTAAGCATACTTTGTTTGTTTACTTCTTGTGGGTCATCTTCCGAGTTGTATAGTTGGGGAAAGTATGACAAAACTGTTTATCAATTTTATTCAGATCCAGGTGATAAAAGTACATTGGATTTGAAGCAGAGTTATATAGAAATGATTCGCAAGGCTAAAAAGAAAAAGAAGCCTATTCCTCCCGGTATATGTGCAGACTACGGATATTTATTGCTGAAGGATGGTTTTAGGGATGTTGCACAAAAATACTTTGAGATGGAGGTGGTTTTGTATCCAGAATCAGCTGTTTTTATTCAACAAATATCGAAGCAAACAAATGAATCGAATTAATACAGTCATTTTCATGTTTTGTTTTTTTATGTGCTTTACCTCTTGTTATACGAGTAAAGTAAATGTTGTTGCTATAACTGATCATTCAGAGCAATATTCGCAAGAAGATAGCATTCCGAATATTCTAGTTATTATGCCTCCAATAAATAAAACACATCATGTGCGTGCAAAAGAGTATTTTTATGCAACATTGGCTAAGCCTCTTGTGGAGAAAGGATTTTATGTTATGCCTCCACTGCTAACTCTAGATTTCTTGAAACATGAGAGTGGATATGATTCAGAGCGTTTTCTTAAAAGTAAACTTTCAAAGTTTAAGAAGTACTTAGGTGCTGAAGTTGCATTATTTACGATCATACATCGATGGGAGAAGCTGGCTATGGTTGGGTCTGTATTCGTGCAGGTTGAATATATCTTTAAGGATACTTCAACAGATAAGATATTATTTCGAAGAATCATAGAAACTGAAGCTGATGGAACGATTGATCTGACAACAGATTCGAACTCTAATGATAATAATCAAACATCTTTAGCTGCTGAAGCGATACTCGCTTTGGTTTCAATCTCTCTGACTTCATTGAATTCTGCACAAATAAAGCATCATAAAATAGCTCAAAAGTGTAACGATGAACTTATGAAGTATTTGCCGGAAGGAAATTATAGAAGGACTGTGAGTTCAGATATTGGAAATAAAATAATCAGCGAAGATTTGGTTGTTGATTGATTCGGCTTGTAGCCATGATTTTACAATCCATAAAGTCTATAAATAAAAAAAGCTACCTTAAATAAGGTAGCTTCGTGGGTCCAATAGGATTCGAACCTATGACCCCCTGCTTGTAAGGCAGGTGCTCTGAACCAGCTGAGCTATGAACCCGAATGTCTAAATAGAAAGAATGATATTATTCCGTGGGTCCAATAGGATTCGAACCTATGACCCCCTGCTTGTAAGGCAGGTGCTCTGAACCAGCTGAGCTATGAACCCGGAAATCTTTAATAAAAAGATCTTATTTTTATCGTGGGTCCAATAGGA
>DLYT01000055.1:0-862 GCA_003447595.1 Porphyromonadaceae bacterium
AAGAATATATCAAACACAACAATCTCGCTATGAAAGAGAAACATATATATCCAATCTTTGACCGAATGCTACAACGCAGCGATCGTGAAATGCTACTAAAGCAGCGTGGTAAAATGATCTGGTTTACCGGACTTTCAGGTTCAGGAAAAAGCACTTTGGCTATTGCCTTAGAACGAGAACTACACAACCGTGGTTTATTGTGTCGTATTCTCGATGGAGATAATATCCGTACGGGGATTAATAACAATCTTGGCTTCTCTGAAGAAGATCGAATTGAAAATATTCGTCGTATTGCTGAGGTTTCTAAACTTTTTGTAGACTCAGGAGTCATTACAATTGCAGCATTTATCAGTCCTACGAATGAAATCAGAAAGATGGCTTCTTCAATTATCGGAAGTGACGATTTCATTGAGGTATTTGTTGATACACCGTTAGAAGTTTGCGAACAACGTGACGTAAAAGGATTGTACAAAAAAGCGCGCGCCGGAGAGATTAAAGAATTCACAGGTATTTCCTCTCCTTTTGAAGCTCCAATGCAGCCAAATCTACGTATTGATACGTCTATACAAGAAATAGAACAATCGATAAGTCAATTGCTTGATTACGTCTTGCCAATTGTAACACTCGAAGATAAATAATTTTGGTTTATCCAGAATCAGAAAACCCTTTCTACCACAGATAACACTGTTGGAACTGTAATATCTGAACAATAATACGCTAAATATAACGAAATGTCTGATTATAAATTAAGTCATTTAAAACAACTCGAAGCCGAATCAATCCATATTATCCGTGAGGTTGTGGCAGAGTTTGAAAACCCAGTTATGTTATACTCGATCGGTAAAGACTCTTCTGTAATGGT
>DLYT01000055.1:1130-10587 GCA_003447595.1 Porphyromonadaceae bacterium
GAAATGATCGACTTCCGTGAGCAATATGCAAAAGAGCACGGATGGGACTTGATCGTTGAATACAATAAAGAAGCTTTCGAAGCTGGTGTTGGTCCATTTACTCACGGAAGTAAAGTACACACAGATATGATGAAAACGCAAGCGCTATTAGCAGCTCTTGACAAACATAAATTTGACGCAGCATTTGGTGGTGCGCGCCGTGACGAAGAAAAATCACGTGCAAAAGAACGTATTTATTCTTTCCGCGATAAATTTCACCAATGGGATCCTAAAAATCAGCGTCCCGAATTGTGGGATATCTACAATGCAAAGGTTCACAAAGGAGAATCTATTCGCGTATTCCCTCTTTCAAACTGGACAGAACTTGATATCTGGCAATATATTCGATTGGAAAACATTCCAATTGTTCCACTTTATTACGCAAAAGAACGTCCTGTCGTTAATATGGACGGAAATCTAATTCTTGCCGATGATGACCGTATGCCACAAGAGCTACGCGACAAAGCCGAGATGAAGATGGTTCGATTCAGAACACTAGGATGTTACCCTCTTACAGGTGCTGTTGATTCAGAAGCCGCTACAATTGAAGAGATTGTGGAAGAAATGATGACAACAACGAAGTCGGAACGTACAACTCGTGTTATTGACTTTGACCAAGAAGCGAGTATGGAACAAAAGAAAAGAGAAGGTTATTTCTAATCGTTTTACTAAAAAGCTAGAATAATGAGCACTAAATTAAATATATCAGAATTTCTTGATCAAGACGAAAAGAAAGATCTTTTGCGTTTACTTACAGCAGGTTCGGTAGATGACGGAAAGTCTACACTGATTGGTCGCCTACTTTTTGATAGTAAAAAACTATACGAAGATCAACTAGACGCACTTGAACGTGATAGCAAACGTGTAGGTAATGCCGGTGAAAACATCGATTATGCATTACTTCTTGACGGATTGAAAGCTGAGCGTGAACAAGGAATTACGATCGATGTAGCTTATCGCTATTTCTCTACAAACAAACGTAAATTTATTATTGCTGATACCCCGGGGCATGAGCAATATACCCGTAATATGATTACAGGCGGATCTACGGCCAACTTGGCTATTATCCTTGTTGATGCCCGTACCGGTGTAATCACACAGACTCGTCGTCACTCGTATTTGGTTTCATTACTTGGAATCAAACACGTAGTACTTGCCGTGAATAAAATGGACCTTGTCGATTACAGTCAAGAGGTTTTTGACAAGATTGTAGCAGACTATAAAACATTCGCGGCACCACTAGGTATTCCGGATATTCATTGCATTCCTCTTTCGGCACTGAACGGTGATAATGTTGTTGAGAAATCAGAGAATATGCCTTGGTACGAAGGCACTTCCCTACTCGATTATCTTGAAAACATCCAACTTGAATCGGATCAAAACTTCGAAGACTTTAGATATCCTGTGCAATATGTGCTTCGCCCTAACCTTGACTTCCGTGGCTTTTGTGGGAAAGTCGCATCCGGCGTTGTGCGCAAAGGCGACGAAGTAATGGCTCTACCTTCAGGAAAGAAGTCTCGCGTGAAAGGCATCCATACGTACGAAGGTGAGATTGACATGGCATTCGCTCCACAATCTGTAACGATAACTTTGGAAGATGAAATCGATGTTTCTCGTGGCGAAATGCTTGTTCACCCAAACAACCAGCCTCGTGTAGAACGTGATTTTGAAGCAATGCTTGTATGGATGGATGAAAACACGATGGACCCTGCTCAACAGTTCTTCATCAAACATACCACAAACTTAAGTCGTGTACGCATCGACCAAATCAAATACAAAGTAGATGTAAACACCATGGAACAATCCGATGCTGATAAATTAGCATTGAATGAAATTGGTCGTGTCACATTTACATCAAACAAGCCGTTATTTTTCGATCCATACTTGCAAAACAAAAGCTGTGGTTCATTCATCTTAATCGATCCGGTAACAAATAATACTTGTGCCGTTGGTATGATTATTGACAAAGTGAGCGGAAACAGCAAACAAGTGGCCATCACAGAGGCTGATCGACTCATCATGCGCGAAGGAAAATCGCTCATTGCTCATAAAGAACGCGAAAGCCGTCTAGAGCAAAAAGCGGCTACCCTCTGGATTGCTAGCAACGATCGTGAAGCTACGAACGAAGCAGCTTATACATTAGAGCGTCGCTTGTTTGACTATGGTAAAACTGCTATCGTTCTTCCTGCTCAAAAAGCAACAGAACATGTAGCACGCATGTGTAATCTACTCAACGAACAAGGATTTATTGTCATTTGCACTACAGAAGCTATCTCTGAAAAAGATGCAGATGAGATGAAAAATGTGATCGGTGAAAACAGATTTACATGGGTTGCAGTAAATGAAGCATGCGCTCATGCCGATTTTGCAATTCAAACCGGCAATATTATGTCCGGAGTTGAAGCCATAGCCAATACACTTTAATCAAACGATGACAATTAATGGGAAAATTAGAATTTCAGAAGCTACCAATTACTCCTTTGGTTGGTGCACATTGGAAAACATTCAATGACATTATTAAAGGACGTACTATCGATAAGAATTATAAAGGGAAATATCAGCTTACACGTTTTGTATGCCGTATCTTAAGTACTCTAGCTCCACTCGAAGAGCGTAAATACAAGAAACTTCTTGCGGATAAACCGCTCGAAATGGAACCTGTATTTATTCTTGGGCACTGGAGAAGTGGTACTACATTTGTACACAATGTGCTTTCGTGCGATAAACACTTCGGCTACAACACAACATATCAAACCGTATTTCCTAATTTGGTATTATGGGGACAGCCATTTTTCAAAAAACAAATGGCTTGGTTAATGCCGGATAAACGTCCGACAGATAACATGGAACTAAAGGTCGACCTACCTCAAGAAGAGGAATTCGCACTTGCAAACATGATTCCTTATACCTTCTACAACTTCTGGTTCTTGCCAAAGCACACACGCGAATACAGCAAAAAGTATTTGTTGTTTGAAGATGCATCTAAAGAAGAGATAAACGTATTCAAACAAGCTTTCTTGAAGTTGATTAAGATCTCGCTTTGGAATACGAAAGGGACTCAGTTTCTTTCAAAAAACCCTCCACATACAGGACGTATACCAGAGTTGCTAGAGATGTTCCCTAACGCAAAGTTCATCTACTTGGCTCGTAACCCATATACGGTATTCGAATCTACTCGTAGTTTCTTTACCAATACAATTCAGCCGCTAAAGCTACAAGATATTTCAAACGATGAAATAGAACAAAACATCATCGATGTATATCGCGATCTTTATTACAAATACGATAAAGACAAAGCTTTGATACCTGAAGGTAACTTGATCGAAGTGAAGTTTGAAGACTTCGAAGCAGATGCAATGGGTATGACTCAAAAAATCTACGAAACACTTTCAATTCCTGGATTTGAAGAAGCAAAACCAGATATTGAAAAGTATCTTGCCAAAAAGAAAGGATACAAAAAGAACAAATATAAGTACGATGATCGTACGGTAGAGATTGTAAATGCCAACTGGGATTTCGCCCTTAAAAGATGGGATTACTCTCTATAATAAGATAATGGAAAGCCGGATGCGACTTACCTCATCCGGCTTTTACTTTCACTACTAATGATATCTAAACGCAAAATGAATAAGATGAAAGAGCAAATCAAACAGTTTGTTTCGATAGGATCATTGTGTATGATGCTACTAACATCAGGACAAATAAATGCACAATCTGCGCCTGCCCCAAAATACAATAGCGTAGAACCCATTGCGATGGGCAACTTCAATCAATGGGTAGTTCGCGAGATTGAAGAGTCTGCAATATTAGGAGGAAATAAGCGACTTCTTTTCGAAGTAGCTCCAACCGATACAGTTATTGGCAATATCGCATATAAGGCAAACCCGAAGTCACCTTGGGCTACATCGAATGTAATGGCCAACGTGGGTGTAACCAAAACGAGTGTCACTGTTTTTCCTGAAAAAAGAGACAACGGTCAATGCGCACGCCTCGAAACTCGTATGGAAACTTGTAAGGTACTCGGGATTGTAAATATCACCGTTCTTGCGTCAGGAACATTGTTTTTGGGCGAAGTACAAGAACCAATCAAAAGCACTAAAAACCCACAGAGCAAATTAGCCATGGGTGTGCCTTTCTCCAAACGACCAAAAGCTCTACTACTCGACTATAAAATGAAAGTTACTGGCGATAAAGATCGTATCAAAGCAACCGGTTTTAGCAAAATATCTGATGTTCCTGGTGAAGATTATGCAGAGATCACAATCTTACTGCAAAAAAGATGGGAAGATGCAGACGGTAATATCTTTGCCAAACGTGTAGGTACCGGGAGTGAACGCATTCATAAAACAACACCAAACTGGATTAATGAACATCCGGTCGAAGTGCTATATGGAGACATCCGTTCCAATGCAAAATTTAAACCTCAAATGCAGCTCTACACCGGCGATGATGTAAAATATGCAAAGAACAAAGCAGGAAAAGTTGTTCCAATTCAAGAAGTAGGTTGGGCAGATGCCAATGAGCAGCCAACACATCTTATGGTTCAAATCTCTTCTAGCCACGGAGGGGCATATATCGGTTCACCAGGCAATACAATCTGGGTAGACAACGTAAAACTAGCATACTAGTCCTATATTCAAAAAAGCGCCGGAGAATCCCGACGCTTTTTTTATAGCAGAATATTCTGGATATACCCTAATAAAAAACCAAGCTTGGTTTATAAAAAAAGCTCTCTAGGTTCTTAAAAAAAGTAAGTAAGGTTTTTAGAAAAAGCATGCATGGTTTTGGAGACGGATATATATGGAAAAAGCTCATAGAATCAGGAGTCTGATTTTATGAGCTTTTTAGTTGTGGCTGCGTATTCGCTACGCATTGCTATTTATTTTTGATCTGATCTTCGATGTATTGTAAGATTTCAGCCTCGTGCTCGGGATGAAACCACTTTATTTCCTGATCGCGCTTGAACCAAGTCATCTGCTTACGAGAATAAATTCGAGAGTTTTGCTTCACTTTTTCAATTGCAAAATCAAGAGTCCATTCGCCATCAAGATACTTAAACATCTCTTTATACCCTACAGTATTAAGGGAGTTGAGATGCTTTTGGGGATAAAACAGACGAGCTTCTTCTAATAAGCCATCCTTCATCATTTCATCCACACGTAAATTGATACGCTCATAGAGCTCTTCCCGGTCACGAATCAGTCCGATCTTAATGATCTGAAAAGGGCGTTCTTTCTTCTTGTTCTTACGAAGTTCGGAGTAAGGCTTACCACTTTGTATACATACTTCAACAGCATGAAGCACTCGCTTGTGATTTTTAAGATCTACTTGTTCGTAAAAAACAGGATCAAGTTCCTTTAGCCTCTGTTGGAGTGCTTCCAATCCTTCGGTTTCATAGAAATGAACCATTTCTTTACGCAACTCGGGATCGATTGAAGGAATGTCATCAATTCCATTACAAAGTGAATCAATATACATCATTGAACCACCCGACACAAATACAACATCTTTGGTTGCATGCTGTTCTTGGATCAACCGAAGGGCTTCTTCTTCGAATCTGCTGGAGCTGAAATAGTCTGTAGGATCAAGCTCTCCAACCAAGTAATGCTTTACCCGTTGCATTTGCTCGGTAGTTGGTGCTGCGGTTCCTACAACAAGACCTTTATAGATTTGGCGTGAATCAGAGGAAATAATCGGCGAACCGAAGTGTTCTGCAAGCCTTAGGCTCAGTTCAGTCTTTCCCACTCCGGTAGGCCCGAGTAAAACTACAACCGACTTCATCAATAGCGATCGTCGTATGGGTTTTCACTCAACATATCGTCCGATAGATTTTCGTATCCTTCGTGATCTAATTCATCCATATCAAACTCTTCGTCTCCATAGAAGTTTTCACCGAAGTCTGCTGCAGATGCTTTTGTCTCAAATTCTTCGAATGACATAACTTGCACAGGTGCGTCACCTTCTTTCAGCGAACATTTAGGTCTTTCCATGCTTTTGCCCGGAAGGATCTCAAGAAGTTCCATAAAGAAAGCTCTCTCTGCCATCATATCGAAAACAAACAATAGCTTTTGCTTTTCATCTTCAAGAAGTTCTTCTAGCTTGGTAACGTCCATCACGAATGTATCGTCTTCGTAATTGGTATCCATTTCCATTAGCGTAACTTCTGTTTGTTTGCTCCAGTCGTCTTCGCAAATAAAGAATGTAGTAATTTGGTCGTTTGTGAAACCAACCGATGCTAAAATTGCATTTTGAAGATCTTGAAAAGTTGCTTCCGAATCAATCAGAATCTCTCTTTTAAAGTCATCAACCTCATCTGATAGGATTAAAAATCTAAATACCATAGTTATTCTGTTTTCTGAGTTCAAAAGTAGTAATTTTATTCGTATTATCTAATATCGTTTTTCATCAAGAGCATATCAATTGAGAGACTCTTTATGTTATTCTCAATTCATTAACAAACGACAAATATAAAATGATCATTCCTTCTTATTTTTATTTTATATTTGAAACAACGATAGAGACAAATGCGATTTACTCGCCGTGAATATATAAAAAATAATCTCCCCTGCTGCAAATAACGGATGTTACTTACAACAGGGGAGAATTTATTTTACAGTTACCGCAACAAGCGATAAATACATTTTCAAAGCAGTGCTTAACCCATGTAACCTCTTACAATACCACGCTTCGATGATTTGATAAAGCTAAGAATCACATCACGCTCAGTACATGCAGGGTATTCTTTTTCGATACGCTCAAGAGCATCTGTCGTATTAAGACCTGAGTTGTAAAGCGTACGATAAATATCCTGAATCAGGAAGATTTGCTCGTTTGAAAAACCTCTTCTTCTCAAGCCTACAATATTGATACCGGCATACGAAATAGGTTCACGACCTACTAGTGTGTAAGGAGGAATATCCTTACCTACGCGAGAACCACCCTGAATCATGGTGTGCAATGAAATGCGCGAGAATTGATGAACCAATGTACCTCCACTAACGATAGCGTGATCATCAATTTCAACCTCCCCGGCAATTTGTGATGCGTTTCCAATGATTACATTGTCTTTAATCTCACAATCGTGCGCAATATGGCAATAAGCCATAAGCAAACAATTCTTTCCAACTACTGTTTTCCCTTTTGCAAAAGTACCTCTGTTTACAGTCACACACTCACGTACGGTTGTGTTGTCACCGATTTCGGCAGTAGTAGCTTCTCCTTGAAACTTCAAGTCTTGAGGGACACCCGCAATAACGGCTCCCGGAAAAATTTGACAATTGTTTCCAATGCGAGCTCCGTCCAAAATAACAGCGTGCGAATAGATGTGGCAATTGTCGCCAATTACTACATTCTTATCAATCACTGCAAATGCATCGATTGTAACATTCTTACCAATTATTGCTTCGGGATGAATAGCAGCTAAAGGTTGATTCATCTTGTGTAATACTTATTTGTTTTTAACTATTTGAGCCATAAACTCCGCTTCGCAAACCACCTTTTCACCTACGAATGCATACCCTTTCATGTAAGCACATCCGCGACGAATTTCAGTAAGCAGGTTTAGACGGAACACGACTGTGTCGCCCGGCACCACTTTCTGACGGAATTTAACGGCATCGATTTTCATAAAATATGTCGAATAACGTTGTGGTTCATCTACAGAATTAAGGACTAGCAAACCTCCTGTTTGTGCCATCGCTTCAACAAGCAATACACCCGGCATAACAGGCTCTTCCGGGAAGTGACCCATAAAGAACGGTTCGTTTGTTGTTACATTCTTCACACCTACAATGTAGTCGCTGCCCAAATCGATGATTTTATCAACCATCAAGAATGGATAACGGTGAGGAAGTAATCCCTTAATCTTATTGATATCCATTACCGGAGCATTGCAAATGTTGTATAGAGGAGCCTGTACTTCATTTTGCTTGATATCTTTACGAATCATACGAGCCAATTGATTGTTGATCTTATGTCCCGGACGAGTTGCAATGATTCTACCCTTAATTGGTTTACCGATAAGAGCAATATCTCCAATAATATCTAATAGTTTGTGACGAGCAGGCTCATTCACAAAGACTAAAGGTTTGTTATTGATATAACCAAGTTCATTCACCACCTTGTGCTCAATACCCATTGTATCGGCAAGATTGTCAAGATCCTCTTGGCTTAGTTTTTGATCATAGATCACAATTGCATTGTCAAGGTCACCACCTTTGATCAAGTTGTTTTGAATCAAAGCTTCAACCTCTCTTACAAATACAAACGTACGTGAAGCAGCGATCTCATCTTTGAATTCACTCAAATCATTTAAGGTCGCAAATTGATTTGACAACACTGCTGAATCGAATGAAATCAAAGCATTTACAGAGAACTTATCATCCGGAAGAATAATAAGTGAAGAACCGGTTTCTTCATCTCTTACTTCAATTTTATTTTTAACGATATAGTAATCTTTCGAAACACTTTGCTCTACAATACCAGCTTTTTCGATTTCTTCTACGTAATGCTTTGCACTACCATCTAGAATCGGGAACTCAGGCGCATTAACTTCGATAAGACAGTTATCAATTTCATATGCATAAAGAGCAGCCATAGCATGCTCGATTGTGCTAATTTGCACACCTTTTTTCGAAACTACAGTGCCACGTTGCGTAGCTACTACATTTTCGGCCAAAGCGTCAATAACAGGCTGATCTTCTAGATCAACACGTTTAATTTTATATCCATGGTTTTCAGGTGCCGGAAGAAAAGTTACCACAATATCAAGTCCTGTATGTAGACCTTTTCCCTGCAAAGAAAAGCTCTCTTTGAGCGTCTTCTGTTTCTGCATAAGTTAACGGTTTTTATTTAGTTCTTCTTTTAGTTGCTCTATTTCTCGCTGCAATTGTCCCATCGTACGATACATCTCAGGCAATTTACTAAAGATTGCACTCGAACGCATATACGATTTTGCAGGCATAGACGGAGAACCTAATACAGTCGTATTACTTTCAACGCTGCTGATTACGCCCGATTGAGCCCCTAAGTTTACATTATCTCCAATTTTTAAGTGCCCGGCAAGACCCACTTGTCCGCCAAACATACAATGCTTACCAATCTTCACAGATCCGGCCACACCTACTTGTGCTGCCATTACCGTATTCTCTCCCACTTCTACGTTGTGAGCAATTTGAATCAGATTGTCAAGCTTCACGCCTTTGCGAATAATGGTAGAATCCATTACCGCTCTATCGATCGTTGTATTTGCACCGATCTCTACATCATCTTCAATGATTACATTTCCGATCTGAGGGATCTTTTTATAGCCATCACCTTCTGGTGCGAAACCAAAACCGTCTGCACCGATTACTGCTCCGGCATGAATAATAAGATTGCTGCCAAGATTACATCCATCATAAATGCATGCATGTGGATA
>DLYT01000140.1 GCA_003447595.1 Porphyromonadaceae bacterium
TGATCAATTTTGTGCGCGACAATGCCAAGGTTCCGGTGATTGAAACGGGCGCGGGCATTTGTCATACCTACTTTGATCAGTATGGCGACAAAGCAAAAGGTCGCGAAATTGTGAATAATGCCAAGACGCGCAGGGTGAGTGTTTGCAATGCGTTGGATTGTTTGGTGATTCACACATCGAGAGTCGATGATTTACCTTATATTTGTGGCTTGCTTATGGAGCATAATGTGGTTATTTTTGCCGATAAGCCGGCATACGAAGCACTCAAAGGTTCTTATCCTGACGATTTGCTTTGCGAAGCGACTCCTTCGAGTTACGGAACAGAGTTTCTCGACTATAAGATGAGTATAAAGACGGTGCAGTCTGTAGAGCAGGCGTTGGAACATATCGCACAATATAGCTCGAAGCACAGCGAGGCCATCGTAACCGAAAACGAGGAAATGGCTGCGTTGTTCCTGAACTTGGTGGATGCTGCTTGTGTATATCACAATACTTCGACGGCGTTTACCGATGGGGCTCAGTTTGGTCTGGGTGCCGAAATTGGAATTAGCACACAAAAACTACACGCGCGCGGACCAATGGGGTTGGAAGAACTGACCTCGTACAAATATAAAGTGATTGGCAACGGGCAGGTTAGAGATAAGTAACATACTAAAAGGTCTTACATGAAAAATTTTACTTGCGTACAAGATTTAGGCTACCTAAAGGGGGCTTTGGACGAAGCGTTTGAGATCAAAGCCGATAAGTTTCGCTTTGATACATTGGGTAAGAACAAAACCCTGCTGATGATTTTCTTTAATTCAAGTTTGCGTACACGCTTGAGTACTCAAAAGGCGGCGATGAACCTGGGGATGAATACCATGGTGCTCGACGTGAATCAGGGTGCTTGGAAACTAGAAACCGAACGTGGCGTGATTATGGATGGCGACAAACCTGAGCATATTCTCGAAGCGATTCCGGTGATGGGTTCGTATTGCGATATCATTGGCGTGCGCTCGTTTGCTCGTTTCGAAAGTAAGGAAGAGGATTACAACGAAGTTATCATCAACCAGTTTATCAAATACTCGGGCCGTCCGGTATTCAGCATGGAAGCTGCGACGAGACACCCGCTGCAAAGTTTTGCGGATTTGATTACGATCGAAGAGTATAAGAAAACCGAACGTCCGAAGGTGGTGCTTACTTGGGCTCCGCATCCGCGTGCGCTTCCGCAGGCTGTTCCCAACTCGTTTGCAGAGTGGATGAACGCGACCGACTATGACTTTGTGATTACGCATCCGAAGGGATATGAATTGGATCCGAAGTTTGTAGGAAACGCAACGGTAGAATACGATCAACGTAAGGCTTTTGAAGGGGCCGACTTTATCTATGCCAAGAACTGGGCTGCTTACCAAGATCCGCACTACGGGGAGATCTTGAGTACCGACCGCAGCTGGACGGTAGATACCGAAAAGATGGCGCTTACCAACAATGCTTACTTTATGCACTGCTTGCCGGTACGTCGCAACATGATTGTGACCGACGACGTGATCGAGAGCCCGCAGTCGCTGGTAATCCCGGAAGCTGCTAATCGCGAAATTTCTGCACAAACGGTGCTAAAGCGTATGCTTGAATCAATCCGATAAAATTACTTGCTAGTATAGATTAAGAGCCTTTTGGAGCCGGTGCTTCGAAAGGCTTTTTTTATACTTTCTAGATAGTACTTATCGGGGTTTGTATATGATGTTCTTTATTGTTAGATGAATAACGCTTTTTTGTTTCAATTTGAAAGCTAAAAGATTATTACTGAATTAGGGCTGAATAAATAGCCTCTATAGACTTATACTTTTCTATCACTCAAAAATATTTCTATGTCAAGAACTTTTAAGAATATAAATCTAAACATTATTCCAAATAATATAAAAGTCGGCTTCTTGCAATGCAAGAGCCGACTCTATTTCATATAGTTTCAAAGGAAATTACCTATAAAACCTTTTATTAAGCTTCTCCCTTTTCGAAAGAAATTACTTCTTCGTGTGGAGTATAAAGTGAAATTTCACCTACTTGCTTTTCATATTGTGCAATGTTTTCTTGCAATAGCATTGCCAAACGTTTCGCGTTTTCCGGTGTCATAATAACACGAGATTTCACATTAGCGGCAGGAACACCTGGTAGTAGGCTTACAAAATCCATTACAAACTCTGAAGATGAATGCGCGATGATAGCTAGATTAGCATAAGTTCCTTGAGCTACTTCGGGAGAAAGCTCAATCTTGATGTCGTTGTTTTGTTTATTCATGACTTTATTATTAGTTGCACAAATATAATAAAAAAAAAACGGCGACCTTCTCAGGCAGCCGTTTTCAGGATGTTTTCAATTCTTTAGACCAATGTATAAAACTTATTTGTAATGTATTTTGACGTTTTAGTTAAGGATTGATTATACTATGTATTCATTCCATCTATTAGACATTGTAAATGTAATACCTAAAAATATAACTCGCAAATACTTTCAGAATTATTTCTGATACTTTTTCGACAAAATATGCAATTATATTCGGTATTATCATTTTTCTACAATAAATAAGTACAACGACTGTTCTTTTTTCTGTATGCTTTGGGCGTCATTTCTTTTCGCTTTAGAAATAAACGATTGAAATTAGAAATATTCGTGAATCCGCTTCGATAACAAATTTCTGATATCGAATCATTTGTATCAATTAATTGTGTTGATACATATTCGAGACGTATGTCGGTAAGCAAATCAATAAATGTTCTGTTTACATGTCTCTTTAGCATACGTGTAAAAGAAACTTCTGTCATTCCGAAACGTGTTGCCACATCTCCTACACGCACATCATATTGATAGTTTTCGTGCAGAAAAGCGAATACTTTTTCAATGACTAAACGCTCGTTTACATCAAATTCATCATACTTTAGCCCAGTGCCTAATATTCTGTAATCCTTTGATTCCGATAATTTATGAAGCATATAGATCAGTTTCAGGAACTTACTAAACTCATCGTCTTCATGGACGATCTGATCCATAACTCCGGCAACTGAATGATAATCTTCTTGAGAGAAGACAAGACCTCGCTCGGCCTCGTTTGTCATCCTTTCGATCGATTGAAATAGTCTTTTACTCTTGACACTTTCAAAGATCGATGATTGAAACTTGATCGAGATAACGTTTACATTCTGCAAATTGTTTGCCGGATGATAATAGGTATGCGGACAATTGCCTTATATAAGAATCAAATCGGTGTCTCCTATTTCCTCTATCGAATTAGCAACAATTCGTTTCGCTCCTTTTGCGCCCTCGAGCAAGATCAATTCATACTCGGGGTGAACATGAACCGGGTACGTGAGACTTTGTTTCTTGTTTTTGACAACCAGGAAACAGTCTTCATGAGACAGCAGTGCAGGCTCGCGTAAAATAGGAATCGTGTGCATCGTAACGTGTTAGTTAAAACTCAATTTTTGAAACAATCGGATTGTGATCTGATAGATATAATCCATTGAGAGTTTCGGAAATAATACCGTGAGAAATAACCTTTATATTACTAGAAACAAAGATATAATCTATAATGTTTCGTTTTTCTTGATCTAATCGACCAAAGTTGTGAAAGGTCCAGTTAGGGCCATATACAACGGATGCCTTCGTGCGCGAATCGGTTAAATGATTCGGGTTTGTGATGTCGGTAATGATCTGGATCGGTTCTTCGTCTACCGTTGCATTGAAGTCGCCGGTAACAACGATCGGATTGCCCTTGCTTAGTTGCTTTGCTTTATCTAACAAAAGATTGGCACTGTTGCGACGTGCTACTTGTCCTTCGTGGTCGAAGTGTGTGTTCATAAACAGGAATTTCTCCTTAGTTGCTTTGTCTTGCATCAATGCCCAGGTTACAACGCGCTCACATGCGGCATCCCATCCTTTTTTGCCAACGGCATTGATATCTTCTGCCAACCAGAATGTACCGCTATCTAATATTTTAAACTGATCTTTCTTGTATAAAATCGCACTGTATTCGCCTTTGGTCTTTCCGTCTTCGCGTGCGACTCCGATTGTTGCGTATCCGGGCAACTGTGACTGTAGATCTTGCAATTGATGATGCAATACTTCCTGAGTACCTACAATGTCGGCATCGTAAAATTTAATCGCATTCGCTGCAAATTCTTTTCGATTGCCCCAGTTATGTGGTGCATCGGAAGGGTTATCGTAGCGGATATTGAATGTCATCACGTTTAGTTGCTCCTTTTGCGCAAAGAGTGTCGTGGATAATAGTGCCGATAGACACAGTGTTAGAATTGACTTGTTCATCACTAAATGTATTAAGTTAAGATGATTTTAAGATTAGAGGATACGAAGATAAATGATAATATTACAATGACGTAAAAAAGGGCAATAAAAAAAGGGATGCCTATTGCTAAGCATCCCTCTCTACAAACCAATAAATGGTTTTATTTATTCTTCAACAGCTTTCAAATCGACAACATTCTTGCGGTTTGCAAAGATACGATCGAAATCGTCTTTAGCACCAACTACAAGCTTATCGAAATCGCGTTGTCCTGTACCGGCTGGAATCAAGTGACCGCAAATAACGTTCTCTTTCAAACCTTCCAGTCTATCAATCTTACCATTGATAGCAGCTTCGTTCAGTACTTTTGTTGTTTCCTGGAACGATGCAGCAGACATAAAGCTTGTTGTTTGAAGTGCCGCTCTTGTGATACCTTGAAGGATCTGATTTGCAGTTGCAGGAACTGCATCACGTACTTCTACAAGTTTCATATCACGACGCTTCAACATACTGTTTTCATCACGAAGTTTACGCGCAGTTACAATCTGTCCTGGCTTCAATGTCTGAGAATCACCTGCTTCGATAACAACTTTCTTGCCCCAAATACGGTCGTTCTCTTCCATGATATCGTGCTTGTCAACAATTTGAGTTTCCAAGAAACGAGTATCACCCGGATCAACAACTTCAACTTTACGCATCATCTGACGTACAATTACCTCAAAGTGTTTATCATTGATTTTTACACCTTGTAGACGGTATACGTCTTGAACCTCATTCACGATATATTCTTGTACTGCTGTAGGACCTTTGATCGCTAGGATATCAGATGGAGTTGTAGCTCCGTCTGACAAAGGCATACCTGCACGTACGTAGTCGTTTTCTTGAACAAGGATTTGTTTTGACAATGGAACCATGTACTTCTTAACCTCACCAGTTTTTGAAGTAACAATGATTTCACGGTTACCGCGTTTGATCTTACCGAACGAAACTTCACCGTCGATTTCAGAAACGACTGCTGGATTCGATGGGTTACGAGCCTCGAACAACTCAGTAACACGTGGAAGACCCCCTGTGATATCACCCGCTTTACCTACTGCGCGTGGAATCTTAACAAGTACTTCACCGGCTTTGATCATGC
The DNA here is from genome assembly GCA_003447595.1 of Porphyromonadaceae bacterium. Classification (GTDB taxonomy): domain Bacteria; phylum Bacteroidota; class Bacteroidia; order Bacteroidales; family CAMTPD01; genus UBA12018. Next base: position 5,412 of record DLYT01000140.1, read on the forward strand.
TTCCTTCTTCTTTCACTACGTGAGCTCCAAGAGGAAGTGCGTATGTTTTCAAGTAACCACCATTGTCGGCGCAAATGTGTGCAGAAGGTACTTTTGTTCTGTCTTTAGATTCGATAATGATTTTCTCTCTAAGACCTGTTGTTTCGTCAGACTCAACCTTACAAGTTACATTGTCGATCAAGCTTTCGAATTGAACTTTACCGGCAACCTCTGATACGATTACTGCGTTGAATGGGTCCCATTCGATGATTACATCACCTTTTTTCACAGTTGCTCCATTGTCGAAGTATAGTTTAGCACCATAAGGAACAGTATGTGTTACCAATACGATCTTCGTATTTGGGTCTACAATCCTCATTTCTGCCAAACGGCTTACTACTACCATGTGTTTCTTGCCCAATTCGTCTTGAGCGTCTACTGCTCTCAACTCATCGATCTCAAGAATACCATCGTATTTTGAAGTTACATTATTTTCTGCTGCAATGTTCGATGCGATACCCCCAACGTGGAACGTACGAAGTGTAAGCTGCGTACCTGGCTCACCGATAGATTGTGCTGCGATTACACCAACAGCTTCACCTCTTTGAACCAAACGTCCTGTTGCAAGGTTACGTCCGTAACATTTGCCACAAACACCTTTTTTAGACTCACAAGTCAATACCGAACGTATTTCTACGCGCTCGATTGGAGAGTCTTGAATCTTCTTAGCAATGTCTTCTGTGATCTCTTCACCTGAGTGAACAAGCACTTCGCCTGTCATTGGGTGTTGAACATCGTGTACAGAAACACGACCAAGGATTCTTTCATATAGAGAAGCAACGATGTCTTCGTTGTTCTTAAGTTCTGTACAAACTAGACCACGTAGTGTTCCACAGTCTTCTTCGTTGATGATCACATCTTGTGAAACGTCAACAAGACGACGTGTAAGATAACCTGCATCGGCTGTTTTCAAAGCGGTATCCGCAAGACCCTTACGAGCACCGTGGGTAGAGATAAAGTACTCAAGTACCGAAAGTCCTTCTTTAAAGTTAGAAAGGATCGGGTTTTCGATAATTTGACCACCTTCTGCACCACTCTTTTGAGGTTTAGCCATCAAACCACGCATACCTGAAAGCTGGCGAATCTGTTCTTTCGAACCACGGGCACCAGAATCAAGCATCATATAGATTGAGTTGAAACCTTGGTTATCGCTCGAAATTTGCTTCATCAAAATGTTTGACAATTTCGAGTTAACGTGTGTCCACGTATCAATGATTTGGTTGTAACGTTCGTTGTAAGTGATGAAACCCATGCTATAGTTAGCAAGAATTTGTTCTACTTCTTCGTAACCTTCTTTTACCAATTCATCTTTTTCTGCTGGGATAATAACGTCGGCAAGGTTGAATGACAAACCACCCTTGAACGCCATTTGATAACCCAAATCTTTAATATCATCCAAGAATTGTGCTGTACGTGCTACACCACAAACTTTGATCACATTACCGATGATATCACGAAGCGATTTCTTTGAAAGAATTTCATTCAAGTAACCTACTTCTTTTGGTACGAATTGATTTACAATAATACGACCTACAGAAGTTTCAATCATGTGATTGATAAAGTTACCGTTTTCATCAACGTCGTGAACATATACTTTCACAGGAGCATGAATAGAAACTTTCTTCTCGTTATAAGCGATCATTGCTTCTTCATATCCGTAGAAAATAAGACCTTCACCCATTGCACCCGGACGTAGCTTGGTGATATAGTAAAGACCAAGTACCATGTCCTGAGAAGGAACGGTAATCGGAGCTCCGTTAGCAGGGTTAAGGATATTGTGAGATCCAAGCATCAACATTTGTGCTTCCAAAACAGCTTCGTTACCAAGTGGCAAGTGAACCGCCATCTGGTCACCGTCGAAGTCGGCATTGAAGGCCGAACATGAAAGTGGGTGAAGCTGAATAGCTTTTCCTTCAATCATTTTAGGTTGGAAAGCCTGAATACCTAAACGGTGAAGAGTCGGGGCACGGTTGAGCAGAACTGGATGTCCTTTCATTACGTGTTCCAAGATATCCCATACAACAGGCTCTTTGCGGTCTACGATTTTCTTCGCAGATTTTACTGTTTTTACAATACCACGCTCGATCAATTTACGGATGATAAATGGTTTGTAAAGCTCAGCAGCCATGTTTTTAGGAAGACCACACTCGTGCATCTTAAGTTCAGGACCTACAACGATTACCGAACGAGCAGAGTAGTCGACACGTTTACCCAACAAGTTTTGACGGAAACGACCTTGTTTACCTTTCAAGCTATCAGAAAGTGATTTCAACGGACGGTTAGCGTCTGTCTTAACTGCACTTGATTTTCTTGAGTTGTCAAACAATGAGTCAACCGCTTCTTGAAGCATACGCTTCTCGTTACGCAAGATAACTTCCGGAGCTTTGATCTCGATCAAACGTTTCAAACGGTTGTTACGGATGATAACGCGACGATAAAGGTCATTCAAGTCAGAAGTAGCGAAACGACCACCATCAAGAGGTACAAGAGGACGAAGTTCTGGTGGAATTACAGGAACAACCTGTACTACCATCCACTCCGGACGATTGCGACCTTTTGAAGCACGGAAAGATTCAACAACTTGAAGACGTTTCAACGCTTCGTTTTTACGTTGTTGAGATCCATCTGTACTAGCACGGTGACGAAGTTCGTATGAAAGTGTATCTAGATCAAGGCGAGCCAATAGATCGTAGATTGCTTCAGCACCGATTTTAGCGATGAATTTATTAGGGTCGTTGTCATCAAGCATTTGATTTTCTCTTGGAAGAGTATCTAAGACTTGTAGGTATTCTTCTTCAGAAATAAGATCATATGCAGATACGCCTTCAGCTGTACCCGCTTGAATAACAACGTAACGTTCATAGTAAATAATAGAATCAAGTTTCTTTGTAGGAATACCTAACAAATAACCGATTTTATTAGGAAGTGAGCGGAAGTACCAGATGTGAGCAACAGGCACAACAAGGTGAATGTGTCCCATACGTTCACGACGTACTTTCTTTTCTGTAACTTCCACACCACAACGGTCACACACAATACCTTTGTAACGAATTCTTTTATACTTTCCACAGTGGCATTCGTAGTCACGAACCGGACCAAAAATACGTTCGCAGAAAAGACCGTCACGTTCAGGTTTATAGGTACGATAGTTGATTGTTTCCGGCTTTAATACCTCACCACTTGAGTTTTCCAAGATTTCCTCAGGTGAAGCTAAACCGATTGATATTTTGGTAAAGTTACTCTTTATCTTAGTTTCTTTTCTAAAAGCCATATTATTTGTTTATAAAGAGTTATCTGATATATAAGAGGACAAGCCCTTGTTCAGAGCTCATCCTCAAAATCTATAAGAATTAATCAAGTGAGATACTTAAACCAAGACCTCTAAGTTCGTGCAACAACACGTTTAGAGATTCCGGAATACCAGCTGGTGGCATTGGTTCACCCTTAACAATCGCTTCATAAGCTTTAGAACGGCCAACAACGTCGTCCGACTTAATTGTAAGGATTTCTTGTAGGATGTGAGCAGCACCGAATGCTTCAAGTGCCCAAACCTCCATCTCTCCGAAACGCTGACCACCAAACTGAGCTTTACCACCAAGAGGTTGTTGCGTAATCAAAGAGTAAGGACCAATAGAACGTGCGTGCATCTTATCGTCGACCATGTGACCAAGTTTAAGCATATACACAACACCTACTGTTGCCGGTTGGTCAAAACGTTCACCGGTACCACCATCATAAAGGTAAGATTTACCATAACGAGGTACACCAGCTTTGTCTGTCCATTCGTTCAAGTCATCAATACTAGCACCATCAAAGATAGGAGTAGCAAACTTCAAGTTTAAGTTTGTACCTGCCCATCCAAGAACAGTTTCAAAGATCTGACCAAGGTTCATACGAGAAGGTACACCAAGTGGATTCAAACAGATGTCAACCGGAGTTCCATCTTCCAAGAATGGCATGTCTTCTTGACGAACGATTTTCGATACGATACCTTTGTTACCGTGTCGACCCGCCATTTTATCACCAACTTGGATCTTACGTTTCTTAGCAATGTAAACTTTTGCCATTTGAACGATACCTGTTGGTAACTCGTCACCGATAGTCAAATCGAACTTTCTACGACGCAAGTCAGAATCAAGTTCTTTATATTTCTTCAAATAATTCAAGATAACTTGCTTGATAAGCTCGTTCTTATGGTTATCTGTAGTCCACTTGCTCACTTGGATTGCATTGTAATCCAATTCGCTCAACGCTTTGTGAGAGAACTTAGCACCCTTAGGAATAATCTCGGTGTTCATATAGTCTTTCACACCTTGAGAAGTCTTACCTGAAGTAAGGATTACTAACTTATCAATAAGGGCCACTCTAAGTTCGGCCATCTTAGTTTCATACTCTTCATCAAGTTTAGGAAGAATAGCCTTGTCTGATAGACGAGACTTTCTCTTCTTAACAGCTTTAGAGAAAAGATTTGTTCCGATAACAACACCGTTAAGAGATGGAGAAGCTTTCAATGAAGCATCTTTCACATCACCGGCTTTGTCACCGAAGATTGCACGAAGAAGTTTCTCTTCCGGAGAAGGATCTGATTCTCCTTTTGGAGTAATCTTACCGATAAGAATATCGCCCGGACGGATTCTAGCACCCACACGAACAATACCTCTTTCATCTAGATCTTTTGTAGCTTCCTCGCTAACGTTAGGAATATCAGAAGTAAGCTCTTCCATTCCTCGTTTTGTTTCACGTACTTCAAGAATATACTCGTCAACGTGAACAGAAGTAAAGATATCCTCGCGAACCATACGCTCGTTCAATACGATCGCATCCTCAAAGTTATATCCTTTCCAAGGCATATATGCAACACGAACGTTACGTCCTAGTGCAAGTTCACCTTGTTGAGTAGAATAACCTTCAGTTAAGATTTCACCAGCAACTACACGCTGACCAGTACGGCAAATAGGACGTAAGTCAACAGTTGTACTTTGGTTGGTTTTTCTAAACTTAGGAATATTGTATGTTTTAATTGAATCCTCGAAGCTTACAAACTCCGCGTCTTCAGATCTATCATATTTAATCTTAATGCAAGTAGCATCAACAAATACAATTTCACCTTCACCTTCAGCAGCGATTTGAGTACGAGAGTCGCTTACCAATTGTCTTTCGATACCAGTACCAACAATCGGAGCATCAACACGCAACAAAGGAACTGCCTGGCGCATCATGTTAGATCCCATCAACGCACGGTTCGCATCATCATGCTCAAGGAAAGGAATCAAAGACGCAGCAATAGAAGCAATCTGCGTAGGAGAAACGTCCATCAAGTTTACTTCATCAGGAGTAACAAGAGGGAAGTCACCTTCTTGTCTTGCTTTTACACGAGAACGGATAAATGTACCATCGTTGTTGATTGGTGCATTACCCTGCGCAATGATTTGTCCTTCTTCTTCTTCAGCAGTCAGATAATCAATACCTTCTGTAGTCACATCAACAACACCATTCGTAACTTTACGATAAGGAGTAATGATGAAACCAAGGTCATTAATTTTTGCGTATACACAAAGAGACGAGATCAAACCGATATTTGGTCCCTCTGGTGTTTCAATAGGACACAAACGGCCATAGTGAGTATAGTGAACGTCACGAACCTCGAAACCTGCACGCTCTCTTGAAAGACCACCAGGCCCAAGAGCAGACATACGACGCTTGTGAGTAATCTCAGCAAGTGGGTTTGTTTGGTCCATAAATTGAGACAATGCATTCGTTCCGAAGAATGAATTAACAACCGAAGAGATTGTTTTTGCATTGATCAAATCAATCGGAGTAAACACCTCGTTATCGCGTACATTCATACGTTCGCGAACTGTACGAGCCATACGAGCAAGACCTACACCAAATTGGTTATAAAGTTGCTCACCTACAGTACGTACACGACGGTTACTCAAGTGGTCGATATCATCAACAATCGCTTTCGAGTTGATCAACTCGATTAGATATTTGATGATCTCGATAATATCTTCTTTAGTAAGAACTTTTACATCGGCGCCCGTTGTCAAATTCAACTTTCTGTTGATTCTGTAACGACCTACTTCACCTAAATCATATCTCTTATCAGAGAAGAAAAGATTAGTAATAACTTCACGTGCACTTGCTTCATCAGCAGGTTCAGCGTTACGAAGTTGACGATATATATAAAGAACAGCCTCTTTTTCAGAGTTACTTGGATCTTTTTGTAGCGTGTTGTAAATAATCGCGAAATCAGATGAGTTCAAGTCTTCTTTGTGAAGAAGGATATTTTGAACACCTGACTCAAGGATTGCTTCTAGATGATCAGCATCAAGAACAGTTTCACGATCAATGATCACTTCATTACGTTCAATTGAAACTACCTCACCTGTATCTTCATCTACAAAGTCTTCCACCCAAGTCTTCAAAACACGGGCTGCAAGTTTTCTGCCAAGAAGTTTCTTAAGATTAGTTTTATTCACCTTAACCTCTTCGGCCAAGTTGAATATCTCAAGAATGTCTCTATCGCTCTCGAAGCCGATAGCTCTAAGAAGCGTTGTTACCGGAAGCTTTTTCTTTCTATCGATGTAAGCATACATCACATTATTGATGTCGGTAGCAAACTCGATCCACGATCCTTTGAAAGGAATAATACGTGCAGAATAAAGCTTTGTACCGTTGGCGTGAGTACTTTGTCCGAAGAATACACCAGGTGAACGATGCAACTGCGAAACAACTACACGTTCAGCCCCGTTAATAACGAAAGTACCCCTATCCGTCATATAAGGAATAGGCCCCAAATACACATCCTGAATCACTGTATCGAAATCTTCGTGATCAGGATCTGTACAATACAGTTTTAATTTAGCCTTCAAAGGAACGCTATATGTAAGGCCTCTTTCGATACACTCATCTATCGAGTAGCGAGGAGGATCAATGTAGTAGTCAAGGAACTCCAACACGAAATTGTTACGAGTATCTGCAATTGGAAAATTTTCTGCAAATACCTTATACAACCCCTCGTTATTTCTTTGTTCCGGAGGAGTATCTAGTTGAAGAAAGTCTTTAAATGACTTTAATTGTACTTCGAGAAAATCCGGATATTGTAGCGGGAATTTAACCGAAGCAAAATTAATTCTTGGGTTTACAGCTGTTGAAGACATCTATTCAGAAATTAATTGAACTTAATGAAACTATAGACACAAAAAGGTTAAGAATCTCCGAAACGAAGATTCTTAACCAAATTACCTGCGTTACAGGTTATATTATTTAAGTTCAACCTCTGCGCCAGCTTCTACTAGAGAATTTTTCAACGCTTCAGCTTCTTCTTTGCTTACACCTTCTTTGATGTTACATGGAGCACCATCAACGATATCTTTAGCTTCTTTCAAACCAAGACCTGTAAGTTCTTTAACAAGTTTAACGATAGCTAATTTGTTAGCACCAGCTGCTTTCAACACTACGTCGAAAGAAGTTTTCTCAGCTGCAGCTTCAGCAGCAGGAGCAGCAGCAACAGCAACAGCTGCAGCAGCAGGTTCGATACCGTACTCGTTCTTTAGGATTTCAGCAAGTTCGTTAACTTCCTTTACGGTCAAGTTTACTAATTGTTCTGCAAAAGCTTTCAAATCTGCCATTTTTGTATGATTTTAATGATTTACTAATCTAGTTATATGTATAAATTATCTTTCTGCAAGAGTTGTTAAAACTCCATGAATTGTCTGTCCACCTGATGATAGAGCTGAAATAACGTTCTTCGCTGGAGATTGAAGCAACATAATAATGTCGCCAATAAGTTCTTCTCTGCTCTTGATGTTTACAAGTGCGTCTAATTGATCAGCACCAACATAAACACATTCTTGAACGTATGCCGCTTTTAATTCAGGTTTACCAGCTTCTTTAGCGAACGCTTTGATCAATTTAGCCGGAGCGTTTGCTGTTTGTGAGAACATCACAGCTGTATTGCCTTTCATAGCTGAAACTAGTCCAGAGAAATCTCCTTCGATAGTTCCTAGAGCTTTTTCTAGCAAAGTGTTCTTTACAACCATCATCTTCACATCACTCTTGAAACACTCTCTTCTAAGTGCTGACGTTTTCTCTGCATCTAGTGCTTCGATATTAGTCAGATAGAAGTTACTGTATTCCTGAATGGTTGAAGCAATTTGTTCTATAATAGCACTTTTTTCTTCCTTTCTCATAACTTCTCAATTGTTTTAATTTTCTTCAACTGATTTAGGGTCAATTTTGATACCCGGGCTCATAGTACTTGAAAGAAAGATGCTCTTAATATATGTACCTTTAGCAGCTGATGGTTTAAGTTTAATAAGCGTAGAAACGAATTCCTTAGCATTATCACGGATTTGATCTTCTGTGAATGAAACTTTACCGATTGAAGCGTGAACGATACCAGTTTTGTCAACTTTGAAGTCGATTTTACCTTGTTTCACTTCTTTAACCGCGTTACCAACTTCGTTAGTAACTGTTCCACTCTTTGGGTTTGGCATCAAACCACGAGGACCCAAAACGCGTCCTAGAGCACCAATCTTACCCATGATTGAAGGCATTGTAATGATAACATCGATATCAGTCCAACCACCTTTAATCTTGTCGATATATTCGTCCAACCCTACATAGTCAGCGCCAGCAGCAAGTGCTTCAGCTTCCTTGTCAGGTGTACATAATGCAAGAACCCTAACCTGCTTACCTGTTCCGTGAGGTAGTGAAACCACACCTCTCACCATTTGGTTAGCTTTACGTGGGTCAACACCAAGACGTACATCAACATCAACAGAAGAATCAAACTTTGCAGTTGTGATTTCTTTTACCAATGCAGAAGCTTCTTTTAGTGTATAAGATTTCCCAGCTTCAATTTTGCCTAAAGCTAACTTTTGATTTTTTGTAAGTTTACTCATTCTAATTGAAGTTTATTAATTTAACTCCGGGAATTCTCCTTTAACGGTGATACCCATACTTCTAGCTGTACCAGCAACCATAGTCATAGCTGACTTCAGTGTGAAACAGTTCAAGTCTACCATTTTGTCTTCAGCGATAGCTTTCACCTGATCCCAAGTAATTTCTGCGATCTTTTTACGGTTTGGCTCTGCAGATCCACTCTTAGCCTTTGTTACTTCTAACAATTGAATAGGCACAGGAGGAGTCTTAACAACAAAGTCGAAAGACTTGTCAGCATAGTAAGTAATTACCACAGGTAAAATCTTACCAGCTTTGTCCTGAGTTCTGGCATTAAATTGCTTGCAAAACTCCATAATGTTAATACCCTTAGAACCTAAAGCAGGTCCAACAGGGGGAGAAGGATTTGCTGCCCCTCCTTTAATCTGCAATTTGATTTGTCCAGCAACTTCTTTAGCCATTTTTCTAAAATTTTAGATTATAACACGTAACTAAAGAGCTAAATTCAGCGTAACCTGAAGTTACTCTTTTTCAACTTGCATATAGCCGAGCTCCAACGGAGTTTTACGGCCAAAAACCTTAACCATTACCTTAAGCTTCTTCTTTTCGGTATTGATTTCTTCGATAATTCCGGTAAATCCGCTAAACGGACCGAAATTGATCTTAACGTTTTCACCAACCATGAATTGAACATCCAACTCTTCTTGCTGTTCCTGTAATTCATCGACAGTGCCGAGAATACGAGCAACCTCTGAAGGTCTTAATGGAACCGGAGTATCCGTTCCACCTAGAAAGCCAATAACATTGGGGATGTTTCTTAATCGGTGAGAGACTTCTCCAACCAAAGCCGCTTCTACTAATACATAACCTGGCAAATAGGCACGTTCTTTAACTACCTTTTTGCCATTGCGTACTGAGTAAACCTTTTCGGTTGGAATCAAAACCTGTGCGACGTAATCTCCAAGATCTGTATTCTTAATTTCAGCTTCAAGATACTCTCTTACTTTATTCTCCTTACCACTGATGGCACGAAGAACATAAAATTTCTTTTCAAATTCAGACATATCTCAAATAAAATTAGAAGATCTTTTCGTAGAAGAAACGCATCACATTTTCAAAGCCTAAGTCAACAACGGCAATCATCGCTGCAATAATAAGGGAAGCTAGCATTACCACAACAGCACTGTTTGACAGCTCGTTTCTTGAGGGCCAAGATACCTTATATACAAGTTCGTTATAAGATTCCTTAATATATGTAGTTATCTTCTTCATTGAATCTATAGATTTTTGCACGGGTCGAGAGACTCGAACTCCCGACACTCGGTTTTGGAGACCGATGCTCTACCAACTGAGCTAGACCCGTAGAAAATAAGCCGGCGGTAAAACCGGCTTATTAAATATGGAGATTGTTATTAGTCTAACAATTCTGTGATCTGACCTGCACCTACTGTACGACCACCTTCACGGATAGCGAAACGTAGACCTACGTTACAAGCTACTGGATAGATAAGATCTACAGTGATTGTCAAGTTGTCACCTGGCATAACCATTTCAGTTCCTTCTGGAAGAGTGATCTCACCAGTTACGTCAAGAGTACGTAGGTAGAACTGAGGACGGTATTTGTTGTGGAATGGAGTGTGACGTCCACCTTCTTCTTTTTTCAAGATATAAACCTCAGCTTTGAATCTTGTGTGAGGAGTTACTTTACCTGGGTGGCAAATAACCATACCACGTTTGATTTCAGCTTTGTCGATACCACGAAGTAGAAGACCAACGTTGTCACCTGCTTGACCTTCGTCAAGAATCTTACGGAACATTTCAACACCAGTTACAACTGATTTCTTAGGCTCAGAACCAAGACCGATGATTTGTACCTCTTCACCAGATTTGATGATACCTGTTTCGATACGACCTGTTGCTACAGTACCACGACCTGTGATAGAGAACACGTCTTCAACTGGCATCAAGAATGGTTTATCTACGTCACGAGGAGGAAGTGGAATCCAAGTATCAACAGCGCTCATAAGCTCCATGATCTTATCTTCCCATTGCTCGATACCGTTCAAACCACCTAGTGCAGAACCACGGATAACTGGAGTATTGTCACCGTCGAATTCGTAGAATGAAAGAAGTTCTCTCATTTCCATTTCAACAAGTTCCAACATCTCTTCGTCGTCAACCATGTCACATTTGTTCATGAACACAACTAGTTTAGGTACGTTTACCTGACGAGCTAGAAGGATGTGCTCACGAGTTTGAGGCATAGGACCATCTGTTGCAGCTACCACGATAATAGCACCGTCCATCTGAGCAGCACCAGTTACCATGTTCTTTACGTAGTCGGCGTGTCCTGGACAGTCAACGTGCGCGTAGTGACGGTTTTCTGTTTCGTACTCAACGTGAGCAGTGTTGATAGTAATACCTCTTTCTTTTTCTTCTGGTGCGTTATCGATCTGATCGAATGATTTCAATTCAGAAAGACCTTTCTTTGCCAAAACTGTAGTAATAGCAGCAGTCAAAGTAGTTTTACCGTGGTCAACGTGACCGATCGTACCAATGTTTACGTGTGGCTTCGATCTGTTAAAATGTTCTTTTGCCATAACTTAATAGTTCTTTATTTGATTAATGATCATATCCTAAACAAAAAAAATGAGCCGATGACGGGATTTGAACCCGTGACCTCTTCCTTACCAAGGAAGTGCTCTACCCCTGAGCTACATAGGCAACAAAAGAGCGGGAAACGGGGCTCAAACCCGCGACCCTCAGCTTGGAAGGCTGATGCTCTATCAACTGAGCTATTCCCGCATACAAAATCAAAGAAGTGGGCAGTGAAGGATTCGAACCTCCGAAGGTGTTACCAGCTGAGTTACAGTCAGCCCCATTTGGCCACTCTGGAAACTGCCCTTCTATCTTCTTTTCTTTTGAGCCTCTTGTCGGATTCGAACCAACGACCCCGAGATTACAAATCACGTGCTCTGGCCAACTGAGCTAAAGAGGCAAAACTAAAAGCTTAAAAGAAAGCCGTTTCAAGTCGTTGTTACGTCCCTGAAACGGCTGCAAAATTATAGATTAAATTTTAATCACCAAACATTTTGCGAATATTTTTTACGCGTTGCGCATTTTTTCTTTGTATTTACCTAACTGTTTAGCTAAGGCATCCACAACCAAGTCGATAGCTTCTTCAAACGTATCACACACTTTTTCAGCGAATAATTCGTCATTCTTTACCAATAACTTGATAGATGCTTCTTTGTTTAAAGCCGACTCGGGTTTTACAACTCTTAGAACTACATCGGCCTCTACTATACCATCGTAAATATGATCAAGCTTAGATACTTTCTTTGTAATAAAAGACTCCAATTGACTTGACGCATCGAAATGAATGGCCTGAATTCTAACTTCCATGACTACCTCCTTTTTTAAGTGCTCTTGGATGAGCTTTGTACATTTTCTTTAATTCTTCAAACGAAGTATGCGTATACACACTGGTGGAGGCTAGGCTTTCATGCCCAAGCAACTCCTTGACCGCTGTCAATTCCGCACCATTGTTTAGCATACTGGTGGCAAACGAATGTCGCAACACGTGCGGACTTCGTTTCGCCAGAGAAGTAACCGAGGCTAACCTCTCCCTCACCACTTTATAAACAGCCGAAACCGGCATTTGTTCTCCTCTATCCGAAACAAAAAGCCAATCTACCCCATTCGGGCAAATGTCTTTTCGAAAATTCAAATACTCCTCAATCAACATCTTCAAACTTTCGGCAAATGGAATAATTCGTTGCTTATTTCGCTTACCACTCACTTTCAATTGCATAAGCGAAAAATCCACATCCGAAAGCCTCAACCCTATCAATTCTGCCCTACGCATACCTGTCACGTAAAGCATCTCCAAAATTAATCTTGTTCGCGAACCCTGCAAGTCTTTTTCAAAATTTTCTTCTTGCAACAATTCTTCCATCTCCGAATCGCG
>DLYT01000022.1:0-302 GCA_003447595.1 Porphyromonadaceae bacterium
TTATTTACCCTGCAACTATTTTATGAAACAAATTTGAAACATTTTATTCAACCTATAGATTAAATACTGAAATAAAGCGATTTACAAACATGTTAAAAAACACAGAATACGAAACATTGCATACGCTTTAAGAAAATACGACATCTTATTTGCATGATTGTCTTCAAAAAAATATGATTCGAACGGGATTTATTGGGATAAGAGGCGAAATAGAACAATAAACCATGCTTGGTTTTTCTAGAAACCTAATAAGGTTCTTGCAAAAACCTAGTGACCTTTTTGTAAGAACCTTGCATGGTTTT
>DLYT01000022.1:509-15137 GCA_003447595.1 Porphyromonadaceae bacterium
GTTTTAAAAAGCTCCATGCATTATATAGAAGCAGTAAATAGAATGGTTAAGCACAAGATATCAAACAGTTATCGATTCAACCTGAATACTTATATATAAACAGGTTACACTGAACTCTGCAATTTCTTACAATATAAGGGGATTGAGCACGCCTGGAACACATCTCATTTACAACACAGTACGAAGATTTAGGCTTACAGACATCAAAAAACGTCTAATACTTTTTTGAACAGCTTTTTCACGAAAACACACTAGTATCCTAATACACAAAACATTACCCCAACACAAACATCAAAAAAAAGCACACATACACCTGATTTGTAGCTTTTTAAAAATATTCAAAAAGAACAGGCTTCCAGAACCACACCTACTTTCTCAAAGGAATAAGACTTAGATGAATTGTAACTCCGACTGCTACAACTACCAGAAAAATCTTAACAGAAAAGAGATCAATCAACCAACAACAAGATATAATACATGATATCCAAACTGTCGATATCGCAACAATTTTAGCTTTTAGACGCATCGATCGATGCTCTAGATAATCATTGACATAACTACCTATCAACTTATTATTGATTATTCGTTCATATATACGTCTAGAACCTCTTGCATACAACCAACAAGAAAGCAACCAAAAGGGAGTGGTTGGCAGTACAGGTACCGCCAAGCCAATTCCGCCAAGTATCAGGAAGAAGGTTCCTAATACAATGTATAATGGTTTCAACATCTACGATGATCAACTTTATTTAGAAAGCAATATTCATCTGAAAGCGGAAAACCACGAAGAAAATCTTTCACGCCCATTCTTTTCTTTCCAGCTTGCTGTATTTCGAGCAAAGAAACAAAACCTCCATTAACTGCAACATCAACATAGTTTTTACCATCTGTCACAATAGTACCCGAAGCTAGCTCATGATGCTCGTTTCTGTAAGCAACCTCAAAAACTTTTGTCGAAACAATTTTTCCATCAGGATACAAAAGCTCTGTCCATGCTGCCGGATATGGCGACAAACCACGAACAAAATCATATACTTGTTTTGGCAATAATCCCCAATCAAGCAAACATGTTTCTTTAAAAATCTTCGGAGCAGCCTTTAATACAGATTCGTCACTATAGAAATTGCTTTGTTCCACAGACTCTATAGATCCATCCAATATAGCATCAACAGTTTCTACAACAAGTCTTGCACCAAGCTCCATTAATTTATCATGTACAATCCCTGCATTATCCGATTCTTCAATCGCCACTTTTTCTTGTTTAATAATGCGGCCTGTATCAATTTCATGCGTCAAAAAGAATGTTGTAATACCAGTTTCCGTATCACCATTAATCACAGCCCAATTTATAGGAGCTGCACCTCTGTATTGAGGCAACAAAGATGCATGTAAATTAAATGTACCAAGACGAGGCATATTCCATACAATCTCAGGAAGCATTCTGAATGCAACAACAATTTGCAGATCGGCATTCCAAGCTTTTAAGTCTGCCAAAAATGTTTCATCTTTGAGTTTTTCGGGCTGCAATAAAGGCAGCCCAACTTCTAAGGCATACTGTTTTACTGGTGAATATTGAATTTTATGTCCACGTCCAGCAGGTTTGTCGGGCATTGTAATAACTCCGACAACATTATAGCCGCCCTCCACCAATGCCTTTAAAGACTCTACCGCAAAATCGGGAGTCCCCATATATACTATTCGCAAATCTTTTTTTTCCATATCAACTAAATTCATTGAAGTTATTACTCTTCTGAGAAGTTATTAACCAAAACCTCTCGATATGCATTAAAAATCTTCGATTGAGAAACAAATCCTACATACTTACCTGATTCATCTACAACCGGAAGGTTCCAAGCTTTTGTATCTTCAAAGATACGCATAATCTTTTCCATTGGCATATTTAGAGTAATTCTCACAGGTGAAGAAACCATAATTTTCGAAACATGAAAACGCTCATAAAGCTCTGGTCGAAACATGATATTTCGTATATTATCAAGCATAACAACCCCTATAAACATTCCTTCTGAATCAACAACCGGAAATATATTTCTACTGGAAAGAGCAATCACCTTAACCACATCACCTAGAGTCATATCTGGTTCTACGGTTTGAAAGTCTGTTTCAAGAACACTATCCGTTTTCAACAAAGTCAATACAGCTTTATCTTTATGATGGGTAATCAACTCTCCTTTTTGAGCCAATCGAATTGTGTAAATACTATGACGTTCAAACATGATAATTGTAAGGTAGGCACTGATTGAGACAATCATCAATGGCAAGAACAAATCATATCCTCCGGTCAGCTCTGCAATTAGAAACACTCCCGTTAGTGGCGCATGCATTACACCAGCCATCATTCCGGCCATTCCTAAAAGAGCAAAGTTTTTCTCAGGAAGAAACATCGTGAGCTCAAAATAATTAGATGTATGAGAAAACACAAAGCCTGCTATACATCCAAGAAACAAGGTTGGCGCAAAAATACCACCACAGCCACCACCGGCATTAGTAGCACTCGTTGCAAAGGATTTTAATAAAATAATCGCTATTGAGAATATAATAACTGTCCAATAAAAACCTGTATAGTCATAAAAGAAACTCCGCTCTGTAACTTCAAGAAACTGACCGTTGAGCAATGCAGAAATAATCTCATACCCTTCGCCATATAGCGGCGGCATTAAGAATATAAGAATACTCAACATGGTGGCTCCTAGTATAAATTTCTTCCAATAACTATTCAGATTACGAAAAACGCCTTCAATCCAAATAGTTGTGCGTGTAAAATAAAGAGACAGCAAGCCACAAAAAACTCCTAGCAACAAAACGTAAGGAATGCGCCCCATCAGAAACTCCTCCGTTTGAGTAAAGCGAAACATCGCTTCAGGCCCGGTAACAATATACGAAACAGTAGCAGCTGTAACAGATGAAATAAGCAACGGAAGTATTGAAGTCAATGTTAAATCAAGCATCAACACCTCAATCACAAATACAAGGCCGGCAATAGGAGCTTTGAAAATACCCCCAATCGCTCCTGCAGCACCACATCCAACTAAAAGCATTAAAGTCTTTTGTTCTAATCGAAAAAGTCGCCCCAAATTTGATCCAATAGCCGAGCCTGTTAATACAATGGGCGCTTCAGCCCCAACAGAACCACCAAACCCAATTGTTACAGAACTCGCAACAATAGAACTCCAGGTATTATGCGGTTTTATACGACTTTTACGCTGAGAGATCGCATAAAGAATCTTTGTAACACCATGACCAATATCATCACGAACAATATACTTCACAAATAATCCAGCTAATAAAATACCAATTACCGGATAAAGCAGATAAAGATAATTGGCTCCATCAATATTAAAATTGTGGGTTAATACATGCTGGATAAAATGAATTAAATTCTTCAGTATTATACCTGCAACCGCAGCTAGTAGTCCGACTATAAAACTGACAAATAATATGAAATGCTTCTCTTTGATATGGTTTTGACGCCACATCAGAAAACGAATAAAGATATTTTCTTTCCCCATAATTCAAAAAACAAAAGTAAGGGTTTGACACCTCAAACCCTGATTTTAATAAACAGACTACTCGCGGATGACTTGCACTAAGCCCCCTGCTCCTAACTTTATAATTCCAGATGGTTGCGCTTTTTGATTATCATTGCGTCTAAAATCAACGATATAATCAACAGCATTCTTCACCTCATCACTTATTTCTGAAAAAATAGATGGCGTAGGCTCCCCACTTACATTTGCCGAAGTTGATACGATAGGCTTTCTAAAACGTTCGCATAAACGCTTTGAAAACTGTTCACTCGTAATACGAATTCCAACACTTCCATCTGCTGCGATTAAGTTCGGCGCCAAATTTCTTGCACCGGAATAAATAATCGTAAGAGGTTTTGCTGTCAGTTCGATAAGATCAAGCGCGATATCCGGAACTTCATCCACATAGAAATCAAGTTTTGCAGATGTATCGATCAATACTAACATGGATTTAGAATCGGCTCTGCGCTTAATTTTATAAACTTTTTTCACAGCCTCGGGATTCGTTGCATCACAACCAATTCCCCATACGGTATCAGTGGGGTAAAGGATTACACCACCAGCTTGCATTATTTCACAAGCCTTTTTAATCTCATCATTCATAGTCTACTAAAATATACCACAAATATAAAATAAATAGGATAGCGATGGACGAATATCGGTTTTATTTATTTAACTTTACGAGTTGAATCTCTTTTCTAGCACGAACAAATTTGTATAAAAGAGTTCGTATAGATTGAAAATAAAAGTCCACTATAAAGGAAAAAACCTTTCCATGGAATAAATTTCAACCACAACATTATCAGTCTCACTTCGTAGGCGATAATTGCAACATTCTGATAAAAAAAAAATAATATAATGACCAACAAATGGAATTTTCAAACCCCATCTCAAGACGAACTGTCTCGGGCTGATGAGTTGGCAAAACAACTAGGTATAAATAAAATAGTTGCTTTGTTACTTATCAAACGAAACATTTGTACCGCAGAGGAGGCTAACAAATTCTTTCATCCGAATCTAGCAGATTTGCATGATCCTTTTCTGATGCCAGATATGGATAAAGCTGTTGCTCGCTTGAATAAAGCAATAGGCAACAAAGAAAGAATTATGATTTATGGAGATTATGATGTAGATGGAACTACTGCCGTAGCTCTAGTCTTTAAGTACTTGCGCCCATATTCTTCCGGATTAGAATACTACATACCTGATCGATATGATGAAGGATATGGTATTTCATTTAAAGGCATTGATTACGCCGCTGAAATAGGAGTTTCGCTAATCATTTCTCTCGATTGCGGGATAAAAGCAATTGAGAAAATCGAGTATGCAAAAACCAAAGGTATTGACTTCATTATTTGTGACCATCACATGCCTGATAAGGTTTTGCCAGATGCGGTTGCAGTACTGGATCCTAAAAGAGAGGATTCAAACTATCCATACGACCACCTTTCTGGTTGCGGTGTTGGCTTTAAGTTTATGCAAGCTTTTGCCAAAAGCAATTCGCTTGAGCCAATGGATTTAGAAAGCTTGCTCGATCTTGTGGCAGTTAGTATCGCTTCTGACATTGTTCCTATAACAGGCGAAAATCGCATCCTTGCCTATTTTGGATTGAAACAACTCAACTCAAACCCAAGCACCGGCCTAGAAGGTATTATCAACATCTGTGAACTAGGTGGAAAAGATATAACAATTAGCGACATCGTATTCAAAATAGGACCACGCATTAATGCTTCGGGCAGAATGATGAATGGCAAGGAAGCGGTGGAATTACTACTTTCAAAAACAGAAGATGTAGCGCGTGAAAAAAGTCGCAGCATCGATCAATATAATAAAGAGCGTCGTGAACTTGATAAGAAAATAACAGATGAAGCAAATGAGATCATCAATAATTTTCACGACATCGAAGACCGCAAGGCTATTATTGTTTTTAACCCAGAATGGCACAAAGGGGTTATTGGTATTGTTGCTTCACGCCTTACCGAAAAATATTATCGCCCTGCTGTTGTTTTAACTCAAGCTACCGGATTAATAACCGGATCTGCACGTTCTGTGACAGGTTTTGATATTTATAAAGCAATCGAAAACTGTCGTGATCTACTCGAAAACTTTGGAGGGCATACTTATGCTGCCGGCCTTTCTTTAAAAGAAGAAAACCTCGAAGCTTTTAAACAACGATTCGAGGAGCTTGCATCTGAAAACATTGAGCCAGAGCAGATGATTCCACAGATTGATATAGACACTGAGCTTGAGTTAAGTGATATATCAAAAGATTTTGTCGAAGATCTAAAAAAAATGAGTCCTTTCGGCCCCGACAATCAGAAACCTATTTTCTGTACGCGCAACGTTAGAGACTTTGGAACTAGCAAACTTGTAGGACGAGAGCTTGAGCATATTAAACTTGAGATCATTGATGAAGATGCGAATATACCTGTACATGGTATTGCTTTTGGAATGCATCGACACAGTAAACATATCAAAAGCAATAAACCTTTTGACATCTGCTACACTGTAGAAGAAAACACCTATAATGGTAATACAACGATTCAGCTGATGATAAAAGACATCAAGCTACATCAAGAATGAAGAGCTATTGTGAGTATTTATACTGAAATACTTGAGAAGTATTGGGGGTATTCGTCTTTTCGTCCATTACAAGAGGAAATAATCCAATCTGTTTGTGCAGGAAAAGACACATTAGGCCTAATGCCTACGGGGGGTGGTAAATCGATCACCTTCCAAGTACCCGCATTATCAATGCAAGGGATTTGTATTGTTGTAACCCCTCTTATAGCCCTAATGAAAGACCAGGTAGACAACTTGCGAAGTTTAGGAATCAAAGCAACAGCTGTTTACTCAGGAATGTCTCGACATGAAATTATAACCCAACTCGAGAATTGCATCTTTGGAGATTATAAGTTCTTATATATATCTCCTGAGCGGATTAAAACAGAACTGTTTATTTCTAAAATGCAAGCAATGAATGTTTGCTTATTGGTCATCGATGAATCTCATTGCATCTCGCAATGGGGATACGACTTTCGCCCTTCATATCTTAATATTGCAGAAATCAGGCAGCTAATACCCAAAGTTCCGGTAATGGCTCTTACTGCAACTGCAACTCCTGAAGTTGTAGATGACATTCAGAAAAAGCTTTGCTTTAAGGAAAAGAATGTATTTCAAAAAAGCTTTGAACGAGAAAATATTAGTTACATTGTTCGTCGGACAGAAGACAAATTCAAAGAACTTGTTCATATTCTGAGTAAAGTAGAGGGAACTGCTATTGTATATGTTCGTAATCGAAAAAGTACAAAAGAAATTGCTCTTGAATTAAAATCTGCCGGAATTAATGCAGATTATTATCATGCAGGACTTAACCAACAAGTGAAAGTCGATAAGCAAAACGCTTGGAAAAAGAATGAATGCCGCGTAATTGTTTCTACAAATGCTTTCGGGATGGGTATTGACAAACCAGATGTGCGAGTTGTTGTACACATGGAAATGCCAGGGTCTCTCGAAGAATATTATCAAGAAGCAGGTCGAGCAGGTCGCGATGGAAAGAGAGCTTATGCAGTTGCTCTTTGTTGCAAAACAGACACTGCAAAATTAAAGAAACGCTTGAGTGATGAATTCCCCGACAAGGATTTCATTAAAAGAGTTTATGAGGCTCTTGGAAATTACTACCAAATAGCTGTAGGCTATGGAATGTTTACGATACACGACTTCAAACTAAATGAGTTTTGCTCCGTATTTAAACTTCCGATACTGCAGACTCACTATGCTCTAAAATTGCTTGAACTTGCAGGATATATCGAATATACAGAAGAAGTTGACAGCGCTTCTCGTGTAATGTTTAGTATGACGCGAGATGAACTTTATCGACTCAATAACAATGATCGGGATGTAAATATCGTTTTGCAAACTCTACTTCGCTCCTACACCGGCCTGTTTAGCGATTATGTTTATATAGATGAACGACTTTTATCCGCACGAAGTGGCATGAGTCAACAAGCTATATATGAAGTATTGAAATCTCTTTCAAATCATCATATACTGCATTATATTCCTCATAAAAGAACTCCGTTCATAATTTATCGCTCAGCAAGGGAAGATCTTCAATATTTGACAATTCCCCGAGCTGTATACGAAGATCGATACAAACGTTTTGAACATAGAATTCTCAAAGTTCTAGAATATATCAATGATGAATATACTTGTCGTAGCAAAATGCTACTTTCATATTTTGCAGAAAACAATGCAAAAGATTGTGGATGTTGTGACGTTTGTATCTCTAAGAATAAAAGTGGACTTACCAACTATGACTATAATAAATACAAGAATATCATACTAGATATAGTAAAAGAGCATGAATTAATTGAGCTAAATTCATTGATTGACAAATCGCAAATTAATAAAGATTCATGTATAGCAGTTATCCGATATATGATCGATTTGGAACAAACAATTGTCAACCAAAACGGATTAATTTCAATAAAGTGAAAAATAATTGGCCGATTTGCTTGCTCATTAAAAAATATAACATACTTTTGCCAGCATAAAACATGAAAGAAAAATGACTAATTTCAGCTTTACATACTTTTATTATTACTTCTTTTACTTTAAAACGGTGAAGGCAGGAAATTGTATGTAGAATTGAAAACCATAGACAAACTGGATAATCAATCATAAAAACAGAAGTCCTGCCTGAATAAGGCAGGACTTTTTTTTTACAAACACAAATACGATGAAGAAAGTAGCCATACAAGGAATTGCCGGTTCTTATCATGATATAGCAGCAAGATGTTATTTTGAAAATGAAACTGTAGAAATTGTTCCTTGCAAAACATTTAAAGATGTAATTGCAGCCGTAAAGCAAGACCCAAGTATTGTTGGATTAATGGCAATTGAAAATACCATCGCAGGTAGTTTGTTACAAAATCATGAGCTAATTCGCGAAAGCGAACTTAAAGTTGTGGGTGAATATAAATTACGTATCTCCCATTCATTCGCTGTGCTACCAGGACAAAAAATAGAAGATATTGTAGAAGTAAATTCTCACCCGATAGCACTCATGCAATGTGAAGCCTTTTTAGATACATTGCCTCAAGTTAAAGTCGTAGAAAAAGGTGATACAGCTCAAAGCGCGAAATGGATTAGTGACAATAAACTAACCGGCCATGCTTCGATTTGCGGAAAACAGGCAGCAGAGAACTATGGTCTTGAAATTCTTGCTGAAGGCATTGAGACAAACAAACGGAACTTCACTCGCTTTCTTGTCATTGCAGATCGATGGAATGTAGATGATTTATTGAAAAATACACATAAAAACAAAGCATCATTAGTATTTGCGTTACCACACACCGAAGGAAGCTTATCCAAAGTCTTGTCAATTCTTTCTTTTTATGGAATAAATCTAACAAAAATACAATCGCTACCAATCATTGGAAGAGAATGGGAATATCTATTTTATGTAGACCTAACCTACAATGATTATTTGAGATACAAGCAATCATTAGACGCTCTAATCCCTCTTACCAAAGACTTTAAAATATTAGGAGAATATGCAGAAGGAAAATCAGATCTCTAGCATCAAACCAGCTCATCGCGTAAACTGTGTTACAGAATACTATTTCTCTCGTAAACTGAAAGAAATTGCGGCAATGAATGCTCAGGGAATGCAAATCATTAATCTTGGAATTGGAAGTCCTGATCTTCCACCCTCACAAGAAGTAATTGATACATTGTGTGAAAGTGCACGCCAACACGACACTCATGGATATCAACCTTATGTAGGGATAGCCGAACTCAGAAATGCATTTGCGTCTTGGTATCAACGATGGTATGGAGTAACTCTGGATCCCAATACTGAAATACAACCTCTAATTGGATCAAAAGAGGGAATCATGCATATCTCTATGACATTCTTAAACGAGGGAGATGAGGTATTAATACCAAATCCGGGGTATCCAACTTATAGTTCAGTAAGTAAACTCGTAGGAGCGAAATCTATTCCATATGATCTCACAGAAGAAAACAATTGGGAACCTGATTTCGACCAATTAGAATCGATGGACCTCAGCCGTGTAAAGCTAATGTGGATCAATTATCCCAATATGCCAACCGGAGCACAAGCAACAAAAGCTTTATTTAAAAAGCTAGTTGATTTTGGAAAGAAACATGGGATCGTAATCTGTAATGACAATCCTTACAGTTTCATTCTCAACGAGACACCTCTCAGTATCCTTGAAGTAGAAGGAGCACGTGATATTTGTATCGAACTAAACTCCATGAGCAAATCGCATAATATGCCGGGCTGGCGAATGGCAATGCTTGCGTCGAACAAACAATTTATAGAATGGATACTACGTGTAAAAAGCAATGTAGATTCAGGACAATTCAAACCGATGCAACTTGCATGTGTGAAAGCTTTGAATGCCGACATTACATGGTATAAAGACATGAATTCGATATATCAAAAACGTAGAGTTTGCGCAGAGGAAATATTCAAAGCACTAGGATGCACATTTGATCCCACACAAAGTGGTCTATTCCTTTGGGGCAAAATACCGGATCACTACGAATCAGCTGAAGCTATTTCGGAAGAGATACTTCACAACGCGAAGGTATTTATTACACCAGGATTTATTTTCGGAAGCAATGGTGATCGATTCCTACGCATCTCACTTTGCTGCACAGAAGAGGGACTTCTGAAGGCATTAAACAGAATTATTGAAAGTAAAAAATAAAACAACATAGAACAAATGAAACTAGAATCAATCTTATTACCTGGAATGGACGCCAAAAGACCACTTGTTATTGCTGGTCCTTGTAGTGCCGAATCTGAAGAACAAGTATTAGAAACTGCACGTGCGCTAGCCAAACAAGGTGTGAAAGTTTTCAGAGCAGGAATTTGGAAACCACGTACCAAACCAGGAGGCTTTGAAGGTGTTGGCAACATTGGCCTCGAATGGTTACAAAAAGTAAAGAAAGAAACAGGAATGTATGTTGCAACAGAAGTAGCAACTCGTAACCACGTAGAAGCAGCTCTTGCTCATGATATTGATATTCTTTGGATTGGAGCGAGAACATCTGTAAACCCTTTTGCCGTTCAAGAAATTGCTGATTCTTTAGAAGGTATTGATATCCCTGTGTTGATTAAAAATCCTGTAAACCCCGATCTAGAGTTATGGATTGGAGCAATTGAACGTATCTACAACGCAGGTATTAAACGTATCGGTGCTATCCACCGCGGATTTAGCACTTACGATAAAAAACTTTATCGCAATCTTCCACAATGGAATATTCCAATCGAACTTCGTCGTCGTTTACCAGAGCTACCTTTGATTTGCGATCCTAGCCACATTGGAGGTAAAAGAGAGTTGATCGCTCCTATTTCTCAACAAGCAATGGATTTGAACTTTGACGGACTGATAATTGAAACCCACTGCAAACCAGACTGCGCACTAAGTGACAAAGATCAACAAGTTACTCCAGATGCACTAGAGTACATTCTAAACATGTTGGTGATTCGTGATGTTAACCAAACAACTGAAAGTCTTACAATCTTACGTCGTCAAATAGACCAAATAGATGAAAGCATCCTCGAATTATTAGCTAAACGTATGCGCGTATCAAGAGAAATCGGTCAATTCAAAAAAGAAAATAATCTTTCTATTTTGCAGACACCTCGTTACGGAGAATTGCTAGATAAGCGTGGAGCCTTAGCTGAAGCTCTAGATCTTAATAGCGAGTTCGTTAAACAAATCTGGAAAGAAATACACGAAGAATCTGTTCGCCAACAATTAGATATCTTAAACAAATAACTCAGATGAGAATTTTAATTATAGGAGCCGGAAAAATGGGCTCCTTCTTTTGTGATCTTCTTAGTTTTGATCATGAAGTTGCCATTTTAGAAAAAGACCCTCAGAAACTCCGTTTCACGTACAATACTGTGCGAATGAGTGATCCTGCAGAGGTAAAAGAGTTTAATCCAGAAATGGTAATCAACTGTGTGACTTTAAAGTACACACTTCAAGCTTTCAAAGAAATTCTTCCATACATCTCATCCACATGTATCCTTTCAGATATCTCATCTGTCAAAACAGGATTAAAAGAGTTTTATGAAGAAAGTGGATTCCCATACGTCTCTACCCATCCAATGTTTGGACCAACATTTGCCAATTTACATGATTTGTCTTCAGAAAATACAATCATAATATCTGAGTCTGATCATTTAGGAAAAGTATTTTTCAAAGACTTATATGCTTCTTTGAAGCTTAATATCTTTGAATATACATTTGATGAGCACGATAATACAATTGCATATTCATTATCAATCCCATTTGCATCTACCCTTGCATTTGCTGCTGTAATGAAACATCAAGATGCACCGGGAACGACTTTCAAACGTCATATGGCGATTGCTAGAGGACTTTTGAGTGAAGATGATTTCTTGCTAAGCGAGATTTTACTTAACCCACATACTCCCGAACAACTTGAGAATATCCAAGCTTCACTATCCAGACTCTTAGAAATGATCAAAGCAAAAGACAGTGAGGAAATAAAAAATTATCTTAAAGAAATTAGAAAAAACATTCAATAAATAGTTATATTCGTGACACACATTTAATTATAACTATTATGAATAAGGAACTGACTGTAGGCTATATCCTAAAAAGTTCATGGATAGCCGTGAAAGCAAATATCTGGATTCTTTCTGGTTTGTTTTTTGTATACATGGTTTTGTCTCAAGTAATTCAATTATTTGCAGGTTCGAACTATGCTTCGCTACGTTTTATATTCTTCAATATTGCAGTGTATGTAGTAACACTTCTTTTTTATGGAGGATATATAAAGAATATCATGCAAGCCTTTAATGGAGATGAACCTCAGTTCAAAGCATTCGGCGAAATGTCGGGGCGTATTTTGAACCTGTTTATTTCTTCAATCTTATTCATTATAGCAGCCGTAATAGGATTGGCGTTATTTATTATTCCTGGCATATATATTATGCTAAGACTTCAATTCTATATAATAGCAATTGTGGATAAGAATATGAATCCAATAGAAGCTTTACAATATAGTTGGAAAATATCTAGAGGTCATGTATGGAAGCTTTTTCTAATTTACCTCACACAATTAGGATTAAGCATTTTAGGTATTCTGCTATTATTTATCGGTATCATATTTACAACACCAATTGCAATTTCGATGCAGGTAAAGACATATAAGATACTCACTAAAGAAGAAACTGAAGAAGAAGCTTGGCTTTCCTTATAAGTCAACCATCCCAATAGAAGCCCTTGTTCTGAAAAAGAACAAGGGCTTTTCATTTATATTCAACTCTATTTAAGTTCTAGGTCTAACATGTTAAAGCCCAAATTACTTCAAACAATCGTATGTTAAACGATGTTACAATTGCAAACAGTTACTATTTATTGACGTAAAAACCACATTTCATAAATCATAGTACTTTGTTTCAATCTTTATACTCTGTATCTAAATATTAATTACGTATGAAACCAAAACGAATAGCTATTAGCGGTGCCTCCGGAATGGTAGGTAGTGCGCTTATAAGAGAAGCCACAAAAAGAAATATCGAAGTTATAAAACTACAAAGGGCAGATTATGATATAGAATATCGTTCTCAGCTTGCAGCTCGAATGGAGGGATGTGATGCTGTTGTTAATTTAGCGGGACATAATATTGGATGTAGATGGACAAAAAAGAATATGGATCTCATCTATAACAGTCGGATCGAAACCACCAGAGCTATAGTAAATGCGATAAGTAGTATGCATCAAAAACCAAAAGCATTTTTTTCAACCTCTGCTGTAGGTTTCTATCCAGATCATGGAATTTATACAGAATCAACAACAACAAGCGGACAATCATTTTTATCCAAAGTCTGTGTCGATTGGGAAACAGAAGCATTACGTATTAGTGAAGAAGTCAGATGTATTATTGGTCGTTTTGGAGTTGTGTTGTCTTCTGAAGATGGAGCGTTATCCCGAATGAAAACACCTTTTAAGTATTATATTGGAGGTAAAATCGGAAGTGGTAATCAATACGTATCCTGGATACATATTGATGATCTTGTTAGTGCCATCTTCTTTTGCCTTGAAAATGACAACATGGAGGGAGTCGTAAACATTACCTCTCCAACTGTAACCACCAATAAAGAATTTATGAAGACACTTGGAGAGGTCTTAGATAAACCTTCTTTTTTCACAACTCCACCATTCGTCTTAAGACTAGCACTAAAAAACGGCGCACAGATTTTAACGAATGGGCAAGGTGCAATTCCAGAAAAGTTGACAGACTTTGGTTATCAGTTTTTACATCCTGAATTAAAAGCTGCATTAACAGATTTACTTTCAAAAGCACCTTAAGGTGTTACTACAACAGAATCTGTTTTAATCCACTCCTGTATCCCACCTTTTAGATTGGTTAGATGTTTAAAACCCATATTTTCCATCTTCTCGATGGCATTAGCAGCACGTTTTCCGGAACGGCAATACACCACTATTGTTCGTGAAGTATCAATAACGGCTACTTGTTTTCCAAAATCGGCATCATACCAGTCTATATTTATTGCACGCGGAAGATGACCTGTTTTAAACTCATCGGGTGTACGTACATCTAATACCACAATCGTTGTATCGTTGGTATATTTATTTTTATAATCACTCACTGATATTTCGGATACATTACGTTGAGCAGACAAGGTACACCCACAAAAAGCAGTGGCAACTAAAGCCAACATTTTGTTTAAATTGAAGAATCTCATAACTGACAATTTTATTTGTAAAAGTAATTATTCTCAGTAGAAAAAGGAATATGAATCACTTTATAACAAACGGGACAACCGCAACATATAAAATGTACGACTGTCCCGCTCTTTTATTTATCTAGAAATAAAGGTTTATCTTATATTGGCGATAGACATGATATCTGCAAAAACACCTGCAGCAGTCACATCTGCACCAGCACCATACCCTTTGATAATCATTGGATAATCAGAATATCGTTCCGTCCAGATCATAATAATATTATTACTTCCTTCCAAGTCATAGAATGGATGGTG
>DLYT01000022.1:15380-24324 GCA_003447595.1 Porphyromonadaceae bacterium
CGATACTTCTTACCCTCCTGTTCCAACATCTGACGCTTCGCTTCAAACTCTGCATCCAGTTGAGAGATGGTATTCCAAAACTCATCAATAGAACCTTTGAAATATTGTTCCGGAATAAATAAGTTAGACTCAACATCTGCTTGCTCCACCATATATCCGGCTTCACGTGCAAGAATAACCAACTTACGAATTACGTCCGTCCCGCTTAAGTCGATACGAGGATCAGGTTCTGCAAATCCGGCATCTTTCGCCATTTTAATCGCTCTGCTCAGAGTTATATCTTTGCTTAGCGTATTAAATATATAATTCAAAGTACCCGAAAGCACTGCTTCCAACTTTAGAATATGATCGCCACTGTTAATAAGGTCGTTCATCGTATTGATGATAGGCAAGCCTGCTCCAACATTCGTTTCGAACAAGAACTTTACACCTTTGTGTCGCGAAATATCTTTTAGCTTATAATAGTTTTGATAAGAAGAGGATGCCGCAATCTTATTTGCTGCAACTACCGAAATATTATTCGATAACAACTCCTCATACAAACCAGCAATACCGGCACTGGCAGTACAGTCTACAAAAACAGAATTGAAGATATTCATATCCAAGATCTCGTGCAATAAGACCTCCGGAGAAGAATCCATTCCTTCCGTTGCCAACAATTCTTGGTAATTATTTAAATCGATACCATCGCGATTAAATAAAGCTTTACTTTTTCCGGCGATACCAACTACATTTATTTTAAGTCCATTCTGAGCCTTTAGCTTTTGTTGCTGGCTACGGATTTGTTCGATAAGACTCCCTCCTACCGTTCCGGTTCCGACAATAAAAAGGTTCAACTTCTGATATTCAGATAAGAAAAAAGAATCGTGAATAGCATTTAATGCTTTCTTCAAATACTTAGCCTCAATAACGAAAGAGATATTTGTTTCAGAAGCACCTTGAGCACAAGCTCTTACTCCGATTCCTGATTTACCAAGTGTTCCAAACAAACGACCGGCAATGCCAGGCGTACGTTTCATATTTTCGCTTACGATAGCAACTGTTGCCAAATCGCGTTCCGCTTGTATGTCATTAATTTCACCTTGAGAAATCTCCAAAGCAAACTCCTGACGTAAAGCTTCTACAGCAGTATCCGCATCTTGGTTTTTCACCGCAAATGAAGTATTATTTTCAGATGAAGCTTGAGAAACCATAAATACGCTCACCCCATTCTTTGCCAAAGACTTGAAGATACGATAGTTGACACCAATCACGCCTACCATACCCAAACCTTGAACCGTAATTAGGCAAGTATCATTAATAGAAGAAATACCTCGAATCAATTTACCTTCAAGTTCACTCTTCTCATTCGAGATATGTGTACCCGGAGCCTCCGGATTAAAAGTATTTTTAATTTTAATCGGAATATTCTTATGATATACCGGATAGATTGTAGGAGGATAAATCACCTTCGCACCAAAGTTACACAACTCCATTGCTTCGATATATGACAATTTATCGATAACATAAGCAGAGTTGATAACGCGAGGATCGGCCGTCATAAAGCCATCTACGTCTGTCCAAATTTCAAGGATATCGGCATCAAGTGTCGCCGCAAGAATCGCAGCGGTATAATCAGATCCCCCACGTCCCAAGTTTGTCACCTCACCCGTATCTCTACAACTAGAAATAAAACCGGGAACCAATGAAACCTTTGGTAGTTGAGCAAATGTATCTTTAATTAATTGATTTGTCAGGTCAAAGTCAACAATGTGTTTGTTGAACTGACGTTCTGTTTTTATAAATTCGCGCGAATCAAAAAGAACAGCATCCTCAACTACGTTAGCAACAATAGCCGATGAGATACGTTCGCCATAACTCACAATGGTATCTGACGTTTTAACGGATAAATCTTTGATTAAATATACGCCACGGAAAATATTACCTAGCTCTTCAAGCAATGAAACCGCTATTTTTTGTACATCCGCACGTTTTTGAGGACAAGGCAACACCCCTTCGATTACATCGAGGTGGCGTGAGATTATTGCAGCAAGCTGACCTTCGTAAGCCAAATCACCTTTTGCAGCAAGCGCAGCTGTAGACAATAACATGTCTGTGATTCCACCTAAAGCAGAAACAACTACGATAACCGGTTCATGAATCGACTCTACAATTTTCTTTACACTTAAGATACTATCTACGGAACCAACTGAAGTTCCGCCAAATTTCAATACTTTCATCGGTATTTGATTGGAATAATGATGTTGAATAAAAAAGAAATGGAAAATGTGGCTATAAAAGCAGTGCATCCGTCCGGACACAACAAGGCAAAGCACCACTCCACCTTGTAAGTAGTAAAGATTAAACCCCCTGCAGGGGCATGGTCAGCGCCCAAGTAGTATAAGCGTAGTCAATGTTCATTTCTTATTCGCAATAATTCTAAAAGATTACAATGCAATATTAGCAATTATTTTTCAATAACGACCAAGAATCAATAAATAAGTCCCTTCTTATTTCAAATTAATACTAAAAAGAAGACATTTAAGACAATCTGCACAAAAGATCAACGATTCTTCTGCATCACTGTTCGCCCATCAAGTTTCTCATCCTCAATATCCGCTCTCGACTTACTTTGAGTTACGAGGTATACCCCTGTAAATACCAATATCGAAGAGAAAAGCTTCGTAAGCGTAAATGAATCTTGTCCAATAACGATTGCAATAAAAGAAGCAATCATCGGTTGCACATAATTATACATACTTACCGTCGTAGGCCTTATTCGCTTCAAAGCCATCGGTATCATCAAATATGTAACAAATGTAGCGCCAAAAAGGACATAAAATATGCGTAAAATAGTAGTTGTTTCGATTACACCCGTAAATGCGGGAGCATTAAGAAGGTCTTGATATCCGAAAGGAAGAAGCACCAGTGATGAAAACAAAAACATCCATTTCATCATGGTTATGGAAGAGTATTTTTCGGTAAGCGGTCTTACCAACACCAAGTAAAAGGAATAAATAAAGCTACTTGAAATTACAAGCAAATCACCCCACACGCTAGAGTTACCACTTTGTGAGGCTGTACTAGAAAAGACCAAAATCATAGCACCGGATGCACCCAATAATACACCACCGGCTTTTTGTATGGTGATCGGTTCTTTCAATATAATTGCGGCAAAAAGCATTACAAACAGAGGTGTTCCTGTTGTAATAATAGAAGCATCAACCGGAGAGGTTGCATTCAAACCCTCTATAAAAGACCATTGATTGAGTGCGATACCACAAAGTCCGCACACAATCAACAGCTTAAAATCTTTGATATCCACTTTCTCTTTTGGAGCAAAGAGTGATACAATCCAGAACATAACACAGGCAAATAACATGCGCATCAATGTCAACCCTTGGGGCGACACCCAATCGGGAAACAAAGATTTAGTAATCGGGATATTTATCGCAAATATGACATTTACTATCAATATAATAATATGTCCCTTAACCTTTTCATTATTCATTCGCCTGTGTTTTTCCTGTTATTAGTTTATTGTTTATAACAATTTTAAAGAGGTTTACATGATCAAAGAAGCAATCAAGAAACCGGCACCGATTGCTACAGCCGTAGAAACCAAACCTGGAATCATGAAACTGTGATTCAATACATATTTTCCAATACGCGTAGTACCTGTAGAGTCGAAGTTGATTGCTGCTACAAGCGTAGGATAGTTCGGAATAAAGAAATAGCCATTTACAGCCGGATACATTGCAATCAGCGAAGCCGCCGGAAGTCCTAAAGAGATACCTAGAGGAAGCAATGCTTTTACTGTAGCTGCTTGGCTATATAAAAGAATACTCATCACAAACAAAATCAATGCAAATGAGTAAGGGTATTGTTGAACGATATCTACAAGACCATTTTTCAAGAAATCCAGATTCGCAGCAATAAATGTATCACCCATCCATGCGATACCAAAGATGGCAATTACCGCCTGCATACCTGCACTAAATACAGAAGACTTCCCGATCAAATCAACCTTTGCTTTACACAAGATTACGATAAATGCTGCTGTACACAACATTCCAATCTCGATCAATTCGGTCATTCTCAATGTTACAGTCTGCCCGTTGACAGTCCAACTTGGCATCAAAGAAGGAATACTACCCAATACAACCACTGCGATTACACCCAATACGAAAATAAGAACCGAGCGTTTTGCAGCTGGAGTACTATCCTTTATTTCAGTTTGTTTACCATTATCGAAAACCCCTTCTGCAAGTCGTTTTTGATATTCCGGATCATCTTTAAGTTCTTTACCCATTTTACTTGCAAAGAAAGCTCCCGCAAAAACACCAATAATAGTTGCCGGAATAGCAATACCTAAGATATGATAAGTCATTACTCCCATTGGAGAAAGCAAAGCAATCATTGCAGCCGTAGCAGCAGAAACCGGACTCGCTGTAATCGCTTGTTGCGATGCAATAACAGCAATAGAGAGCGGACGCTCGGGACGGATACCTGTTTTTCGTGCCACCTCGGCAATAACAGGCAAAAGAGAGTATGATACGTGACCAGTTCCAGCAACAAATGTTGCCAAATAAGTCACCGCAGGACCAAGATACGTAATACGGCTTGGGTGTTTTACAAGGATTTTTGTAGCAACACTAACCAAGTAATCGAGTCCACCCGCTGCATGCATCGCTGCTGCAGCCGTGATCACTGCCGTAATAATCAACATTACGTCGATAGGAGGAGACGCTGGCTGAAGACCAAATACAAATGTAAGTACTGCCAAGCCGATTGCCCCCATTACTCCTAATCCGACACCACCAATTCGCGCACCAATAATAATGGCGACTAATACGACCAAAAGTTGTAACCAAATCATCTTAATTCTCGTTATTTATCTTAATATTCGAAACTGTTTCATTTCTCAACGAAATTACCACATTATATAAACAATATCAGCGCGATAATTACTTCAACAAAGATAAAAATAATGCATAACGTGTCCTCTCTGAAAATGCAAGTATTCTCTACAACATGTTAACAGCATTTAAATAGACGCAGAATAACCGCATCATCCTCCTACGTGATATATCTTTGTTGTATAAGAAATTAAAACAAAAACAATATGAGCCAAAAACGAATCCTAGAGATCTGTGCCAACTCGGCCGAAAGTTGTATCGAAGCAGAAAAAGGAGGAGCATCGCGCGTTGAACTTTGCGCAGCAATTCCCGAAGGAGGAACAACTCCGAGCTATGGTGAAATCAAGGTTGCACAAGAAAGCGTCCAAATTCCCATCAACGTAATCATCCGTCCGCGCGGAGGAGATTTTCTGTATTCTGAAAACGAACTCAAAGCGATGCTTTACGACATTGAGTTGTGCAAGCAACTAGGCGTACATGGTGTAGTAATTGGTTGTCTTACTGCCGAAGGTGAAGTTGACAAAGTAATGCTAAAGCAATTGATGGATGCAGCCAAGCCGGAACTGTCCGTTACATTCCACCGCGCATTCGACGTATGCAAAGATCCATTCAAAGCGTTGGAAGAAATCATCGAAGCAGGATGTGACCGTATCCTAACTTCGG
The DNA here is from genome assembly GCA_003447595.1 of Porphyromonadaceae bacterium. Lineage (GTDB taxonomy): Bacteria > Bacteroidota > Bacteroidia > Bacteroidales > CAMTPD01 > UBA12018. The sequence goes on from DLYT01000022.1 coordinate 20,942, forward strand.
GCCAGCAATCTACCGCTTTCAAAGGGATCGATATGCTCAAGCAATTAGTAGAAAAAGCAAATGGTCGCATCATCATTATGCCGGGTTGTGGTGTAAATGAAGACAACATTGCAGAACTAGCCAATGTAACCGGAGCAAAAGAGTTTCATACCTCTGCACGCAGTCGTGTATATAGCGGCATGATTTATCGCAACGAAAACGTACCGATGGGCTCATGCACCACAACATCCGAATTTGAAAGAGACGTAACAGACAGCAAGCGCGTAGCAGCTTGTTTGTAAGAATATATTTACATCTACAGAAAAAGGCGTATCAAATAATTTGATACGCCTTTTTTATATGTTTTCTACATCAAAGATGCAGAAGTCAATTACAATGGAAGGTATTCCACGAATGCCTCGATAGCTTCGTACGATGCAAGACCAAGCTTGTTGTAAAGCTCAGCAGTTGCACGGTTTCTATCTTCGGCACGTTGCCAGAACAAACGTTCGTCGTTACCCAAGAAAGGAGCACTTTCCATTTGCGATTGGTGCTTCAAGATTGAGTTACGTTTTTGACGCAATTCTTCAGGGCTGATTGGCACTGCCATTTCAATATGGTCAATTTCCCACTCTGCCCAAGCTCCGCGATACATCCAGATACGACATTCTTTCATCCACTCTTCTGTCTTAAGATCGTCAATAGCAGCAAGAACTGCGTCAAGACAAACTTTGTGAGTTCCGTGTGGATCGGCAAGGTCACCAGCTACAAACATTTGTTGCGGTTTCACTTCTTGAAGAAGTGCTTTCACGATATCAACGTCTGCTTGAGAAAGATCACCTTTTTTCACTTTACCTGTTTCGTAGAAAGGAAGGTCAAGGAAGTTGATGTGCGACTCAGGAACACCGATATAACGACAAGCTGTAGTAGCTTCTTCACGACGGATACGTCCTTTCATGAACAAGATGTCAGCAGTATCCATATCGCCTTCTTTCTTCTCGTTAAGAAGGTAGTTCTTGATTTCGTCACATTTAGCGATCATTGCAGTATCTTCCGGAGAATACTTCTCACATACATTTTTCATCAATGATACGTAGCGTACTACTTCCTCATCACCTACAGCGATGTTACCAGAAGTTTCGTAAGCAACATATACATCGTGTTTTTGATCTACCAAACGTTTGAATGTTCCACCCATTGAGATTACGTCATCATCAGGGTGCGGGCTAAATACGATCACACGTTTAGGGAACGGATTAGCTCTTTCAGGACGATTGGTATCGTCTGCATTTGGCTTACCGCCCGGCCATCCGGTAATGGTGTGTTGCAACTCGTTAAACACTTTAATGTTTACGTTGTATGCAGAACCGTAAAGAGCAAGAAGCTCTCCTAGTCCGTGTTGGCTATAATCTTTGTTTGTCAGTTTAAGAATTGGCTTGCCAGTAACAAGGCATAACCATACGATAGCACGACGAATCAATTTGCTATCCCATTCGCAAGAAGTAACCAACCATGGGTGGCTAATGCGAGTAAGATCCAATGAAGCAGAAAGATCAAGAACGACTTTCACGCTTAAGTGGTTTTGCAAATATGAAGCTGGAAGGTTTGCGTTTACTTTACCTTCTACTGTTTCTTTAATTACACGAGCTTTGTCTTCACCCCAAGCAGTAAGCACAATGTGTTTTGCTTTAAGGATCGTAGAAACACCCATTGTAATCGCGCTATAAGGAACGCTTTCGATTGTGTTGAAAGTTTTCGCAACCTCTTTTTTCATGCCTTCGTCCATCAATACAAGACGAGTTGATGAGTTGATTGGTGAACCTGCAGCATTGAAACCAATGTTTCCTGCATGTCCTACACCAAGAAGCATGTAGTCGATGCCGCCAACGTTTTGAATACGTTGCTCATACATTTGGCAGAAATCAAGAACTTGTTCTTTCGCCATTGTTCCATCTGGAGAATAGAAATTCTCAGAAGCGATGTCTACTTGGCTTACGAAGCATTCTTTGATTGTTTGAGTACTGCTGTTTGCCGCACATTGCAATGGATAGTATTCGTAGATATTGAATACGATCACATTCGAAAAGCTAAGCTTTTCTTCTTTGTGCATGCGAACTAGTTCTTTGAAGATTTCGCGTGGAGAGTTTCCTCCCGACACTGCCATTACAAAGAATGCGCCGATCTCTTGTTTTTGCTTGATTTGGGCAGCAATCTCCTTTGCAATAACAACTGAGCCTTCTGTTGATGTTTCGTAGATATCAACAGGCAGATTCTCAAAACGAGTCAATGCAGACTGTTCGAACGCATTCTCAGGACGATAGTACTTCTGAGGAATACGATTTAGTGTAATTTGAGAACTTAAATTGTTTTTCATAACGAAAACTGTTTGTTGTACGCAAATACAATATTTTTTATTACCTTAAGCTACAAAGATAAGTGTTTTTAAAAAGTTACGCCATAAATACGCCTCAATTCAACAAAAATTAAACAAAAAATGAAATGTATCCAGTTCGGCGGTCCCGTTATTATGAAAGCTCAGAAATGTTTCTTCGCATCTTATTCCTTGCGTGCGGGCATATGATTTTGAAAGTAATTGGTTACATACACCGTTAGAATCGGAAACATACTCATCCCCATTACGGCAAGAATCACGGCAAGTATGCGTCCGCTCGTTGTAACCGGCTCAATGGCGCAACCCACCGTCGTTACGTCCATCGAGGCCCACCAGATAGCATCGCCAAAAGTATGCAGCGAAGGATTGAGACCTTTCTCGAGGCCATAAAAGACCAAACTACCAAAGTAAGCCATGGCCACAAGCATCACCAAATAAGTTATCATCAAATTGGTCGCTTTACTTTTGGTAAACCAATTGATCATTACCACCAATCCATAACCACCTCTGATAAATACAATGGCACGTAACAATACACTTTGAATGGGCGAAACCGGAATATCAAACAGGTTTATGATATTATAATAAGGAATGGATACCAATAATAATATAAAGTAATTGCAGAAATACCTCCACTTATTGGGCGCTAAGTAAAACAGATAACAATAATCGATCAGCAAAATCATGCAAATAGCCAACTGAATATTCAGGTACGTTTGATGCGGAATGATAAAAGGAGCTTGCAAGATCTCTACCGACAGCAGCAATAGAATCAGGATACTGCATATCAATACGATGATGTTCAACACGCGGGCAACAAGTATAAATCCCGGCGCATTTTTGTCTACATGTGATGGTGTCATAATACCTACAATTTTAAGTTTATATATTGATGCTTTTTATTTTTACATGCTTCAAAAGTACAATCTCTACTCTATTTATAAATGCTTCTCCGCAAAGGTTTATCGTTTTATTTGCCCCCCCTAAAAACAACAAAGACCACAAGAGTGAG
>DLYT01000022.1:24609-24847 GCA_003447595.1 Porphyromonadaceae bacterium
TTTCTTTTGCTCGGCGGCAAAGTTCTTTTTCTGTTTCGGTTTCGGGATTCACCTTTAATCCGTGCGGAGTTGGTTGTGTATCCTCGTTTACATGGACAAAAATCATAAACGCCTCGCAGATTACTCTTTCGGGATCTTTCGTCGACGTTACACGCACATTGACCATAAGCGACGTACGCCCCGCATACACGATCGAAGCATCAATGCGCAACACCGTACCCAGACGGATGGGATGAAA
>DLYT01000053.1:0-4253 GCA_003447595.1 Porphyromonadaceae bacterium
CTTCGCTCGATCAACCCATCGCCTTACTTGTTTTACTTCGACTTTGGCTCGTTCCGAGTATTCGGATCTTCGCCCGAAACACATTGCCGCATTACAGACAACAGTGTTTACATCGACCCGATTGCAGGAACTTTCCGTCGTACCGGCGATCCCGAAAAGGATGCCGAACTAGGTCGAGAGTTGTTGAAAGACCCGAAAGAAAATGCCGAGCATGTGATGCTAGTCGATTTGGCCCGCAACGATTTGAGCCGCAATGCAGAGTCGGTTTCGATCGACTTCTTCAAAGAGGTACACTTCTATTCACATGTGATTCACTTGGTATCTCGCGTTCGCGGGGTGTTGCCTCAAGGTTTTAATCCCATCAAAGTATTGGCCGATTCGTTTCCTGCCGGAACACTTTCGGGTGCTCCTAAAATCAGAGCGATGCAGCTTATCGACGAATTGGAAATACACGACCGCGGAGCTTATGGCGGATGTATTGGCTATATCGGACTTAATGGGAATATCAATCAGGCAATTACCATCCGTTCTTTTGTAAGCAAAGGAAATAAATTGTACTATCAGGCAGGAGCCGGAGTGGTTTCTAAGTCGAATCCCGAAAGCGAATTGCAAGAAGTAAACAACAAACTAGGGGCATTGAAAAAGGCAATCGATATGGCCGAAACGCTCTATTAATACAAGACTACAACAATGAAAAAGATTTTATTATTCGACAATTACGACTCTTTTACATACAACTTGTATCACCTTGTAAGAGAGCTTGGCTACACAGATGTAGAAGTACATCGCAACGATTGCATATCACTGGACGAAGTAGAGCGATTCGACAAGATTATACTCTCACCGGGACCGGGCATTCCATCCGAAGCCGGTTTGCTTCTTCCGCTGATCAAACGCTTTGCTCCGCATAAGAGTATATTGGGCGTTTGTTTGGGACATCAGGCTATTGGCGAAGCTTTCGGAGCTTCATTGATCAACCTGCCTTCTGTTTTTCACGGAATCAGTTCGCACATTCAAGTGGTAGAGAACGATGTCTTGTTTGAAGGACTTCCTACCGAATTGGAAGTGGGACGCTACCATTCGTGGGCTGTAAGTACCGATGGATTTCCAAGTCAACTGGCAGTTACGGCTACAGATGATGAGGGGATTATCATGGCATTGAAGCACAAAGAATACGATGTGCATGGCATTCAATTTCACCCCGAATCGGTGCTGACTCCGCAAGGTAAAGAGATGGTTTTAAACTTCCTAAAGCAATAAACATATGAAAAGTTTACTCAATAGACTCATCGAACATCAGACCCTCTCGCAAGAGGAGGCACGAAATGTGCTGATCAATATGGCTGAAGGAAAGTACAACGACAGTCAGATCTCTGCTTTTCTTACTACTTACCTGATGCGTAGTATCACCATTCAAGAGCTTTTTGGTTTTCGCGAAGCGTTGTTGATGATGACACGTCCGGTAGATTTGAAAGAGTTCGATGCAGTAGATATTGTTGGTACTGGTGGTGATCATAAGAATACGTTCAATATCTCTACACTTTCGTGCTTTGTAACTGCCGGTGCAGGTTATAAAGTGGCGAAGCATGGTAACTTTGGTGCCTCTTCGATTAGTGGAGCATCTAATGTTTTAGAGCATTTGGGAATAAAATTTTCAAATGATGAAGATGTGTTAAAACGTTCGATTGAGACCTCCGGAGTTGCCTATCTGCACGCTCCAATGTTTAATGAAGCGATGAAAAGAGTTGCTCCGGCGCGCAAATCGTTAGGTGTGCGCACGTTATTTAATATACTTGGTCCTCTCGTTAACCCTTCTCGTCCGAACAAAATGCTGCTTGGCGTGTTTAATTTAAAGTTAGCAAGACTTTATTCTTATCTGTATCAGCATACATCAGAGCAATTTGCGATTGTAAATAGTCTCGATGGATACGATGAAATTTCGTTGACATCTCCATTTAAAGTTGTCACCTCAAAGGGAGAATTTATCTATAATCCGGAAGATCTGGATTTCCAGACTTGTTCGCAAGAGTCTCTTTCTGGTGGAGATTCGGTTGCTTCGGCAGCACAAATATTCTTGGATGTTTTGGAAAATCACGCGACAGAAGCACAAAAATCATGTGTACTCGCAAATTCAGCGTTTGCTATTCAAACAGCAAACAATGCATTAACTATCTCCGAATGTTTGGCACAAGCAAGAGAATCGCTCGAGAGTGGTGCCGCGAAGAAGTCGTTCTTGCAATTTCAGTCATTAAACTCGTAAAAAGATTTATTACTATGAATATCCTGCATACGATTATCGAACAAAAAAAGAAAGAGGTAGAACGTCACAAAGCGGCTTTTGGCCTTGATCACTTGCTTAGAACACAGTTGCTAGATCGCGTACCTGTATCTTTTAAAGAGTCTATATTGACATCACCTCATGGTATAATTGCTGAGTTTAAAAGAAAATCTCCTTCGAAAGGTTGGATTCATCCCGACGCTTGCGTAGAGCAAACGATTTTGGCATATTCTGATGCCGGAGCTGCGGCGATATCGGTACTTACCGACGAACTCTTCTTTGGCGGGTCGTTGAATGATTTGCGCAGAGCAAGACAACTTACATCAACTCCACTTTTGCGCAAAGACTTTATTGTGGATGATTATCAAATCTATCAGGCAAAAGCTGTGGGAGCAGATTGTATCTTGCTTATTGCGGCTGCTTTGTCGGTGAAGGAGGTAACTCATTTTACGAAGTTGGCTCACTCGCTCGGACTAGAGGTTTTGCTAGAGGTGCATAACGAGCAAGAATTGGAAACAATTGTTGCCGGTCCAGATATGGTAGGGGTAAACAACCGAAACTTGAAGACGTTTGTGACAAGCCTAGAGAATTCACTTCGCTTGGCCGAATTGATTCCGGATCAGTTTATCAAGATCTCTGAAAGTGGAATCTCCTCAACAGATAGCCTAGATACACTTCGAAAAGCAGGATATGAAGGATTCCTGATGGGCGAAAACTTTATGAAGCATCATCGTCCGGGCGAAGCTTTGGTTTCGTTTGCAGGAGCATTACAGTCGATGCCTGCTTGAAAACAAGAATTCATTCAATGAATCAAAATAACGTACGAATTAAAGTTTGCGGAATGAGAGAGGAGATGAATATCAAATCTCTCACGATGCAACCAATCGATTATATAGGGTTTATTTTCTATGCAAAGTCTCCTCGCTATGTAAGCGAAGAAAGCTATGAAGTGATCAAAAGCTTAGTTTGTTGTTGCAAGAAAACGGGTGTGTTTGTAAATGAAAACTTCGATACCATTCGAAGCATTGTTGCTGCATGTGGTTTAGATGCGGTGCAGCTTCATGGCAATGAGTCTCCACAGTTTTGTAACACCGTTAGATCTCTCGGAGTCGAGGTGTTTAAAGTATTCAGTATCGAGCAACCTTCCGATCTATTGCTTTGCTGGGACTATGCCGATGTCGCAGACCTTTTTTTGTTTGACACCAAATGCGCCGGTCACGGTGGCAGCGGAATGAAGTTCGACTGGAGCATCCTTGATAATTACTCCGGGCAGGTTCCGTTTCTATTGAGCGGTGGCATTGGTCCCGAAGATTATGAATCACTTTTAGCTTACAAGCATCCCAAGCTTTACGGAGTAGACTTAAACAGTAAATTTGAAATAAGCCCAGCATTTAAAGATATAGAAACCCTTTCTTCTTTTATCCATAAACTTCTTCAAGATGAATAGAATAGATCAGTTGTTCGCAACAAAACAAAATAATATCTTATCGGTATACTTCACCGCTGGATTCCCTCAATTAAACAGTACATTATCCGTATTAGAAGCTTTACAAGCTAAAGGTGTAGACATGGTCGAAATCGGTGTTCCATTTTCGGATCCTTTGGCAGACGGGCCGGTGATTCAACAAAGTAGCCACGTGGCTATTCAAAACGGAATGAACCTGCGTTTGCTCTTTTCTCAATTGAAAGACGTACGCGAGCGTATCCACATTCCATTGGTGTTGATGACTTACTTCAATCCGGTTTTAGTGTTCGGATTTGAAGAGTTTTGCAAGCAATGTGCTGAGGTGGGAATTGACGGACTTATTATTCCGGACTTGCCTTTTGCAGAGTATGAGCAAACGTATAAAGCAATCACGGATAAGTACGGATTACACATGGCGATGTTGATCACGCCACAAACTTCCGAGGCGCGTATTCGCCAGATCGATGATCTTACGAACGGATTCATTTATATGGTATCTTCAGCTTCCAC
>DLYT01000053.1:4506-13860 GCA_003447595.1 Porphyromonadaceae bacterium
CTAAAGAATCCGCGTCTTATCGGATTTGGAATCTCAAACAATACGACCCTTCAATCGGCCTTTAGTCATGCGCGCGGTGCTATCGTGGGTAGTAAATATGTGCAACTCTTAGGATCGGAAGAAACGATTGAAAAATCAGTTGATGCCTTGTTTGATTCTTTAGGATTATAAAAGAGACACCATAATATGCAAAGAGAGCGACTCCAAACGGGGTCGCTCTCTTTGTATAATTATGTTGGAGGAATCAATATTCCATAAACATGCGTTGGATTTCTTTTGTGTCTTTTGTTTTAGTCAAAGCCAACATCAAAAGAACTCTTGATTTAGGAGATCCAAGGAAATATGAAGCTACATATCCGTGCTCGTCATCATTCACCTCACCGTTGCGAGGTACCATACCTGTTTGAATGCGGCTAGATCTTACAACTTGAATACCTTGTTTCACACCTTTGTCCAATACGTCCATTACAGCCGGATAAATGTTACCATTACCAACACCTGCATGTACGATACCATCTACTTTTGCTTTCACTAATGCTTCAGCAGGAAGTGGAGATGCGTTTGCATATCCATAAAGAATATCAACAACCGGAAGTTTAGTTAGGTTTGTAACATCAAATTCACTTTGAGTTGTGTGACGTCTGATTTGATTTCTTGAGAAGAAAGGAGTTGATTCGTACATAACACCCATCGGACCGTAGTTAGGACATTTGAATGCATCTACGTTTGTAGTATTTGTTTTAGTGATGTCGTCTGCACCTAGGATGTAGTCGTTCATCAATACCATTACACCTTTACCTACCGCTTGAGGATTTGATGCAAGAGCAACAGCTTTGAACAAGTTCAACGGACCATCAGCACTAAGAGCTGTAGATGGACGCATTGATCCTACCAATACCACAGGTTTGTCGCTTTTTACGGTCAGATTTAGGAAGTATGAAGTTTCTTCCATTGTGTCTGTTCCGTGAGTAATAACGATACCGTCGCAATTACCTGCAGCAAATACTTTGTTGATTTCTTTAGCCAATGCCAACCATACGTTGTCGTTCATCTCTTGGCTACCGATATTTGAGATTTGGATTCCTTTGATATCGGCAAGATCCGTTAACTGAGGAACAGCTGCGATCAATTGATCCACTGTTGCAACACCGGCTGTGTAACCTCCGGATGTAGACGTTTCAGCTGCACCGGCAATAGTACCACCTGTTGCAATAATAACGATACGAGGTTTTGTTTGTGCTTGCGCGCCCAATACAACAGCAAGCATCAGTACGAATAATAAACTTAACTTCTTCATTGTTGAAATTATTAATGGTTTTACTTAGACCTTATCTCGGCAATTAGTTTACGTTAAACAACCATCTGAAACCTGTAATAAACATGTTTTCGCTGTTTCCTTTAGGAAGACCTGAAAACATTGCTGTATTCAAGCTTGTGTAACGGTAGCCATAAGAAAAGTGGAAGTTCAAATTTGTATTATTAAACGGATAATATTCAAAAACAAAAGCACCAGTCCATCTGTGAAGAACTTCTGCGTTTAGCTCTTTATCTTGACGTTGGTCGTAAATACCTTTTAGCCACATTACAAACTCGTTGTTTTTACCAAAGTTATATTGTGCACGTACAATGGCAGCTTGGTCTCTGGCGAAAATCATGTTCTCTGCTTTCATATCAATCGGACCGTTTTGACGAACGCTATTCAATGTAAATACGTTCGAGAAGTCTTCTTGATAATAATCACCATTCATATACTCCAATTGAAGGTTTACCGGACCTAGCATAAATTGGTTACCGATGGTATACCAGCTAGTTGTTTGGTTTTTGGCAACATTCGTAAGGTTATATCCCCAACGTGTTTTCCAAAGTCCGTTAAATAGATCACCAACCCACAAGAATGAGTAATGGAAAGCAAAGTCATATCCCGGAATTGAAAACTCAGGACCCGAAGCGTCTGTGATTTCGAAGTTGAATTGTTGTTTTTTGTAAGTATATGCAGCATTGATACCCGTAGAGTATCCTTGAAGAGAGCTTCCCGGAAGAGAATAGAAGTACACATCCGCCGGATTGTATTCAAACTCGAAAGTACCAAACTGTACCGGTTGTTTACCCACGGTAAGATCCCATCCTTTGCCTAGTTTGAAGTTTACAAAAGCAAAGTCTGTACCTGCTAGGAAGTTATCCTTTCCTAGATCTCCGATTTTGTTTAAACGTTGTCTCACCAAATAACTAATGTTTGGTGTAATGTCGCCTTGCAATACTAATTTGAAAGCATTGGCTTTAAACGCAGCAACGTCTTTGGTGTGCTGATTTACCGCACCATCAAAGTCGATACGCATATCCATCTTAATATTTAAGAGGTCACGATTCATTTTGATCTTTCGAAACAAACGAAAGTCATCTCTGTTTTGAGCAACAGCAGAGTCGATATTTACAACATTCTCCGGCTGCGTCGGCCCTGTTTCGTTCGTGCTGGCAGCTAGCATAGGCTGTGCCAGAAAAAAAGAGCTAAGACATAATGCCGATAGCCATGTTTTCATAACGTTCTTGTTTGGTTTTAGTTTTGTTTTAAATACTAACATAAAGATTAATGATTTAGTTTTGCGTCTTTTTTCCTTCTTGCGTTACTTATAAGAGTTTAACGATTATTGTATGATACTTTTGAGCGTAAAGACGCAACGATTGGATTGTCTGTTCATTAGTTTATGCAAAACTACAACAATCTTGGGGAAGATTAAGTCATTGAATTTTAATAATAGAATTAGATTTGTGAAATATATTCTACATAAAGCCTATATAGACAGTGGTTTGATTAAAAAATGTTTTAGATTTCAATTTTAACAATTAAAGAAACCGTAATTTGTTGCGTTTTAGACAACGAATTACGGTTATTGTAATAAGTAGAAAGCTTGAGCTTTCAAATTTGAACTTTATGCGTGTTGTTTATTTGTAAAGTATAAGTATTAATCGGCCATAGCGTTTAACTTAACATTATCTTTTGTTGGAAATTGAGCAGAGGCTTTTTGTTTTACTTTTCCGGTAGCTGCCCATTCGGCTCCACGTAGCAGGGTAGTTTGAAATCCTTCGCATTGCATGGCCGGACTTTCGGCAGCCGAGCTTCCTGCATGCCCCAACATGGTATGAAATACCCGTCCTTTTCCATATTTAACGGTAAATAGCAACGGTTCTTCACGTCCCGATCCACCGGTAGCTTTGTCTGAGAAGGCAGTGTAAAGCAAGCACTCGATGTTGCCCGGACCTCTCATGCGGTCATAAAGTTCGTCCTTTGCATGAAGCCACTGTTGAGGTAAGCCCTTTACAATAGGATGGTCTTGATTGCGTTTGGTCAGTACATATTCGTGCTGCTGTCCGTGCGAACCGCCTGCGCCGGGAGTGCTATCTTTTACAAGTTCTCCATCTTGCCAATAGACCCAAGGCCCCGATTTTTCGTTTCTTCCTTCCCAGCCACCCAGTGCGATGATCTCGTTAAAATCTTTCCAGTCGGGGAACGCATTGTCGGCAGCATGGTATACCACGACACCACCTCCTTTGGAAAGGAATTCAAGAAAACCATCTTGTGTTTGTTGCGGCCAGTGATCGCCATTGTAGTCCAGTACAACTAGATCAAAAGGTTTGAAGTCGAGTACAAAGTTCGACATGTCTTTTCCTTTTTCGGGCGAGATGGCTACTTCCACATCAAATAAGCCAGATCCTTCGAGTATATTTTCAAGAATCGGATAACTCACCGGCCAGTTGTGGTTGTTTTGCCCGGTAATCAAAAGTGTTTTGATAGGTTTTGCCGCAAATGTGCAGAGCGGCATTAATAGAGACAATAGCGATGCTACTGCCAGTGATACAACGTGTTTCATGGTCACAAAGCATTAAATTAAGTAATTGTTATTGAGGCTTAAATATAGTGTATCTCAAACAAACGCAAATCATTTTATCGAAAAATAAATACTATATTTGTGTGTAAGTAAACAAAAAGAATCCATTCATTATAACATTATGAGATTGCTGAAGAAATTATGTTTATTAGCCGTTTTAGTTTGTTGCGTGCTACCTGCATTTGCAGAAGTAGTCGTGATTAAAACAAATGTGGGCACAATGAAGATTAAGTTACACGACGATGTGCCACGTCACAAAGAATATTTTCTCAAGTTGGTACGTGACGGATATTTCGATGAGACGTTATTCTATCGCACCATCAGCTATTTTATTGTACAAGGAGGAGCTCAAGACTCAAAAGCGGCACCTCCCGGAATGAAAGTCGGTTATTTTGACCGATCGATGGAGATACCTTCCGAGATGAAACCGCATTACTTTCCTAAAAAAGGAGCTTTGGCCGCACCACGTCATGGTGATGATGTGAATCCGGAGAAACGTTCCGATATGTCACAATTCTTTATCGTTTCGGGCAGGGTATACCCGGAAGCGGAAATCACCAACATGGAGCGTGAAAAAAACAATCCCATCAAACGCAAAGCAATGGACCGTTTTTACAAACCGGTAAAAGCAGAGATGGACTCTCTTAAGTTGGCCAATCCCGAAGAATACAACAAGCGTGTGGTAGAAATCAATGCCAAGGTCGATTCGGTACTTCGCGCTACACCCGGGCACTTGCTTTTTACTCCGGAAGAAAAAGAAGCATATACTACTGTGGGCGGATGCCATTATTTGACCAACGACTATACCATCTTCGGACAATTGATCGAAGGATATGATGTATTAGACATTATAGCAAACCAAGAAACCGACCTCAATGATCGTCCCAAGAAAGACATCCGTATGCTAAAAGTCTACGTAGAACAATAAATTTTCAACAAATATTTCAAAGCCTCTGCAAACCGGTAAACGCCTGTTTGCAGAGGCTTTTTTGCATCTCTCCAAAAATAATTCAGACGATTTGTACCGTTTAATCGCATAAACTGCAAAACAATACGACGTGATCGTATGTTTATATTATAGTCGTAACAAATTGAGTTTATGGAAAAACTAACAGCAGTAGAAGAGGAAGCTATGCTTATCGTATGGCGCCTCGGCGGGGGAGTAACCAAAGACTTCCTCAATGAATATCCCGAGCCGAAGCCACCGTATACCACATTGGCCTCGGTGATGAAAAATTTAGAACGTAAAGGGTTCTTGCAAACCAAGCGATATGGGCCCACGTACTATTATTCCCCTCTTATCGACGAGCAGGAATATAAACGCAGCTCCCTTTCGGGGTTTGTCAAAAGATATTTCGCCGATTCGTACAAATCCATGATATCTTTCTTTGTGAAAGACGACAACATCTCAACCGAAGAGTTGAAAGAGATTCTCTCTCACATAGAAGCCGAACAAGAAAACAACACGCATTAATCGAAACGATTATGAATATCGATCTTCTATACTTACTCAAAGTGAACGTGGCTTTGACTAGTTTCTATCTCGTATATAAACTGTTTTTCGGCAAAGACACCTTTTTCAAGCTTCGCAGGTTTATATTGCTCGCAGGTATAGCATTCGCATTTGTGTATCCGTTTATAGAGCTCAACAACTGGGTGGCAGAGCAGCGAATTTTTACCGGAGCGGCAGTTTACTACAGCGAGCTGAAAGAGTTTGTGGTAACGGCAGCAGAGGGGAATCAAAGTAACATGCCTCAGATGACTACCTACGCAGCAGGTCTTTATTTAATGATCAGTTTATTCTTTGTCGTTTTGTTTCTACTCAAGTGCAAAACGCTAGCGCAGATAAAACTGTCGAGTAGCAAGATCAGTCACCAGGGCACAACCATGTATCTACCCGACAAAGAGATGGCGCCATTTTCTTTTTTCGGATGGATCTTTTTAAACCCGGGCACGTATTCGGAAAGTGAACTCAAAGAAATCATCAAACACGAATCTACTCACTGCAGAGAGTGGCACAGTTTTGATCTTCTGGTCGCAGAATTGGTAAAAATAGCTTGTTGGATCAATCCTGTTGCGTGGTTACTCAAGCGTGAAATCGAACAAAACCTCGAGTATATAGCCGACCATTCGGTCGTAGCATCGGGGGTAGATAAGCGATCTTACCAATACCATCTCGTCGAGGTAGCATGCGGAGTTCCGCTCACTACCCTGAATACCGGATTTAATTATTGCAACTTAAAAAATCGAATCATTATGTTGAATCAAAAGAGATCAAAGAATATATCAGGAGCAAAATATGCACTGTTTATCCCATTGTGTTTGTCATTTATCGCAGTGAACAACCTGGAAGCAGTTACTCGCATCGCGACATCCGTAGTTACAGAAATCAAGGAGTCGCCCGAAATGAAACCGTTTCAGGATTTGACGGCCGCAGTGTTCCCAACCGCCGTAAAGACAACCCGTGAAGCCGTTGAGGTAAGTCCGGTGATGCAAGACCAGAAGAAAAAGCAAGAACCTAAGGACGACGATTTGGGCGAAGTCTTTGTAACGGTAGAAGATATGCCAGAGTATTCCCGGTGAGGGCAAGGTAAACTAATGGAGTTTATTGCGAAGAATGTTAAATATCCGGTAGTAGCACAGCAAAATGGAATTCAAGGTCGCGTTGTGGTACAGTTTATTGTAAACAAAGAGGGTAAAGTCGTGAAACCAGAATGTGGTAAAGGGAGTAGACCCTTCATTGGATACATGAAGCGATACGTGTGGTAAGCAGCATGCCTGCTTGGAAGCCGGGTTCACAACGTGGAGTACCTGTAAACGTTAAATATACCGTTCCTGTAGCATTCCGATTGCAAGGGGATGCAAAAGCAGACTCCGTAAAGACCGTTAAACCGATTAAATAAAAGCTAGGCTATTTACCGAAAAGGAACAAATCAGGAAACAAAATGCAGTTGACAGATAGATGAATACACTATTTGTCAACTGCATTGCAATATGTCTCTGTTAACAATATTTATTAAATAAAATTTGCGTAGATACGAGTGTTACGTAAGTTTGTAGAATAGTCAAAAAAAAGAATAGTCATGGAAAAACTAACATTTCAGGAAGAAGAAGCAATGCTTATTGTATGGAAACTCGGAGAAGGGGTAATTAAAGATTTTCTGCAACACTACCCGGATCCGAAGCCGCCTTATACAACTTTAGCATCTATCGTCAAGAACTTAGAGCGTAAAGGATACGTAAAAGCGAAGCGATATGGCAATACCTATTGTTATACACCGCTTATTCAGCAAGATGCTTACAAACGTAACTCGATGTCTAACTTTGTGAATAAATACTTCGCAAACTCGTACAAATCGATGGTTTCTTTCTTTGCTAAAGATGAGAAGATCTCTGCCGAAGAGTTGAAAGAGATTATGTCGATCATTGAAAAAGAGAAAGAACAGTAATTAAAAGCTTTCGATTATGAACCTGGATCTTGTATACCTCTTGAAGGCGAATATAGCTTTGGCCTGCTTTTATATTATGTATAAACTGTGTTTCAGTAACGATACATTCTTTCATATCAGACGTTCCGTCTTGATATCGGGCATTCTTTTTGCTTTTGTATATCCTTTTATCGTATTACATAGTTGGGTAAAAGAGCAAAAGATTCTTTCAAACGCGGCAGACTATTATGTCGAGTTGAAGGAGCTGGTTGTAACGTCGACCCAAGCAGATCCGCTTTCACTTCAAAGTATACAAGGTTATCTATTCTACGTTTATCTCGGCATTTCGTTGTTGTTGGTTGCAAACTTTCTGTTGAAGCTTTGCATGCTCCTACGCATTAAGTTTGGATGCAAACCCACGCAATACCGCGGAGCTACATTGTATGTTCCGCGTGGCGAGATGGCGCCGTTTTCGTTTTTTAAATGGATATTTGTCGATCCTTCACGCTTCTCAGATAAAGAGATTGATGAAGTCATACTGCACGAACAAACGCATAGTAAGGGCGGGCATAGTTTCGACTTATTGATATTAGAGGTGGTAAAGATCCTATGCTGGGCAAATCCGTTTGTATGGCTTTTGTCGCGCGAGGTAGAACAAAACCTCGAATACATTGCCGACAATGCAGTCGTAAACTCGGGCATTGATGCCAAAGCATATCAATACCATTTAGTAGGGGTGGCCAGTGGTATGCCTATGTCGGTATTGCATACCGGCTTCAACTATTATAACTTAAAGAAGCGCATCCTTGTGCTGAATCAAAAACGATCCAAGCGTATCACGTGTGCAAAATACGCATTACTCGTTCCTGTGTGCTTGTTATTTATCGCCACAAATAGCATTGAGACTGTAACCAAGTTGGCCAACTCGATGGTGTCGGAAATCAAAGAGCTCCCGGCGCAATTATCAGCAGCTCAATATTTGCCACAAGTGACTTTGCCTCAGTTTATGCAAAATGACAAGTCCGAACAACCGGTATCTCTGGTTGTAGAGAAGCCGAAAGCAAAGCCGCTAGACCCGAATGAAGAAATTTTTGTTACCGTAGAAGACATGCCGGAGTTTCCGGGCGGACAACGTAACCTAATGAGCTTTATCGGCAGAAACGTTAAGTATCCGGTTGTTGCACAAGAGAACGGGATACAAGGACGCGTAGTAGTTCAGTTCGTAATCAATAAAGAAGGACAAGTAGCCGATGCAACCGTTGTAAAAGGAGTAGATCCTTCTCTGGATCAAGAGGCGCTACGCGTGATTAATAAAATGCCCGACTGGAAACCGGGTTCACAACGAGGTAATCCCGTAAACGTAAAATACACGGTTCCGGTACATTTCAGATTACAAATGTAGCATACAAAACAAGTATACATGGTATCCATGTTGAGGCGGATAGGAGGTTTACTCTTATCCGCTTTTTATTTGTAGCATAATGAAATACAATAAGCCGCTTTCGGGCGAAAAGGAAATCGGGTTTCGAGCATGCCTTTGCAAGGTTGTTTTGATGAATTTAGCTCCTAGATTGCAGAAACGAGGTGTTTTTTCACCTTCGGAAAACGGACTTCGCGCGGCGATAAAATACCCGGGTCGAATCTGCTCCACCTTGTTTCTACCACTACGGGGCAACCAAGTGGCGATTTTGGGGTATTGAAGAGCAAAAAAGCATGTAAGGTTCTTGCAAAAAGGTCGTTTGGTTCTTACGAAAACGTTATTTGGTTCTCATAAGAACGTCGTTACGTTTTCGTGGAGCGTGTAAATCGTCTTCGAGGAAAACAAAAATAGTCTTCACGGACACTTCACAAACTCTTCGTGGTGAATCAATTTACTCACCGTGAATACTTTTTTCACTCACCGCGGTGACTGAATGTACGCACCATGCGTGCCCAAAAGGGTATGTGCGATCACCGAGGCACGTTGTTTCGATTAGGTTGCGTTCGCTGCCCCGATACCTTAGACACGTCGCGGCAAAACCACTGTGAGAGAGTTCGCCAAA
>DLYT01000118.1:0-4614 GCA_003447595.1 Porphyromonadaceae bacterium
TGCATTGTAAAGGTGGTTCCGATGCCGGGAGTACTCGATACCGCAAGGTTTCCGCCGTGCAAACGTGCAATTTGCTTGCAGAGATTGAGTCCGATGCCGGAGCCGTTTTGTTTGGTACTAAAAAACGGAACAAAGATTTTATCCTGTACTTCGGGCAAAATACCACAACCGTTGTCGCTAACCGAAAGAACGATTTGCTGTTTTTGGCGATCGTGAGAGCACTGTATGGCTATTGCGGCCAATTCCTTTTCGCAACAAGCTTCCGTTGCATTCTTTATCAAATTGATCAGGGTTTGTTCTATTTGTGGGCGGTCTATTAGGATAGACCAATGCGCGATAGTTTGCGGTAGTTCTCCATAGTGTCTTTGGTCGAAATATCGATTTGATGGACAAGTGGTTAATGAAATTGTAGACTAGTATTTTTGAATGTGTGAAATGATCCTGAAAATTGAGATGATAGTGTTAACTGTACCTCTAGCTGATAAATAGAATATATTAATTATTTTTAATCAAACCAGTAGTCTAAATAATATATAATCTTACGTCTAAAAGTGTATCTTTGCTTCTACCATAGAAAAACATTTGACAATGACACTGATATCAAATACAAAAAAGATTTTGCTGCTTGCAGCAATTAACGTACTGTCTTTAAGTGCGACAGATGTTAATTTTCCGACTTCGATTCAAAAAATCGGAGAGAATATTGTAGCTATATCAAACAAAGGCAAATCAAATGTTGACTTAATAGATGTTCAAAGCGGCAACGTGATTAAATCAATAGATCTTAAATTTGCTCCAACTGGTTTGGCAAATAACAAAGATTATTTATTTGTTACAGCATCAGATCTACAAGGTGTAGTTTACATAATTAGTCTGCAAAGCGGAACTGTTGAAGCTGAGATTCCTGTAGGAATGGGCGCTTGTAGTCCGGTTTTATCAGCAGATGGTTCAAAACTTTATGTTTGTAATCGCTATAAGAACTCTGTTTCGGAGATTGATTTGTCTTCAAAAAAAGTAACACGTACAGTTGATGTGTTGCGTGAACCGAATAATATCGTGTTTAGCAATGACGGAAAACGTATGTTTGTTACCAACTTCTTGCCGGCTCAACGTGCTGATGTTGATGAGGTAGCATCGGAATTGTCGGTTGTGAATACAGGCGATTTCAAGGTGGAGAAGAACATCCGTTTAGCAAATGGTAGTAATGCGCTGAGAGGAATGTGTGTGACTCCTGATGGTAAATATGTGTATGTTTCTCACAACTTAGGTCGTTTTCAAGTGCCAACTTCTCAGTTGCAGCAAGGATGGATGAATACGAGTGCTTTTAGTGTGATTGATGCTGAAAAGTTGGAGTATTTGGGAGCTGTTCTTGTAGATGAGCCTGAGCGAGGAGCCGCTGGTGTTTGGGATATTGTTTGTGATAATGACTATATATTTATCACACATTCAGGAACGCATGAGATTAGTAAGATAGATCATAAGAGGTTCAGAGAGAAGTTTGAAAGTTATCCTCAAAAGGAAAACTTAAGCTATGATCTTCACTTCTTGTATGGAATGAGGGAGCGTATTCCAGTTGAAGGTAACGGTCCGCGTGCTATGATATATGCAAACAATGCATTGTATATTCCTACTTACTTTTCGGATATCTTAAATGTGTATAATGTTTCGTCTAGTACTGTGACCGGATTAGCATTGAATCCGGATCGCGTAGAGACGAATGAGAATAAAGGGGAGCGTATATTTAATGATGCTATGTTTTGTTTCCAGAACTGGCAAAGTTGTAATGGCTGTCACCCGGGAGAAGCTCGTACGGATGGTATGAACTGGGACTTGATGAACGATGGAGTAGGGAATCCGAAAAACTGTAAAAGCTTATTGCTTTCGCATGTTACGGCACCGAATATGATTTCCGGGATTCGCGA
Source organism: Porphyromonadaceae bacterium (assembly GCA_003447595.1). Lineage (GTDB taxonomy): Bacteria > Bacteroidota > Bacteroidia > Bacteroidales > CAMTPD01 > UBA12018. The sequence goes on from DLYT01000118.1 coordinate 1,923, forward strand.
AAATGCAGAGATTGCGGTGCGTGCCGGTTTTAAGTTTATTCAGTTTCACGATGTTCCTGAAGAAGATGCTTTGAGTGTCGACTTATACTTGAAGAGTTTGAAACCCTTGAAAAGTCCTTATCTTGTTGAGGGCGAACTTTCTGAGGAAGCGAAGAAAGGACGTAAAGTTTTTGAGAAATTGAGCTGTGATGCATGTCATAGTGGACATTATTATACCGATATGAAAATGCATCGTATTGGAGATGATATTGAGTTTGAACAAGGTTGGGATACACCTACATTAATTGAGGTTTGGCGTACTGCACCTTATCTGTTTGATGGTAGAGCTGCAACGTTGAAATCAGTCTTTTCAGAACATAAACATGGTATCAAGGATAAGAAAGTTTCAGATAAAGAGATTGATCAATTAGTGGAATATGTGAATTCCCTATAACAACCCGAAAATAATAACATGAAGAACTTAATTTACTCTATCTTTCGTACAGAAGATGAAGACTTTCAAAGTGCACTTCTTACTCTTACCGAATCATGGAGCTTGGCTAAACCAATTATACGAATAAATATTTTTGCGGCAATCTTTAATAATGAAGATTATGTTCGTAAATATAATATATTGAAAGATCATTTATTTAGTGTATATCCGTCGTCTATACCTACATTTAGCTTGATTGCGCAAGCACCTCTGGCGAGTAGTTTGGTTGCGGAAGTGCAGTATTTTGATGGTGAACTTGATGAGTTACGTTATGATCTTTATGCTAACGTTCCTTACGTCGTATATGAAAACGAACAGGTTAAATCTCTCTATATATCAGGTGTTCAGTCTGATGTAATCAATGTTTCGTTTCGTCAGCAATCGGTAGATGTTTTTAATACGATTGCTGCTGTTTTCGAAAAAGAGGGTTTTGGTGTTTGTGACATTGTAAGGCAATGGAACTATTTGGAAAGAATCGTCGATTTCGAAAACGAGTATCAACATTATCAGGCATTCAACGATGCTAGAACTGCTTTTTATGCTACCGGACAATGGAGTGAGGGCTATCCTGCAGCAACAGGTATTGGTATGCAGTCGGGCGGTGTGATTGTTGATATTGATGCGATAAAATATAGTAAAGATGTATTGTCTATCGTGCCGATTGACAATCAACTTCAAATTGCAGCGCATGAATACTCAAAGCGATTGTTGATTTCAGAGGTGGAAAATAAAACGACACCTAAATTTGAACGTGCTAAAGCGGTTGACTTTGTGGATGACGGAGGTGTTATCTATATCTCAGGAACTGCGGCAATCAGAGGTGAAGAGAGTTTGCATAATGCAACGTTGAAAGAGCAACTGGTAACAACTGTTGAGAATATCGAGTATTTGATTGGTGATGAAAACCTGAATCATGCAGGAATGTCAGACGTTTGTACGCGCTCATATAAGTTGTTGCGAGTATATCTTAAGCATGACAAATTTGTAACCGAGGCGAAGGAGCTTTTACAAAGAATGTTTCCAAGTTTGCCAATGAGCTTTTTGTTGGCCGACGTATGTCGAGATGAATTATTAATAGAAATTGAAGGTATAGCTACATATTAATTATTAATCATGAAAGGTAATCTATTTTTTAAAACGATCTGTTTTGCTGCTATTAGTGCAGGTTTTATTGCTTGTTCAGGTGGTAACGCTGCCAATACCAGTGCAGCAGGATCTGATTCTTGTACAAATGCTTGTGAATCAAATTTAAAAACGAATAAAGCTATGAAGTATCAAAAGAAGTACACAAATGCGGATTTTTACAAAGATGGAAAGTTACAAGCTGATGTAGCTTTGGCAGCATATCTTGATATGCTAGAGTTTTATGGTGTTCCATATTCAGAAAATCTTAAAAAGAATCTTTGGATCACAGACTTTAATCTAGGTGATTTCGAAAACGTTGGTATGGGTGGTATTTTCTGGGTTAACGATGCAGAGCATAACTATTTTGCTCATGAAATCTATTTATTGCCTGGACAAATGATTGTTGAGCACAAACACCTTCCTACAAAGTATGCGGCTAAGCATGAAGCTTGGGTGCCACGTCACGGATGGGTTTACAACTATGCAGTTGGCGAAACTACACCTAATGGTCCTAAGTTGCCAGAAAGTCAAAAAGACTATATCACAGTAAGTAATTTCGTAGTTCAAAAAGTAGACGAGATGGTACCATTGAAACAACTAGAAACTCCTCACTTCCTAATGGCCGGTGACGAAGGTGCTATTGTTTCTGAATATGCAAGCTATCACGATGGTGATGGTCTTCGTTTTACTAACCCTAATGTTGTATTTACTGATTGTCTAAGTCAACAGTAATTCTCAAGATAGAAATAAAAGCAGTCTGATTGCTAAACTTCAGACTGCTCTTTAATCAGAAAAACACAAACGAAACTTAATGAGAAAATTTGGTATTGGAGTTTCATTGCTACTTTGTCTCGCAGCGCATAATTCATATGCTCAAAAGGGTGCTTCGAATTGGATCGATGCCTCTGTAAAGCAAAAAGCAACTTTGCGTGATGCGTTGAAAAAGGCGGGCATGCCTATAGAGTCAAAGTGGATGAAAGCAAAGCAGAAGTCCGAAAAGATTGTTGCTAACGTAAAAGGTCAAGATAAATTAGTATTAATTACAACTGGTGGCCCTGATGGTTCAGATTGGGATCATGCAGCGTGGGCGAATGC
>DLYT01000118.1:4810-15652 GCA_003447595.1 Porphyromonadaceae bacterium
AAACTAATAGCTAGCGATGGGTCTACTGTTTGGTTGGATGAGCTTACACCTATTTATACGGATGCACCACACGGTACACCTAAGTTTAATTCAAACTTTTCAGGTAAACCTGTTTCTATAGCTGGAACAAAATACGATCACAGTGTTTTGGTACATGCTAATGGTGTGGTTGTTTTCCAGTTGGATAAGAAATTTGACCGTTTCGAGTCGGAAGTAGGTATTGATGACAATTCACCGATAGGAAGTGCATTCTTTAGAGTGCAAAATATTTTCGGAAAAGATTATGCTGACCAATTGCGTAATGTATATCCACAGGATTTGGGTGTGATTGGTTCTAGTATCGACGGAGGTCTTGATATTTGGTTAACAACTGTTGATGCTTCTGTAGAAAAACAACTTGTAGAAGGTGTTATTAATAAGCTTCAAGATAAGGCTTATTTCGGCAAACAATTAGAAGCGATTAATAGCGTTTCTAATCTTGATGAGCAAATCAAACAATATCTTCAACTTTTTGATCAGGCTAATCAGGTTTTGAAAATTCAAGATCAATTGGCATGGTTCAATATTGAATCGATTGAGCTTGCTTATAATGATATGAAGAAAGCAAAAGGGTTTGATGTTGCAAAAAACAAACCTTTGTTTGATGAAATCATTGCTTTAAATAAAAAAGGATTTAAAGGTATTTATGCTGGCAATGCTCAGTCTATTGCTGATGCTAATCGTGCATTAGAACTGAAAAAAACGTTGTTGATGTCAAATCCACTTCTAGATGTGGATAAGATCATCGTGGGTCGTTATAAGATTGGAGCTAATGCAAGAAATATTAATACGCATGAATTAGGAACTCAACCGAACAACTGGAGTAATCAAACTTCGGCAAGACGTGTTGGTTTTGATGCGGAAATTGCAGAGTTGTCTAACCTTAGAGGTGATGTACAGACCAGAACGATTTTCAAGCCTTCAACAACAGGGGCTGTTTCGGATCTTAAGCTACATTGGGACGGGTCTAAAGTCATGTTTACTTCATTGACAAAAGATAATCGATTCAATGTTTTTGAAGTTCCTGTTTCTGGTGGTGAAGCAAAACCTCTTATTGAAACAGTAGAAAAAGATCTAGAGTTCTTTGATGCAACATATTTACCAAGCGGTAAAATTTGGGCTATTTCAAATATTGGTTATCACGGTGTTCCATGTGTAAGTGGTTCGGATGCTGTTGGTAATGCGGTTTTGTATGATCCAAAGGATAAAAGCATTAGACGTCTTACTTTTGACCAAGATGCAAACTGGAATCCGGTTGTAATGCAAAATGGTCGCGTAATGTATACTCGTTGGGAATATACAGACTTGACACACTACTTCTCAAGATTCGTAATGCATATGAATCCTGATGGAACAGAAGTGAAGGCTTTGTATGGTAGTGGCTCGTATTTCCCGAATAGTACATTCGATATGCAACCTCTACCTGGACATTCGTCAGCATTTGTCGGCATTATTTCCGGTCACCACGGAACAGTGAGATCGGGACGAATGATGTTGTTTGATCCGATGAAGAGTCGTAAAGAAGAAAAAGGTATGACTCAAGAGATTCCTTTTAGAAATAGACCGATTGAGCCTATTATTAAGGATGAACTTGTAGATGGAGTTTGGCCTCAGTTTGTGAAGCCTTGGCCATTGAATGATAAATACTTCTTGGTTTCAGCAAAAATGAGCCCGGAATCGCTTTGGGGTATTTATTTGGTCGATATCTTTGATAATGTAACGCTTGTTGCTGAATACGAAGGTGAAGGTTTGATTACTCCTATTTTGGCTCAAGAAAGACCGGCTCCGGCTGTAATTCCTGATAAAGTAAAACTGAATGAAAAAGAATCGACAGTGTTTATTCAGGATATCTATGAAGGTGAAGGTTTGAGAGGTGTACCTCGTGGCACAGTGAAGGCTTTGCGTTTATTTGCTTATGAATATGCGTATTTGCATTCAAGATCAGACCATAATGCTCATGGTATTCAAAGTGGATGGGATATTAAACGTTTGTTAGGTGTTGTTCCGGTTGAAGAAGATGGATCTGTTATTTTCAAGATTCCGGCAAATACACCGATTTCAATGCAACCGCTTGATTCAGATGGTAGAGCTATTCAATGGATGAGAAGCTGGGTGACTGGTATGCCTGGTGAAGTCGTTTCTTGTGTAGGTTGTCATGAAGATCAAAATAAGATACCTATTCCGAAGAAAGTAATCGCTTCGTCGAAAACTCCTCATACAATTCAGGCTCCTGAAGGTGGTGTGAGATCAATGACTTTCGATTATCAGATTCAGCCAATTCTTGATAGAGCTTGTGTTTCTTGTCATAATGGTGAAAATGGTTCAATCGACTTTACCGGTGGTAGAAAAGATGAGAAAACAGGATATGGCTTGTCATATCTAAACTTCCATCCTTATATCAACAGACAAGGTCCGGAGGCTGAGATGTATGTGCTTCAACCGTATGAATATCATGCTTCGACAAGTGAACTTGTGAGAATGTTGAAAAAAGGTCACTTCAATGTGAAGCTTACCGACAAAGAATGGAAAGATCTTTATACTTGGATTGATATGAATGCGCCTGATAAAGGTGAGTTTATAACTAACATTCTAGATGGTAATATTGATCAGTACACTCGCCGTATGGAGTTGTCTGAAAAATACAATGGCGTGAAGAATGACTGGAGAGCTGAGTTGAAATCTTATGGAGAGTATCTGAAATCAAAAGGAGCAATTACTCCAGAGAAACCAGAGCCTCTTAAAGAGAAAAAGAGTAAAGAAGTTAAGCTAAAAGGTTGGCCGATGTCAGCTGATCAAGCAAAAGCTCTTTTGTCGAAAGATGGTGAAACTTCTAAAGAAATAGAATTGGCTCCAGGTGTTGTTATGAAATTTGTAAAAGTTCCGGCTGGTCAGTTTGTAATGGGTAGTCCTAAAGGAAATGCCGATAACAAACAAATGTCGAAAGTTAAAATCGACAAACCATTCTGGATGGCGGAAGTAGAAGTAACAAACGCTCAATACAACGCATTAGTTCCAGAACACGATAGCCGATTTGTAGATCAGTTCTGGAAAGACCATACCACTCCGGGATATGCTGCAAATAAACCAGAGCAACCGGTTATTCGTGTGAGTTGGGAAGATGCGATGGCTTATTGTAAGATGCTAAGCGAGAAAACGGGAATGAACATTACACTTCCAACGGAAGCGCAATGGGAGTGGGCTTGTAGAGCTGGTTCTGATGATGATTTCTGGTTTGGTAATTCAAACTCTGACTTTGGCGCTTACGATAACATGGCTGATGGTCAACTTTCAAAAATGGCTGTAAGTGGTGTGAATCCGGTGCCGATGTCAAAAAATAGCTATTGGTACAAATATTATAACTTTATTCCTAAAGCTGAAAGTGTTGATGATGGTAACATGATTATGGCAGATGCGAAAGCTTATAAAGCCAATCCTTTTGGATTGTTCGCAATGCATGGTAATGTTGCTGAATGGACTAGAAGTTCTTACCTAGACTATCCATACAATGAGAAGTCGAAGGAAACATCTAAACACCGAGTAGTGAGGGGTGGAGCATGGAATGAAAGACCTAAAAATTCGACGTCATATATACGTAAAGCATACTATGCATGGCAAAGAGTTAAAAATGTTGGATTCCGTGTAATTATTGAAGATTAATTTATATTTTTATAGAGGCAGTAAGAAATAAACTTACTGCCTCTGTTTTTTTATGTCTAACTCTTAACTAAACAAGTAAAATGTATAATAATCTTACTCGGATTATATCCTCTCCACGATCTACAATTGTGTTGCTATCGTTGTATGCTATTTTATTAGCCGGAGCAACATTTATAGAAAAACTGCATGGGACAATTGTCGCTAAAGAGTATGTTTACTATTCGCCGGTGTTGCTGTTGTTGCAGTTTGCAATGATCCTCAATTTTATAGGAGCAATTGATCGTCTCAAACTTTTTCGTCAGAAAAAATGGGGCGTTTTGATTTCGCATATTGCATTTATTGTTATTCTTATTGGTGCATTTGTAACACACGTATTTGGCGAAGAAGGAATGGTTCATATACGAGAAGGGCAAAAAACAAATCAACTTGTAATTCAAAAATTTGATAGAACAGAACTTCATTCATTGCCTTTTGAAATTGAGCTTGTTGATTTTTCCTTAAATCGCTATCCTGGTTCTTCTAGTCCTTCTTCATATGAAAGTTTACTTCGTGTATATTATAACGGCACAACATTTGATCAGAAGGTTTTTATGAATAATGTAATGGATTTGGAAGGTTATCGTTTCTTTCAAGCATCTTATGATCAAGATGAAAAAGGTACAATTCTATCAGTAAATAAAGATGTAGCAGGAAGATATGTTACTTATTTGGGGTATTTATTACTTGTTGTCGGCTTTATTTATTCGTTGATAGGGAAGAATAGTCGTTTGCGTTTTTTGAATAATCGTCTAAAGACTTACTCGAATAAACTGTCAGTTTTTCTAGTTTTTTTGTTTATGGGGGCAACCTCTATATGTGCCAATGAGTCTATGAACTTTGAAAAGGCTGCTGAATCAATGGCAATTCCTAAAGTTGAAGCCGAAAAATTTGGCTTGATGCCAATGCAGATGTATAATGGACGAATGGTTCCGGTGAATACATTTTCTAATGAGGTAATGAGGAAGTTGCATAAGGACGAAATGTATAATAATCAATCAGCAGATCAAGTTTTATTGGGTATCCTTACATATCCGCAGATTTGGTCGCGTATACCATTGATTGAAGTTCCGAATAAGCAAATCGTTAAGAATTATGCTTTGAATGGTAAGATGTGTGCTTATGTTGATTTATTTGACCAACAAGGAAACTATAAACTGCAAAGTGAGATAGATCAAATCTATAATAAGATGCCGAATGAAAGGAATCAGATGGATAAAGATCTTCTTAAGTTGGATGAAAAAGTAAACATATTCTATCAGCTTATTAATGGCCGATTATTAAATCTGTTCCCATTAGAGAATGATCAAAATCATAAATGGTTTGCATCAGGAGACGATTTATCTTCTTTTTCGGAAAAAGATTCAATGTTTGTTTCTCGAATATTTGATTGGTATACAGAAGAAGTAGCAGAGGCTGTTAAATCTGGCGACTGGTCAAAGACTGATGAGGTTTTGAGTATGATCTCGACTTATCAAAGTGCAAAGAACAATACACTGCAAATTAATCAATCAAAACTCAAATGGGAATCGTATTACAATAAAATGCATGTTTTCAGACATTGCTTTAAGTTGTACTTAATATTAGGAGGTATTCTACTCGTGATTTCTCTAGCAAAAATGTTTGAAGAGAAACCTGTTTATAGCCTTTTATTCAAGGTCTTTGCGCTTCTAATTGGAGCCGTTTTTATCGTGCATACATTTGGAATGGGCTTGAGATGGTATGTAAGTGGATATGCACCATGGAGCAATTCGTATGAAACTATGGTTTATGTGGGTTGGGCTACGATGTTTGGGGGATTGTTATTTATCCGTCGATCACCAATTACATTTGCATTGGCCTCATTATTTACAGGTGTCATACTTTTTGTCTCGGGTCTTAATTGGATGGATCCACAAATTAATGCGTTGGTTCCTGTTTTGAAATCTCCATGGTTGATGTTTCACGTAGCTGTAATTGTTGCAGCGTATGGTTTTTTTGGAATTTCAACACTCTTGGGGTTATTTAATTTGGTCTTGATGAGTTTCGGTAAGAAGCAATTGAATCTTTTAGTTCCTAAGATAAAAGAGTTTACGATTATAAATGAGATGTCTATGCTTATAGGTTTGATCTTAATGACTGTAGGAACATTTCTTGGAGCTGTATGGGCTAATGAATCATGGGGGCGTTATTGGGGCTGGGATCCTAAAGAAACGTGGGCATTGATTACCATGGTTGTTTATGCAATCGTAACACATATTCGCTTGATTAATAAAATAAACATATTATTTTGGTTTAATTTGTTATCGGTGTTTTCTTTTGCGTCAGTTCTGATGACCTTCTTAGGTGTTAATTATTTCTTAAGCGGGATGCATTCTTATGGTAAAAATGATGCATTTGATGGAATTTCTTTATATCTTTATATCGTTTTAATAATATTATCTGTTATATCGCTAATTTCATATATGCGAATGGGTAAGTTATTAAAGAGATAATCTGTTTTTACAGTGTTAAAATTAATATCATTACAACCTATTTAATTCTTATATCATGAGAAAATTCAATCATTTTGGTGTTCCTTCATGCAATAAGCAAGAGGAAGCTGTTTTTAATGATGGTCTTCGTGTATGGCTTACTGATTATACCAACAGCGAAAACAGAATCGAACATTTGAAGTTTGAAGAAGGCAGCTGTATGCCTGAGTTAATTCAAAAAGTTGCGCATATCGCTTATGAAGTGCCATGTTTGACAACAGCATTGGAAGGTAAAACTGTAATCTTTGGTCCTGCAGATGTTGACGATCAGTTGAGCATTGCTTTCATCGAAGAAGAAGGTATTCCGGTAGAATTAATGTGTTTCAAAAAATAAAAGCTAACAACTAATCCTAATAAAGATGACACAGGTTAAAACTAAATTTACGAACGAGCCAGAAGCGATTACAAGTGAATTGCTAGAGGGTTATGTTTTGGCATATAAAGATAAAGTTGCCCTTGGTGGTGAAAATATTGTAGTGAGAGCAAATCCAAAAGATGAAAGCAAAGTTGCGATTATTACATTGGGTGGTGCTGGTCACGAACCTGCATTGAGCGGTTTTGTCGGAGAAGGCATGCTAGACTGCTCTGTAGTTGGCGATATCTTTGCAGCTCCAGGAGCACAAAGATTGTTCCAAGCTCTACAAATGTTTAAACGTGAAGCAGGTATTCTTCTTGTTGTTTTGAATCACTCTGGTGATGTGATGAGCGCAAATATGGCTTGTCAACTAGCAGAACGCGTAGGAATTAACGTTAAACGTATCATGACACATGATGATATCAGTGCTGGTATTGATATCAATACAGATGATCGTCGTGGTTTGGCTGGATGTGTGCCTTTGTTTAAAATTTTAGGTGCAGCTTCGGAAGAAGGTAAGACATTAGATGAGTTGATCGAGATTGGCGAACGCTTCAATAAAGATGTTGCAACTCTAGCAGTAGCAATGGGTTCTTGTTCTCATCCTCAAAACGGTGCAACAATCACTTCTTTAGCTCCAGGTGAAATGGAGATTGGTATGGGTCAGCATGGTGAAGGCGGCGGTGGTCGTCAAATGTTAGTTTCTGCAGATGAAACAGCAGAGATCATGGTGAACAGATTGTTGGAACAAGTAAAACCAACCGTAGGAGATAAACTACTTCTATATATTAATGGTGTAGGTGCAACAACTCACATGGAAATGTGTATTGTGTTCAGAAAAGCATACCAAATCTTGAAAGAAAAAGGGTTTGATGTTGTTGATGGTAGAATTCAAGAGATTCTTACTGTTCAAGAACAAGCTGGTTTTCAGATGATTCTTGCTCGTATGGACGATGATCATGTAGATTACTTGAAAAACAAGCGTGCAGACGCTCCATATTGGACTACTATTGGTAAATAATAAAGCATCAATGTCTGTCTGTGTCTGATGGCACAGACAGTTTATTTAATATCTATGCAACAGCTAACTATTAACGATTTCAAATTAATGATGAGAGCTGCATTTGCTGACATTCAAGCAAGAGCAGATGAGTTTTCTCAATTAGATGCAGTAATTGGTGACGGTGATCACGGTCAGGCAATTGTAACAGCACTTTCAGCTGTTTTAAGTTCTGCAGAACAAGGCACTGAATTTAAGCAAATGCTTAATGATATGGGCTTTAATGTAATGTTACAGACAAGTGGATCTACAAGTACACTATTAGGTGCATTCTGTTTAGGAATGAGTGATGCCGTAAGTGGTGACTCTTTGGATGCAAATGGTGTGAAAGACTTATTTAAAGGAGGTCTAGCCGGCGTACAGAAACAAACTAAAGCTTTGCGCGGTGATAAAACAATGATGGATGCGTTGATTCCGGCTGTTGAAGCAATTTCAGAATGTTCGTCTGACGATATTCGTGAAATCATGGCTGCTGGTGCAGAAGCTGCTAGTGCTGGTGCATTGGCAACTGTAGATATGAAAGCAAACTTCGGACGTGCTCGTAATTATGGTGAGCGTTCAATTGGTTATGCTGATTCAGGAGCATCTTCTTGGGCATGTATGTTCAATGCATTCGCAACTTCTCTTAAATAATAAGTAATACATAACGCATTAAAAGATTATAGAAATGGCAGATTTGGATGGAATCTTAGCAAATAAAGATAAAGATTACGGAATTGGTGTTCCAGTAAAAAATCAATCGTTCTTTTTAAAAGGATTAGACAACTGTGATTGGGGATTGAAAGATCGTCTAAGCAGAATGTTTGATAAGAAATCTGGTCGCACAGTAATGCTTGCATTCGACCATGGTTATATTATGGGCCCTACATCAGGTTTGGAACGTCTAGACCTTAGCATTGTCCCATTGATTGAATATGCAGATTCATTGATGTGTACTCGTGGTGCATTGAGATCTGTAGTTCCAGCTACAGCAAACAAACCGGTATGTTTAAGATACTCAGCAGGTACAACAATCTTAACAGACCTAAATAATGAGTGCATTCTTGATCCTCATGATGCAATTCGCGTAAATGCTTCTTGTATGGCTGTAATGGTATCAATGGGCGGAACATACGAGGCTAAAACAATCGAAAACCTCGTTAAGACAGCAGATTACGGTTATAAATACGGAATTCCTACAATGGGTGTAACTGCAGTAGGTAAAGAAATGGCTCGCGATGCTCGCTACTTCTCTACAGCTGCTCGTATTTGTGCTGAAAATGGAGCTAACATCGTAAAAACATATTACTGTGATGGCTTTGAAAAGGTTGTAAATTCTTGTCCAGTTCCAATTGTAATTGCAGGTGGAAAGAAACTAGAAGAAAAAGCAGCATTAGAACTTTGTTACAATGGAATCAATGAAGGTGCTGTTGGTGTTGATATGGGACGTAATGTTTTCCAATCAGAAGATCCAATTGCTATGATTCAGGCAGTGCGTGGTGTTATTCACGACAATTTAACTCCTGATCAAGCTTTTGAATTATTCAACGACTTGAAAAATAAATAATTTGAATGAATGCCTTTTTTATAAGGCGTTTAAATAGAATAAAGCTGTCTCGTATCTTATATTATAATATAGGCGAGGCAGCTTTTATGTTAAATATAAATAGCCATGAGAACAATTAAATTAAAAGTATTAAGCGCATTGTTTGCTGTAGCATTACTTGCGTCATGTAATGAGAAATCTGCTCCAGACTCAAAATTACTACTCAGTGGATCGGGATGGAATAAGATCGTATTGCTAGATAAGCAATCTAAGAATATTGAGTGGGAATATGTTCTTGATAAAGGAACTGAATGTAATTCGCTAGGCTTTGATAAAGATGGTAATATTGTATTTGCATATGCCAAGGGAGCCTCTAAAATAACACCAGATAAGACTGTTATTTGGGATATTAAAAGTCCGGAAGGAACCGAAATGCAAACAGCTGCAGCGTTGGACAATGGAAATACTTTGATTGCATGGTGTGGAAAACCTGCAAAAATAATGGAAGTAGATGATAGCGGAAAGATTGTATCTGAAACAACTTTCGATACAGGAATTGAAGGGCCACACTCTCAATTTAGACAAATAACAAAAAATAAAAAAGGAAACTATATGGTTCCATTATTTGGAACTTCAGAATTATGCGAAGTTGAACCTAGTGGAAACCTATTGAAGAAGGTATCAGTGGAAGGGAATCCATTTTCATCATTAGAGTTGCCAAATGGAAATTATATTGTTGCATGTGGTGATGCTCACTCTTGGGTTGAATTGGATTTTGAAAAAGGAGAAGTTGTAAAAAGAGTAGGAGAGAAAGATATTGAAAACACACAATTGTTCTTTGTTGCACAACTTTATCCATCATCAAACAAAGGCTATTATGTTTGTAACTGGCCAGGACATGCTGAAAAATCATTGCGAAAAACGAATGCTCAAGTATTTGAGATCGATGCTAATGGTCAAAAGATTTGGGAACTACATGATTATGACAATCTAGGAATGATCTCAACCATTGCAGTACAATAACCTTATACCTTATATATATGAAATTGCAATTAATTGATATTGTCATCATTGCTATGTATTTAGTCGTGATGATAGTAATCGGATTGATATTGAAAAAGAAAGCATCTAAGAATTTAGATTCTTACTTTTTAGGAGGGAAAACACTTCCTTTTTATATGCTAGGATTGTCTAATGCATCCGGAATGTTTGATATTTCCGGAACAATGTGGATGGTTTATTTAGCATTTGTTTATGGACTTAAAAGTCTATGGATCCCATGGTTATGGCCTGTGTTTAATCAAATATTTTTGATGATTTATCTATCTATTTGGTTGCGTCGTTCCAATGTGCTGACAGGCGCAGAGTGGATTCGAACACGATTTGGATACGGTAAAGGAGCAAACTTATCCCATACGATTGTGGTGTTGTATGCAATCATAGGTGTAATAGGCTTTTTAAGTTATGGTTTTATCGGTATCGGAAAGTTTATGGAGATTTTCTTCCCTTGGAGCGAAGTCTCTCAATACATACCATTGAATATTCCGCCTGAATATGTTCCTCACATGTATGGAATTGTATTTACGTCAATAGCTACATTCTATGTAATGCTTGGAGGAATGCTTAGTATTGTTTGGACAGACGTTGTGCAATTTGC
>DLYT01000118.1:15911-17968 GCA_003447595.1 Porphyromonadaceae bacterium
TCAATGCATGTTCCGGTAGGGTGGGATACACCATTCTTTGGCTGGGAGTTGGATTTAGATTGGTCAGCATTACTACCGGCAGTAACCGAGCGAATGGCGAAAGATCAATATGGCTTGTTTACAATCATTGTAATGATGATGCTTTTCAAAGGTATATTTATGAGTATGGCTGGTCCTGCTCCAAATTATGATATGCAGAAAGTTTTATCTTGTAAAACACCAAGAGAAGCTGCATTGATGAGTGGATCTGTACCGGTTGTATTGTTGATTCCTCGTTATTTGATGATTATGGGCTTTACAGTTCTTGCTATTGTGTTCTTTAGTGAAGACTTTAAAGCGATGGGTAGTGCTGTTGATTTTGAAACAATTCTACCACGAGCGATTAGTGAATTTGTCCCTGTTGGATTGGCCGGATTGCTTATTGCCGGGTTGTTAGCTGCATTTATGTCTACATTTGCTTCTACGGTTAATGCCGCACCTGCTTATATTGTAAATGATATTTACTTGAAATACATCAACCCAACTGCATCAGCAAAAACTCAGATCCGTGCAAGCTATTTGGTTTCTGTATTGGTTGTAGTTGTTAGTACATGTTTTGGATTCTTTGTTGAGAATATCAACTCGGTACTTCAATGGATTGTGTCAGCACTTTATGGTGGATATATTGCAGCAAACTTTTTGAAGTGGCATTGGTGGCGTTTCAACGGAAGCGGATACTTCTGGGGGATGACCGTAGGAGTGATAGCAGCAATGATTGTACCTCAATTTTTCCCAGATACACTGCCCTTGTATTATTTCCCGATACTATTGATCGTTTCCTTTATCGGATGTATTGTAGGTACTTTTAGTGCTGAGCCTACAGATGATCAAACGTTGATGAATTTTTACATTCGTGTGCGCCCATGGGGATTATGGAAACCAGTTCAGGACAAAGTGGCTAAAGTATATCCGGAGGTGCCTGCTAATAAGAACTTCAAAAGAGACATGTTTAATATCTTTATTGGTATTGTATGGCAAAGTTCTCTAACCATCATACCTATGTATATTGTTATCAAAGAAGGAATGCCATTGTTTTCTTCAATAATGGTACTTGTTATAACAACTTTAATTCTTAAAAAGAATTGGTATGATAAGATGAATAAAGAAGAAAAAGAGTACGACGAATTGATGAAAAAGTTAGATTTGCCAGAAAATAAATAACCAACATAAATAAAAGAATATATTATAATGAGTAAGATTGAAATTAAAGGGAATCCACTTCCGCAAATGCCTTGGGAAGAACGTCCACAAGGTAGCAAGGATGTGATGTGGCGCTATTCTGCAAATCCGGTAATACCGAGAGATTTGTTACCTACATCAAATAGTATTTTTAATAGTGCTGTTGTACCATTTAAAGATGGATACGCTGGTGTATTTCGTTGCGACGATACCAATAGACGTATGCGTTTGCACGTTGGATTTAGTAAGAATGGTATCGATTGGGATATTAAAGAAGATAAAATAGAATTTGAATGCAACGATGAGGAGATTGGAAAGTTTGTTTATGCATACGATCCTCGTGTTTGTTTTATTGAAGATCGCTATTATGTGACATGGTGTAACGGATATCATGGACCAACAATTGGAGTTGCGTATACATTCGATTTCGAAACATTCCATCAACTAGAGAATGCATTTTTACCATTCAATAGAAATGGTGTATTATTCCCTCGTAAGATTAATGGAAATTTCGCAATGTTGAGCCGTCCAAGTGATAACGGGCACACTCCGTTTGGGGATATCTTCTATAGTGAATCGCCAGATCTTGATTTTTGGGGAAAACATAGACATGTAATGGCTCCGGCGCCTTTTGAGCTTAGCGCTTGGCAATGTACTAAGATTGGAGCAGGGCCTATTCCTATTGAAACATCTGAAGGATGGTTGGTGCTTTATCACGGCGTACTTCAATCATGTAATGGTTTTGTGTATAGTTTTGGTTCAGCAATCTTAGATATCGATGAGCCATGGAAAGTGAAGTTCCGTTCGGGACCTTACTTGTTATCTCCTCAAAAAGATTA
>DLYT01000118.1:18313-27175 GCA_003447595.1 Porphyromonadaceae bacterium
GTACATCTATTATATAGTATTGATATGTTTTATAATATAAAATATATTTAAGGTTGTTTGTAATATTTGTAGTATGTTTGCAGTGTAACCTTACTACCATTACTTATAACCTTAAAGCTAATACATCACTAAAGAGAGATTGGACATATTTGTTCAGTCTCTTTTTTTTATGCATATACGTATAAGTATGCATTTTAAGATTTAATCATGTATATTATTCCATCTTTATGAATATACTTACTAAATTTGCAGCATAAAGAATGAATATTAATGTCTCATTATTGTTGAAACAGAGTAAATGCAAGCTACTAGTAAGAACTTACCGTCAGTAAAATTATCGTTAATACCGGTATTATCTTTAATAACCCTTTTAGTTATAAATGTACGATTGTTTGGAGATGCCGCAATTGATGGATCTATTCAAATTGTTTTATTATTTTCTACTATTATCTGTGTTGCGCTTTCGATGTGGAAGCAACAAACAAAATGGCATAGGTTTGAAGCCGGATTTGTAAAAAGTATAGCCGGATCCACGTCTGCTATTCAAGTATTGTTGTTTATCGGAGCTATGGCAGGGACTTGGATGCTTAGTGGAGTTATTCCTGCGATGATTTATTATGGACTAAAGTTTATTAATCCAACTATTTTCTTGGCAACAGCATGTTCTGTCGCTGCAATTGTATCAGTGAGCTCAGGTAGCTCATGGACAACCATTGCCACAATAGGGGTAGGCCTTATGGGTATTGGTAAGGCACTTGGAATTGATCCGGGGTGGGTAGCAGGTGCTGTTATCTCAGGAGGATACTTTGGAGATAAGATTTCGCCTTTATCAGAAACAACAAATATGGCTTCTGGAGTAGCCGGAGCTGATTTGTTTTCACATATCAAATATTTAATGATAACAACGGTACCATCATTTAGCTTGACGTTGTTGATCTTTCTATTATACGGATTCTTTGGTGTTGAAGTATCGGAAGTGAGATCTGATGAATTGAGTTTGGCACTGCAACAGAATTACAATTTATCGCCATGGCTTTTTATTATACCATTGGTAACATTTATACTGATCATGAAGCGCGTTCCCGCTCTAATAGTTCTAGTTGTTGGCGTCTTGATGGGTGGCTTAGGTGTTGTTGTGTTTCAACCAGATTTATGTAAGCAACTAGTAGAACCGGGACTAGGGAAAGTACAAACTTTAGCGAAAGGCATTATTCAAGCAATATATGGTCCGGTGTCAATTACTACCGGAAATGAAATGTTAGACTCTTTGGTCGCAACAAAAGGAATGAAAGGAATGCTCAATACAGTGTGGTTGATTATTTGCGCAATGACTTTTGGGGGAGCTATGGAAGCAAGTGGTATGTTGAAAGCGATTACAGACAAAATGTTGGGATTGATGAAAAACACATTCTCAACCGTTGCATCTACATCAATGTCTTGTATGTTTTTAAATCTAGCTACAGGCGATCAATACATTTCAATATTATTACCGGGTAGAATGTTTTCGGAAGCGTATAAAGAAAAAGGCTATCAGCCCGAGTTGTTGAGTAGAACATTGGAAGATTCAGCAACGGTCACATCTGTACTTATACCATGGAATAGTTGTGGTATGGCACAATCGGCAGTTTTAGGCGTTGCAACAATGACATATATGCCATACTGTTTTTTTAATATATTAAGTCCAATCATGACATTAATTGTTGCTGCAATTGGATTTAAGATAAAGAAGCCAATTCCATATGTAGAGCCAATCAATGAAGAGGAAGAGTCGGAGTTGATACTCTCAGAAGCAATTCAATAATGATATAATCCTAAAGAGCAAAGGGGAATGCAATAATCATAGATTAGCTGCATTCCCCTTTTATTTATACTTCCTTTTTTACAGGCTTTACCATTTCAATATTTGTTTCTACAGTAATGCCAAGTTGTTTTAGGATAAGCAAGATCTTTTTCTTTCTCACTTGCTTTACAATGCCTGTTTTTCCTTTGAAAGACCCAAATTCAATTTCCACCTCTTGTAAAGGCTTAATTTCAACACTTTGTTTTTGTGACAATTCTAAAAATTCTTTGATGTCATCGATCTCTTTTTGGGATAATTCAGCAGCTCTACTATTATAATGAACAAATTTGACTAAACCCCGTATCGAAGATAGGAGTGTATACATATTAGCTTCTTCAGTATAAATAAATATATAAGAAGGAAAAAGGGGGATCTCCACATATTTAATGCGATCA
The DNA here is from genome assembly GCA_003447595.1 of Porphyromonadaceae bacterium. Taxonomy (GTDB): domain Bacteria; phylum Bacteroidota; class Bacteroidia; order Bacteroidales; family CAMTPD01; genus UBA12018. The sequence goes on from DLYT01000118.1 coordinate 20,549, forward strand.
CTCCATTGTCTCTTCGACAAATGGAGAGGAAGATAACAAGTTATACCATTTTTGGTAAGTTGTTCTTCAATCTTTTTCTCGGCTCTGGGGGTTGTATATGCTACGAGCCATTTATGATTATTCATTATATCTTGATATTTTGAATTTTCGCAAAGCTACAAATTTATATTAGATTTTGTGTCGAGATAAGGATTTCTACGATGCATTTAAGACAATGAGACTCCTCTTTTTGGCATATTTTGTGCTAAAAAACATATCTCAATTAGAGAAAAGAGGCTTCTATTTGGTTGAAAATAAGCCCATTTTGTATTTTGTGGTTAAATTTATTTGTCAGAATAGAAATGTTTATATAATTTTGCTCCCACTGAAATGTGATAAATGTTTTGGTAATGCTTTCGGAAAAGAAGTAAAAGTTTTGATTCTTTTTTACCGGCATGTATTGAACAACTTTCGTGTAATATGGTTTCTATGTAAACAGATTTGCGAACAAATCAAAAGTCTGGATGTTATTCAAATGATTCTAGTTCGAATCCATTGAAAACATTTTTCAAACAAATGTTGTTTTGATATAGAAAGTGTTATTGAGTTATACACATCAGTTTATAGAGAGTAAGTGATGTTAAATATGAATTTATTTTAAATTTTAAGTCTTTATGAGAGCAAAAACTTTAATGTTCAGTTTGCTAGCGGCTGCTACTTTGTCAGCAACTGCTCAAGAGTATCAACCAATGGTTGGTTATAGCACAGAAAGCGGCGCTAAAACTAATTTCAAAAAGAATGCTGCAAAAGATAACTGGTTTATCTCTGTAGCAGGTGGCGCTAGTATTCTTTTCAATGAAGGTTCACAAAGAGCTGATTTCGGCGAGCGTTTGAACTTCATTCCATCTGTATCATTTGGTAAATGGTTCAATCCTTACACAGGATTCCGTGCTCAAATCAATGGTGGTTCATTGCACGGTTATTCATTAAGCACTCCAACTTTGCGTCAAATCAACAACAAATTCGTTGGTGGTCACGTAGATTTGATGTGGGATGTTACTAACTACTTCGGTAACTACAACGAAAACCGTTTGTTCAGATTTATCCCATGGGTGGGTGTTGGTTACATGCACCGTTTCGAAAACCAAGGCTACAAAGCATCTAATGTTCCTACAATGAATGCAGGTATCTTGACAGCGTTCCGCGTAAACAAACGTATCGATATTAACGTAGAAGCTCAAGCAGCAGCATTCCCATCATATTTTGATGAGATTCCTGGTGGAACTAAAAACTTTAGCGGTATGGCATCTTTGTCAGCTGGTTTGACTTTCAAACTAGGTAAAACTGACTTCGAAGTTATCGAGCCTATGGATTACGCTTTGTTGAACGACTTGAATGGTCAAATCAACAGACTACGTTCTGAAAACGAAGAATTGAGCAAGAGACCAGTTTCTTGTCCTGAGTGTGAAGAAGCAATCGTTAACGAAGAAGTTATCATCGCTAGCAATGTTGTTTACTTCCGTCTAAACAGCGCTAAGATTGACAAAAATCAACAAATCAACGTATTCAATACAGCTGATTTCATCAAGAATAACAACGCAACAGTTAAAGTTGTAGGTTATGCTTCTAAAGAATCAGGTTCTGCAGAATACAACATGCAACTTTCTGAAAAACGTGCGAAAGCAGTTGCGAAAGAACTTATGGAAAAATATGGTATTCCATCAAGCCAAATCGTAGTAGAATGGAAAGGTGCTGAAGTTCAACCTTATGCTAACGAAAATGCATGGAACCGTGTGGTAATCATGCAAGCTGAATAAGCATTAATTTTACTAGACTAAGTTTAAGTATATGAGAGGCCTTCTGAAAAGAAGGCCTCTTTTTTTATATCTATTGCACAGATTAGTTCTATTTGTGTATATAATTTCCTATATTTGCACACATGGGAAGAATATTATCAATTGATTATGGGCGTAAGCGTACCGGACTAGCAGTGACCGATACACTTCAAATGATTGCAAATGGTCTTACCACATTGCCTAGCTGTGATGTTGTGAAGTATTTGCAAGAATACATAAAGAAAGAACCCGTCGATTTATTTGTAGTCGGCATGCCCAAGCAAATGAACAATGAGTTTTCAGAAAACATGAAATACGTTGAAGCATTTGTAAAACATTTATCACGCACCATCCCAACAATCCCTGTAGAATATGTAGACGAACGCTTTACTTCCGTAATGGCGCATCAAACCATGCTCGATGGCGGATTAAGTAAAAAACAACGTCAAAACAAAGCACTGGTAGATGAGATCAGTGCAGTCATTATTTTGCAATCTTATCTAGAGAGCAAACGAATGAGAGGATTTTAACTAGCGAATAATAATAAAAATTTCAGATATGATTTTACCTATATACACGTATGGCCAGCCTGTATTGAGAAAGGTTGCCGAAGATATTGATCAAAACTATGCGGGATTAGACAAACTAATTGCAAATATGTTTGAAACGATGTACAATGCCGAAGGTATCGGTTTGGCAGCACCTCAAATTGGTTTAGACATCCGTTTGTTGGTAATCGACCTAGACCCATTGGTTGAAGACTATCCTGAGTTTGCAGGATTCAAAAAAGTAATGATTAACGCCCACGTAATTGAAGAAGACGGCGAAGAAGTAAGTCAAGAAGAAGGATGTTTGAGCTTGCCGGGCATTCATGAAAAAGTAGCTCGTAAAAGCAGAATCAGAATTCAATACCTTGACGAAAACTTTGTAGCACACGATGAAGTTTACGAAGGCTTTAAAGCACGAGTTGTATTGCACGAATACGATCACCTAGATGGTAAACTATTTATCGACCACGTATCACCAATACGTAAGCAGCTAATCAAATCAAAACTTAACAATATTGTAAAAGGTTCTATCCGTTGCAGCTATAGAATTAAACCTATCGGCGGCAAATAACCCTTAGAAACTTGATATAATACCATATTTTAAATTGAATGATATGACATCATTGAAGAAAAGTGTCTTGGCATTACGCCAAAAAAGAGCCATCGTTGAGATGGGCGGTGGTGAAGATGCTCTAAACAAACAAAGAGCAAGCGGCAAGCTAACTGCCCGCGATCGTATTACTGCTATTCTAGACGAAGGTTCATTTCACGAGTATGATCTTTTTGTTGAGCATGACGGAAGAGATTTCGGAATGGACAAGAAAGTGCTTCACGGAGACGGTGTTGTAACCGGTACAGGTACAATCAACGGAACTCCTGTTGCAATTTACGCGCAAGACTTCAGTGTAGCCGGCGGTTCACTAGGCCTAAAACACGCTCGTAAGATCACCAAGATCATGGATCACGCCCTTAAACTTAAAATGCCTGTAATCGGAATCAACGACTCGGGTGGCGCACGTATTCAAGAAGGTATCGGAGCTTTGGCCGGATACGGTGAAATCTTCTACCGCAACACACTTGCGTCGGGTGTAATTCCACAAATTTCGCTTATTCTAGGCCCATGTGCCGGTGGCGCAGTATATTCTCCGGCTTTGACAGACTTCGTGTTTGTTGTAGAAAACATTTCTAAAATGTTTATTACCGGACCAAGTGTAATCGAAACCGTACTTGGAGAGAAAATCTCAATGGAAGATCTTGGTGGTGCACGTGTACACTCAGAAATCACAGGTAACACACACTTCTACGCACAAAGCGAAGCTGAATGTTTCGACCAAGTGAAAAAACTGATCAGCCTTATTCCAAGCAGCAACGTACATCCGATTCCTGCTGTAGAGCCAAAAGCTCCTGCAACAGACCTTAAGATTGAAAACATCGTTCCGGAAGACGCAACTCAACCATACGATGTAAGAGACGTTATCAAATGTATCGCAGACGATAGCGACTTCTTGGAAATCCAAGCAAGCTGGGCTGCAAACATTGTTATCGGTTTTGGTCGTCTTAGCGGTAAAACTGTAGGTTTCGTAGCGAACCAACCAATGGTACTTGCAGGTGTACTTGATTGCGACAGTTCAGACAAAGCAGCACGCTTTATTCGTTACTGCGACGCATTCAACATTCCTATCGTAACCCTTGAAGACATGCCTGGTTACCTTCCTGGTATCGACCAAGAACACGCAGGAGTAATTCGTCACGGAGCTAAGATGCTTTACGCATATAGCGAAGCAACCGTTCCAAAGATTACAATCATCCTTCGTAAAGCATACGGTGGTGGTTACATCGCGATGAACTCACGTCACCTTGGCGCAGACTTCGTATTTGCATGGCCGGGTGCTGAAATTGCAGTAATGGGACCAGAAGGTGCAGCAAACGTAATCTTCAGAAAAGAAATTACATCTGCAGAAGATCAAGACGCAATGCGCAAAGAAAAGGTACAAGAATACATCGACAAATTTGCAAACCCATACGTGGCTGCATCAAAAGGATTTATCGATACTGTAATTGAGCCAAGCGAAACAAGAAAATACCTGCTTCACGCACTTGAGATATCTCAATACAAACACGAAGAGCGTCCTGCTAGAAAACACGGAGTACCTCCATTCTAATTAATCAGCACGTTTATATTCAATTACCAACTAACGAATTCGTTATGGAAGAGAAGAATTATGTAGATTTTGAGATACTTTCGGGTACATACAAAACTCTATTAACAAAGAAATATCAAGCAAGAAAGACTTGGTCTGCACCTGTACAAGGTGAAGTGCGTTCGCACCTTCCGGGCACAGTTCTTTCTGTTTCATGCAAAGCTGGCGATACTGTAAAAGCAGGCGACTTGCTTTTGATTCATGAAGCAATGAAAATGCAAAACAGAATCGTTGCTCCGATTAGCGGTGTTATCACTGAGCTAAACGTTACAGAGGGCGAGCGTGTTGCAAAAGGACATTTGATGGTTAAGATTGAAAAAGCTTAATACACATCTTTAATGTTTACACTACCCATATATGCTGCGATTAGGTAACATATGTGGGTAGTATTGTTTTATAAAACGACTAACGTAAAAAAATAAACTATGATTCGTCACATTGTACTATTCAAACTCGTAGAATTTCCTTCGGTAGAAGAGAAAACAGCAAAGCTAAACGAAATCAAGTTAGGCCTTGAAGCCTTGAAAGACAAAATCGAGCAATTGAAGTTTATCGAAGTAGGAATCAATGTAAACCCAAATGAAACATTTGATTTGGCTTTGGTTACAGAATTCGACTCATTAGCCGATCTTGATATCTACGCTAAACATCCCGATCACGTTGCAGTAGCAAAAATCATCGGAGCAGTTAAGGCAGACAGATCATGTGTAGATTTCGAATTCTAATCGAAACAACATAATAGTGGAATGGTAAAGTGAGAGTTAAAAGAGCTCGGCTTTACCATTCGTCGTTTTATGGCAAGCCTTAAATCCCCAAAACACCTCTCGGTAAATAGATTTGCAAAATCTACAATAAGCCTAATCCGGCAAAGAAGAAAGGAGAGGAGCGTTTGTTCTGAAAATGCCCAATCACAAGCTTGTATCAACCATATTTTAGGCGAAAAGCTCATTTACTTCTTTCCGAAACCTTACAAGGTTCTTCTAAAAACCATGCTTAGTTCTCGCAAAAAGCTCTTTACCTTTTCTATGGAGCACCTCTATTTTGAAATAATTTAGTCAGATCCAGCATCAAGAAGTCTTCAACACGTTGGTATCAGTGATACAAAGTTGTTTCGAAGATTATTTTTGTTCTTCGTGAATACTTTTGACAATCTCTATGGTGATTTTCAGGAATCTCCACGAATAGTATTTGCATTCTTCACGAAAACTTTTTTCAATTATAACGAAGACAGTATGCGAAACTCACTATAACGCAAAACAGTTTTCAATGAAAACGTTTTCAAACCTTGCAGTAACAATACCCCATCAACTTGCTCAGAAGCGACTCTGTGTGTAATACCTTGCAGACAGTCTGAAGAATGCAAATCTCAGAGAGTTAAGCAATTCAAAACGATCTCGATTTATCTTTTTATCGATCATATTTATAGTTTCCGCTTCTGTTTTCGGTAAGCAATTTGTAATCATGTAATCCAATACATTCATTTTCCTGCAAAATATCAGAAAAATAATTGTCGCAGACTTTCGAGAACGAGAGATTCAATCAATCTTTTACGGCAAAATACTTATGTGTAACATGTATCTTCTTTTGAAATTAAAGTTTTCGGTAAATACAATAACCTCAAGCAAATTAAAACGTGAGACTGTGGTTGAAAAGAAAAACTTATAGAACAGATATCAACCCGATATGATAAATTAATTAGTATGCAGCCCTTATAGAAACTCTAAAAGACGCTCCAAATGAGATCTTTTAGAGAAAGAGGCGTGTGTTGTATTTGAAAGAGTTTTAATTCCTGCAAATATTTTTTTATGATATAGACAAAGGAAAGCCAATGCTAATTTTGATTTTTTGTAAAAAATGTGCAAATCGTTTGATTATTATTAGTTAAATTTATTTCTTTGCAAATATAATCTCAATCTTATTCCTCGGGTAGATATTCTATAAAAGCTATAACATCTATATCGCTTAAAAGTGTAGTGTATGACTATTATCGATATGTATATCCAATGTTTTTTTAATCTCAATAAGCATTTTATATTATATTAAATAACGTGAGTTCGATATAAG
>DLYT01000173.1 GCA_003447595.1 Porphyromonadaceae bacterium
AATACTTTCTTCGAAGCCGTATCCACCCCGGTAAGTCGGTGTTGAGGGCAAATATTCAAATCTCGTTCTTTAAAGATCTCTTCAAGGCGCCCTGCATAATAAGGCGTATCAAAAAGATCTTTGCTGGCGTTATAATACGTTACAGAAATCTTGTCTCGCGTTTTATTTCGCCTACAATAATCATCGGTAAGCATTGTAATCTTCTTAGGAGCTCCACCGCATTTCAGTTTGGTAAATGTATTGGTGAATACACCTGCCCCGCCTTTTTGCGAAAACTCCTGCAACGCTTTCCACGTGTTCTGTGCACCCTGATAATCATACATACAGTGTGCATTTCCCACGCCCAGAGTTGATCTGCTTATACCTTCCACCTGATCAAAGTTCATCTGTAAACCAGGTGTCAGCACTAAGAAATCATACACATACGTGTTCCCGTCCGAAGCTTTTACTTTAGAAGTTACCGGATCTATCGACACTACTTTCTCCTTTACCCACTTCACACCCGAAGGGATGCAGGCAGACTGAGGTTTCTTTACCTCGTCGGGAGAATAAATACCACCGGCAATCATGGTGAAGCCCGGCTGGTAAAATTGTTCGTTACTAGGATCAATCAGTGTTATATCCGGTGTTTCTAAAACAGAGTTCAAACGGGCTGCCATACTCAGGCCTGCCGCGCCACCTCCAATAATTAACACACGTGCTTTCGCACTTGAAGTGGTCGCGTAGGCCTTATAACTGCCCCAGCAGCCTGCCACGCCCAAGGTTGCGAGCAGCTGCAAAAAATGTCTTCTGTTCATGGTATTTTAAAGCTAACAATAACGAAAGCAAAGATAAAGAAAAATGCAGAGACGGTTTGTCTCTTAGGAATTTATTATTTCCTTTGCTAGCATATTAAATGCATTTAGTTACGATTCGAAACTAAAGATGTTTATATAAAGACAATTTGATTCCTAATAAATTCGATATACTATCTCCATGAAAACAAAAAAAATTCTTTTACCCGAGAGTGAGATCCCACATGCATGGTACAACATCGTAGCCGACATGCAAAATAAACCAATGGATATTTTGAATCCGGCCACCAAACAACCACTCAGCGTAGACGAACTATCGCAGCTTTTTGCACGCGAGGTTGCCAAACAAGAACTGAATACGACCGATAAATGGATTGAGATCCCCGAGGAAGTAAGAGACCTGTATAAAGTATGGCGTCCTACACCTTTGGTAAGAGCCTACGGTTTGGAAAAAGCACTAGACACACCCGCGCACATTTATTTCAAGAATGAAAGTGTAAGCCCCATCGGTTCGCACAAACTTAACTCCGCACTTGCCCAAGCCTACTACTGCAAGCAAGAAGGGGTAACCAACATCACCACCGAAACGGGAGCCGGTCAGTGGGGAGCCGCTTTGTCGTATGCCGCAAAAGCATTCGACCTGAGCCTGGCCGTATACATGGTAAAGGTTAGTTACCACCAAAAGCCATACCGCCGCTCCATCATGCAAACTTTCGGAGCCGAGGTTATCGCCTCTCCAAGTATGTCGACCAAAGCCGGCAAAAAGATCATTACCGAAAATCCGAACTACCAAGGCAGCTTGGGCACGGCAATCTCCGAGGCAATCGAACTGGCGATGCAAACTCCGAACTGCAAATACACATTGGGAAGTGTACTCAATCACGTGATGTTGCACCAAACCGTTATTGGTCTTGAAGCAGAGAAGCAGATGGAAATGGCAGGCGAATACCCGGATGTGGTGATCGGATGCTTTGGCGGCGGATCAAACTTTGCGGGAATCTCGTTCCCATTCTTACGTCACAACCTTACCGAGGGCAAAACCACGCGCGTGATTGCAGCCGAACCGGCATCGTGCCCGAAACTAACACGCGGCGTATTCCGTTACGACTTTGGCGACGAAGCCGGTTACACTCCGCTTCTTCCAATGTTTACATTGGGGCATAACTTTGCACCGGCAAATATCCACGCGGGCGGACTTCGCTATCACGGAGCAGGAGCCATCGTGAGTCAGTTGAAGAAAGACAACCTAATGGATGCGGTAGCGATCAAGCAACTCGAGTCGTTCGAAGCAGCAACCTTGTTTGCTCAGGCCGAAGGAATCATTCCCGCTCCGGAATCAGCACATGCCATTGCCGCGGCGATCAAGGAAGCGAAAGAAGCAAAAGAAGCGGGCGAAAAGCGCGTGATCCTTTTCAATCTTTCCGGACACGGGCTTATCGACATGGCCGCCTACGATCAGTACTTCGCCGGCGACTTGGTAAACCATGAACTCTCGCAAGAAGAAATTCAAATGAACATCGATAAGATCGAAAAACAAGGTCTATAAAACAAAAAAACGACGTTATTCACACGTTGTTAATAACCTTGTTGATACAAAACCCTCCTTCCCGCATACTGCTTTTTATCAAAGCCTTATCCGGAAGGAGGGTTTCTTTATACCTGTCAATAACTACTCTATTTTCTTCATCAAGTAGTCAAATCTTTCATCTTTCTTCTTCTCGATCGTATAATACGTTATATCACGATTACGAGGATCTGTTATTTCGATTCGCCGGTGGTATTGATCATCGGAGCAGCCGGTTCGTCCGAGCAAAGAACCACAAGGAGATTGCTCACCATGGCTGCCTTTTTATCGTTATCGAGCTCTACCACTCCTTTTTCTTTCAA
>DLYT01000074.1 GCA_003447595.1 Porphyromonadaceae bacterium
TCAGTTCATTCACGAAAGATGTTTTAAGTTGTAAAGCACCATCCTTTATTGATATCATAACTGCAAAAAAAGGCAGAGTAGAATCTACCCTGCCTAGATATATCTAATATTACTACAGAATTACTTTGTAATAGTTGTCCCTTTTCCCGGTTCTAGAGCATCCGCTTTTGTGATTACAACAGAGCCAACACCTGCTTCAATAGCATCAAATGCATTTTCCAGCTTAGGAATCATTCCGCCTTGAATCACACCAGACGCAACTAAATCTTTAAACTCAGTATTATTAATATGCGGAATAACGCTATCATCATCGTGTTCATTTTGCAATACACCAGCCTTCTCAAAACAATACATCAGCGTAACATAAAAATGTTTAGACAAAGCCTTAGCCGCTGAAGCAGCAATTGTATCCGCATTTGTGTTTAGCATGTTTCCTTCGCCATCATGAGTAAGCGGAGCCAATACAGGAACGACACCTTGCTGAATCAATGAAGCCAGAATTTCAGAGTTTACCTCTTTCACATCACCCACAAATCCATAGTCAATATCCTTTACCGGACGTTTCTCTGAGCGGATAATATTCATGTCGGCACCAGTCAGTCCAAGAGCATTTACCCCACAAGCTTGCAGTCCGGCAACAATATGCTTATTTACTAAACCACCGTATACCATCGTAACCACATCCAATGTAGCTTTGTCGGTGATGCGTCGGCCGTCCACCATTTTGCTTTCGATTCCCAGTTGCGTTGCAATCTTTGTAGCAGATCTACCACCACCATGCACCAGTACCTTATGGCCTTCTAATTTTGAGAAATCTTCCAATAACTGCTTTAGTGTAGCAGGTTCTTCAACGATTTTCCCGCCAACCTTAATAACCGTAAGTTTATTCATCTTTCAATATTCTTTTTTACTGATTAGTCTATCTCATTATAGTTGTAAATATACAGCAAATCACAAGTTCGAAAGAAAGACAACCCGAGCAAAATCAATACCCCTTTAAAATACTTGCATATTGAAACATCCCTTGAATGAATATACAACATAAAAAAAGGGATCAGGCGTATGCCCAATCCCTCGCTCATATATAGCTTTTAAATCTTACTTAGTTTCGTCGATAATCATACCGCTACCGTGGCAGATCTTACAATCCTTGTCATAGATCACACCAAACTGACCAGCCGCAATCCCTTGTATCTTATCTTCAGATTCGATACGGTAGATGTCATTGATCTTTTTAAGTTTGCCGAACGTAAAGTCAGGCGTGTGGCGAATCTTAAAAGCAATCTCCTTTTCACCTTCGAAGTTACCCCATGGATCTTCTGTGATAAAGTTGAAGCCCTGCAAGTTTACAACCTTACCGTATTGCGTCTCCGGATCATAACCATTCGACACGTACACGATATTCTGTTCGATATCTTTTTTGATCACAAACCAAGGTCCGCAGCTAAGACCAAGACCTTTGCGTTGGCCGATGGTATGGAACCAGTAACCCTTGTGCTGTCCTACCACTTTACCCGTTTCAAGTTCTACGATCTTCCCTGGTTTTTCACCAAGATAACGTTTGATGAAATCGTTGTAATTGATTTTACCTAGGAAACAAATCCCTTGGCTATCCTTACGTTTTGCACTAGGCAAGTTTTGAGCGGCAGCGATATCACGCACTTCACTCTTTTGCAGATGACCAATTGGGAACATCAGCTTCGAAACCTGCATGTAATCAACCTGGCCTAGGAAGTAAGTTTGATCTTTCACGTGATCGGCAGCCGTTGATAAAAAGATCTTATCGTCACGTTCGGTCGTGGTTGCATAGTGTCCTGTTGCGATCTTATCGAAAAGATGGCCCCACTTTTGTTCAAAGCAACCAAACTTAATCATTTTGTTGCACATGATATCCGGGTTTGGCGTTAGTCCGCGGCGCACACCTTCGATGGTATAACTCACCACATTTTCCCAATACTCATCATGTAGCGACACGATCTCCATTTTACAGCCGTACTTACGTGCGATGTAAGATGTAATTTCTATATCCTCCTCGGCCGGACAGTCGATATAACCATCTTTGTCTTCCATACCGATTCTGATGTAAAAGATTGTGGGATCATAGCCCGCTTCTTTCAATTGATGTACAACAACCGAGCTGTCTACACCACCTGAAACCAATGCAGCAATTTTCATATAATGTGTCTGATAAACTATTTTATATTGATATTAAGAAGAAGTAGAAGCAAGCAACCGATAACCGCTTTACGTTCAGTGAAAAAATACGATTTTATTGATTTGTTTACGCTTACAACCTCATATGCAAAGTTACGAATTAATTATGTGAAATGCCTGTAACATAGAATAAATAGTTAACTTTGTAAGGCGAAGAATAGATTAATATTTTATTTATGAAGAAAGAGATAGTTGCGCTTATGGCAGCAGTTGCGATGTCTTCCTGCTCTTCAAACAACTCGAAGCAGGAGTCTACTACTAACGATAACTTTAATTACATTGTAGATCGTTTTGCGGATGCAGAAGTATTGAGATACAAAGTTCCGGCTTTCGAAAACCTAACACTTCAACAGAAGCAATTGGTGTATCATTTGTCGGAAGCTTCACTATGGGGACGTGATATTTTGTTTGATCAAAACAACCGTTACAACCTAGCAGTGCGTCGTACACTTGAAAACATCTATGCAAACTACACTGGTGACAAGAACTCGGCAGATTACAAAAATCTAGAAAGCTATCTAAAACGTATTTGGTTCTCAAACGGTATTCACCACCACTACGGCGAAGACAAATTCAAGCCTGAATTCTCACAAGCATTTTTCGTTGAAGCAGTAAAAAGTGCAGATGCATCTAAACTACCTCTTAAAGACGGACAAACTGTAGATGCATTTATCGCAGAAATAACTCCGGTCATCTTCGACGCAAACGTAATGGGCAAGCGCAGTAACCAAACCAATGGTGAAGACTTGATCCTTACATCGGCAAACAACTATTACGGCGACAATCTTACACAAGAAGAAGTAGAAGCATTCTATGCCTCTATGAAAGACGCAAAAGACAATACTCCGGTTTCGCACGGACTAAACAGTCGTGTGGTAAAAGAAAACGGCAAGGTTGTTGAAAAAGTATGGAAAGTAGGCGGTCTGTATACACAAGCTTTGGAAAAAGTAGTAGCAGAACTAGAGCTAGCCAAACAATACGCAGAAAACGATCAGCAAAAAGCAGTAATTGAAGCGTTGATCGCATATTATAATACAGGCGACTTGAAGCAATTCGACGCTTACGCTATTTTGTGGGTAAACGATACCAATTCGGCCGTTGACTTTGTAAACGGATTTACCGAAACTTATGGTGATCCACTAGGAATGAAAGCTAGTTGGGAAGCAGTTGTAAACTTCAGAAATGACGAAGCAACGAAGCGTACACAACTAATCAGCGACAATGCGCAATGGTTTGAAGACCGTTCTCCTGTTGCGAAACAATTCAAAAAAGAAGAAGTAAAAGGAGTAACAGCGAAAGTTATTACCGTAGCGATGTTGGGAGGCGATTGCTATCCGACAACACCAATCGGTATCAATCTTCCAAACTCAAACTGGATTCGTCGCGATCACGGTTCTAAATCGGTAACGATCGAGAACATCACAGAAGCATACGACAAAGCATCGCAAGGCAATGGCTTTGGAGAAGAATTTGTTTGGAGCGATACAGAACGTGAATTGTTGAAAAACTACGGATTCCTAACAGACAACCTACACACCGACTTGCACGAATGTCTTGGTCACGGTTCAGGTAAGTTGCTTCCGGGAGTAGACCCAGACGCGCTACGTGCCTACGGTGCTCCGATCGAAGAAGCTCGTGCCGACCTTTACGGTTTGTACTTTATGGCAGATGCGAAAACGGTAGAGTTAGGACTTCTTCCAGATCAAGAAGCTTACAAAGCACAATACTACAAATACCTGATGAACGGTTTGCTTACACAACTAGTACGCATCGAACCTGGTAAAAACGTAGAGCAAGCACACATGCGTTGTCGTTATCTAATCTCAAATTGGGTATTGCAAAACGGACAAGCAGAGAACGTGGTTGAGTTGAAACAAAAAGACGGAAAAACATTCGTTGTTGTAAACGACTACGAAAAACTACGCAACTTGTTTGGTCAGTTGTTGAGCGAAATCCAACGCATCAAGTCGGAAGGAGATTTCAATGCCGCACAAAACATGATCGAAACGTATGCAGTGAAAGTAGACCCGGCAAGACACAACGAAATCCTTGCTCGTTACAAAAGCTTGAACCTTGCACCATACCGCGGATTTGTAAATCCGGTAATGGAAGAAGTAAAGAACGCAAACGGCGAAGTTGTTGATATCAAAGTATCGTACGATGAAGACTACGCAACACAAATGATGCGTTACTCATCAGTGTACTCTCCACTTCCTACCTACAACGATTAAGAATCGACGCAGATCGAATACCTATTTGCACACATGATACAAGGAAGGCTTCATGCTTCCTCAATGAAAAACATCTCCCGGATGCAGTACACCTACGTATTGCTTCGGGAGATTTTTGTTGATATGCTTCATCATTGAAAGCATAAATACTAGATTTGCACAACACGAAATATCAAGTATTCACTTTATGGACGAAATAGTAAGACAGATCAGAAAGAAGCTACGCTTGGCAATGAACGGAGTCGTATCTACCAGCATGCGAGAAAAAGGAATCGATTATAAAATCAACTTCGGCGTATCCTTGCCACGTCTCAAAACCATGGCAACAGAGTTTACACCATCGGCAGAGTTAGCATCGCGATTGTGGAAAGAGAATGTGCGTGAGCTAAAGATATTGGCAACCCTTCTATATCCCGCATCCGAATTTACAGCCGAGCAGGCCGACGAATGGGTACGACAAATCAACAACACCGAGTTGGTAGAGCAATTCTGCATGAACTTGATGCAAAACACAACCTTTGCAAAAGAAGTCGCACTACGCTGGATCGATGCCTCGGAAGAGTTTGTCAAGTTGGCCGGATTTATTCTACTTACCCGCTTGTTTATGCTCAAGCAAGACATCGATGAAGTATCCGCTTTGCACATACTAAAAGCCTCGGACCGAGAGTTTGAGCAAGCACCTTCACGTCTGGCATTGGCCGCATTAAACACACTCAAACGTATGGGGCGTGTATCGGGGCAGAATGCATCCGACATTCTTTTCTTTTTTAAACAAAAAGAGACAGAAACAAATCAAATTAAGCATGAAATAGTTGAAGATCTAAAATTTGAGTTCGAATATTATCGATAACTTTTGTCGTTAATAATAAATGAGCTAACTTTGTTCGCACTCTTCAACATAATAGTGCTATGCTTTTCGAGCAGAAAAATACGAAATAAACTAAGTATACCCGGTTCTGATGCCCGCTTTGATGCGATATTTATGCGGTATCAATCACTGCGGTTTCTTTCCGAGTTTTAATAGCCTATATATAATCAAGATGAAAGTAGATGTTTTATTAGGATTACAGTGGGGTGACGAAGGCAAAGGTAAAGTTGTTGACGTACTAACTCCAAATTATGATGTAATTGCCCGTTTTCAAGGCGGACCTAACGCAGGTCATACGTTAGAGTTTAATGGTGAAAAGTACGTACTTCGTTCTATTCCTTCAGGTATCTTTCAGGGTGGTAAAGTCAATGTAATCGGAAATGGTGTTGTTCTTGATCCTTACTTGTTCAAGCTAGAAGCAGAGTCTTTGGCAGCAAGCGGACACGATATTACCAAACAACTTCTGATTTCAAAGAAAGCGCACTTAATCCTTCCTACTCACCGTATGTTGGATGCTGCAAACGAAGCTGCTAAAGGTGAGGGTAAAATCGGTACTACAGGTAAAGGTATCGGTCCTACTTATACAGATAAGATCAGCCGCAACGGTGTACGTGTAGGAGACATTCTACATGATTTTGATAAAAAATACGCTGCTGCAAAAGGTAAACATGAAACAATGCTACAAGCATTGAACTTTTCATACGATATCACTGAAATCGAAGCACAATGGATGGAAGGTATCGAATACTTGAAACAATTCACGTTTATCGACAGCGAGCACGAAATCAACGGTTACCTAAAATCAGGTAAATCAATCCTTGCCGAAGGTGCACAAGGAACGATGTTGGATATCGACTTCGGATCATATCCGTTTGTAACTTCATCAAACACTGTTTGTGCAGGCGCATGTACAGGTCTTGGTATCGCACCAAGCAAGATTGGCGAAGTATTCGGTATCTTCAAAGCATATTGTACACGTGTAGGTGCGGGTCCTTTCCCAACAGAATTGTTTGACGAAACCGGCGACGCAATGTGTACCATTGGTCACGAGTTCGGATCGGTAACAGGACGTAAACGTCGTTGCGGATGGATCGACCTAGTTGCATTGAAATATGCAATCATGATCAACGGTGTTACACAACTTATCATGATGAAGAGCGACGTATTGGATACGTTCGAAAGCATCAAAGCATGTGTAGCTTACGAAATCGATGGTACTGTAACAGACAAGTTCCCATTCGAAATCACAGATTCATTGAAGCCTGTATACGCTGAACTTCCAGGATGGAAAACAGACATGACAAAGATGCAGAGCGAAGATGAATTCCCAGAAGAATTCAACGCTTACTTGAGCTTCCTTGAAGAAGAACTAGAAGTTCCAATCAAGATCGTTTCAGTAGGTCCTGACAGAGAGCAAACTATTGTACGTTACGGCGAGCAATAATCACGATACTCCAGTAAGAATGGCAGAAAAGGGTAACTTTTTCTGCCATTTTTTTATTTGGCAAACTTTTTGCAACGATCTTTATAGCAAAGAATAGATTGTGGGAAAAGAATTCTTTCTATCTTCCCCTATTCAATTTCGAAAGGATAAATCAAAAAGAAATAAACTATGTCACTTTATTGGATCATTTTTATTGGAGTTGCTTTGGTGAGTTGGCTTGTGCAGTATCGTCTCAAGAAAAAGTTCGAAAAGTATTCGAAAGTACCATTGGCCTCGGGCTATACCGGAAAAGATGTTGCTGAGAAAATGCTACACGACAACGGTATCTACGATGTACAGGTAGTTCCTACCGCCGGTACACTTACCGACCATTACAATCCGGCAACCAAAACAGTAGCACTGAGCGAGCCTGTATATTATAGCAACAGTGTAGCGGCAGCAGCAGTTGCGGCGCACGAATGCGGACACGCCTTGCAACATGCCCATGCATACGCACCACTCAAGATGCGTTCGGCATTGGTACCTATTGTAAGCTTCTCTTCAAACATTGTATCGTGGGTATTATTGGGCGGAATGCTGATGATACACTCATTCCCGCAACTACTTTTGTTCGGAATCATCCTGTTTGCGATGACTACGTTGTTTAGCTTCATTACCCTTCCGGTAGAGATCAACGCAAGTAGCAGAGCACTCGCATGGCTCAATCGTTCGGGCATAACCAACTCTTACAATCACGATATGGCCGCAGACGCACTACGTTCGGCAGCCTATACCTACGTCGTTGCAGCGTTGGGATCACTAGCTACCCTATTATATTATGTGTGGATATTTATGGGAGCAAGAGGCCGCGATTAAAACAAACGTCTTATCAGGTAATTGAAAATAACACTCCATAGAGGGAATATCGAAAGGTATTCCCTTTTTTCTTTGCCCTGATTCTAAAAATATCTCAACAAAACAAAGAGCACTAAGCTCTGAGGTAGAGTCAATGAACAAAAAATAATAACTTTGCATCTAAATGAAACGAGGTTGAAGCAAAAGCCTCGAATAGAAACAAAATTAAAACCTGGACTTGAGCAGGCGTACGCGCCCAAGCAATAAAGTCCGCTTAAATAAATTGATATGCAGAAGCCTTCTATTCCAAAAGGGACAAGAGATTTTTCGCCGCTAGAAATGGCGAAACGTAATTATATTTTCAATACCATTCGCGACGTTTACCATCTTTACGGATTCCAACAGATCGAAACACCTGCAATGGAAAACCTGTCTACCTTGATGGGTAAATACGGTGAAGAAGGAGATAAGCTATTGTTTAAGATTCAAAACTCGGGCGATTTCACCAAAGGAATTACCGACGAAGAATTGGTAGCCCGCAACCTTGGTAAGTTGACAAACCAAATGTGCGACAAAGGTCTTCGCTATGACCTTACCGTACCATTTGCACGCTACGTTGTAATGCACCGCAACGAAATCAGCTTTCCGTTCAAGCGTTATCAAATTCAGCCGGTATGGCGTGCCGACCGTCCGCAAAAGGGTCGTTACCGCGAATTCTTCCAATGCGATGCCGACGTAGTAGGATCAGACTCGTTGATCAACGAAGTAGAATTGATTCAAATCATGGACGAAGTATTCAACCGCTTTGGCATCCGCGTATCGATCAAGATGAACAACCGCAAAATCCTTACCGGTATTGCCGAAGTATTGGGTGAAGCAGACAAAATCATCGACATCACCGTAGCTATCGACAAGTTGGACAAGATCGGAATCGACAACGTAAACGAAGAATTGCGTACGAAAGGATTGAGCGACGAAGCCATCGAAAAACTACAACCAATCATCATGCTAAGCGGAAGCAACCGCGAGAAGTTGGAAACACTTCGCACCGTACTTGCTGCCTCAGAAGCAGGAATGAAAGGAATCGAAGAGTTGAGCTTCATTCTAGACAAAACAGATTTGATGGGCATCCGTTGCGAGTTGGAACTCGATCTTACACTAGCGCGCGGACTCAACTACTATACCGGAGCAATCTTTGAAGTAAAAGCACTAGACGTACAGATTGGCAGCATCACCGGCGGTGGTCGTTACGACAACCTTACAGGCGTGTTTGGTCTTAGCGGTGTGTCGGGCGTAGGTATCTCTTTCGGTGCCGACCGTATCTTCGACGTATTGAATCAATTGGAGCTTTATCCGCAAGAAACATTGCACTCTACTCAGATAATGTTTGTAAACTTTGGTGAAAAAGAAGAGAATTTCGTGTTGCCAATTGTTTCTAAAATACGTCAGGCAGGAGTAAGAGCCGAGCTATATCCTGAGGCAGCAAAAATGAAGAAGCAAATGTCGTACGCCGACAGCAAGCAAATCCCTTTCGTTGCCATTGTAGGTGAAAGCGAAATGAACGAAGGCAAGGTCAACTTGAAGAACATGCTTTCGGGCGAGCAAGAGCTCCTTACTCCGGAAGAGCTGATCGCAAAGATCACTCAGTAACGAGTAACAATAAATAAAGATACATGAAGAAACTTACTTTGTTAGCCTTATTCACTCTAGGGTTGGTAGGATGTAAAAACCAACCCGCTATGGAGTGGATAAGCACCACGCCAAACGCATGCTGGCAATCACAACAGCCGGTAGTAGCAACCACAACAGACGAGGTACTCGACTTGATTGTACTTCCACACGAAACCAAGCAACAAATCGACGGTTTCGGCGGATGTTTCAACGAGATGGGATGGGTAGCTTTGCAATCACTTCCCGATACTGCGCAAACAGCTATCATGCGCGAACTATTCGACTCCAATCTCGGTGCGTCGTTTACCATTTGCCGCACACCGATCGGTGCCAACGATTTCTCGCGCGACTGGTATTCGTACGATGAAGTAGAGGGCGACTTTCAACTGGCCAACTTCTCCATCCACAACGACGAAGAAACACTTATTCCGTATATCAAATCGGCACTAGCCGTAAACCCTTCGCTCAAACTGTGGGCATCCCCTTGGTCGCCTCCCGCTTGGATGAAGAAAAACAAGCATTACGCCTGTGCTTCGTCCGATAACAATGTGAATCAAGCATTGCACAACGGCCTTTCCATCTACAATCAAGGAGCCGAAGGAACAGACCTATTCATCACCGACTCCGCACACTTCGATGCTTATGCCCGCTACTTTGCAAAATACATCGACGCTTACCGCAAACAAGGCATCGAGATCTCGGCCGTGATGCCACAAAACGAATTCAATTCGTGCCAGATCTTCCCAAGTTGTACGTGGACAGCCACTTCACTCGCCGGCTTTATTGGCGACTACCTTGGCCCGGAGATGCAAAAGCAAAACGTATCGGTCATGTTGGGCACGATGGAACGTCCCGACTTTGCGCAGATCGACTCCATACTTCTCGACCCCGAAGCCAAGCAATTCATTTCCGGCGTAGGCTTTCAGTGGGCAGGTAAAGACATCCTAAAAGTGGTGCGCGAACGCTTCCCGCTTCTTACCCTTTACCAAACCGAGCAAGAATGTGGCGACGGAAAAAACAGTTGGCAGGGAGCCGAATACTCATGGAACTTGATGCGCTTTTACCTCGAAAACGGAGCCAATGCCTACATGTATTGGAATATGGCACTCGAGAAAGGCGGCGTGAGTCGTTGGGGATGGGCACAAAATTCATTGGTTGTGGTAGATCCGCAAACCAAGGCCTACAACTATACCTACGAATATTATGTGATGAAGCACGCATCGCACTTTGTAAAACCCGGCGCGTCTGTGGTAACTACGCAAGGAACTTACAAAGATGCCATCGCCTTTGTCAATCTTGACGGATCGATGGTATTGCTCGTTGCCAACACAACAGACAATGCCGCTACGATCAACACCGCAGTAGATAAAACACTCTACCGCTTGTCGCTAGCACCACATTCTATTAATACATTTTTGATAAAAAAGGAAGTCTGACCGATTTCTAACTTTATCAACACTTGAAGATTCAACAGACATTGTCTGTTGAATCTATGCTTTCATCTTTATGTACGAATTTATATATAAGCAGCATAAAATAGTCGCATTGTCTGATACGCATGGTTGTCACCGAAATATTATTATTCCGGAGTGTGATATTTTACTACATTTGGGAGACGCTTGCGAGGCTGGGGATATAACGCAATTAATAGATTTTTTCGAATGGATGGTAGAGCAACCAGCTAGATATAAGTTATTCATTTCGGGAAATCATGATTTGCCATTCGAGCTTTATCCCGAATTATCAAATGAATTAATTCCAGCTAGCATATTATATTTGCAAAATAATATTATCGAGATAGAAGGGATTACTATTGCTGGGATCGAGGCTACACCATATATGCTTTACGATACAGAAATAGACGAACCTATTGATATTTTGATAAGCCATGGACCACCTAAAGGTTTTCCTTTTAAGAGTTCGGGTTGCAATAAATTACTAGGATTAATACAAGGTGCAAAGCCAAAGTTTGTATTGTATGGTCATTTTCATTCTCCTGATTTACGAGTTGTAGAGAGTGATGGTATTACATTTGTAAATGTAAGCCAATAAGTCTATTTATTAGAATCAAATTTACTCATGACAAAACAAACATTTCACGAAAACTGTAATCGGATCGATTCTATTTTTGATCAGTTAACACAAGAAGGGACGATCGTAACAGATGGATTAATCGATCGCGATAAGTATTTAAATGTAACACCTCGAATTTTGTGGATTTTGAAAGAGGCCAATTCGGATATTAGTTGGAATTATAGAGATGCTTTTCGAAGTGATGATTGGTTAGATAAGTGTAATAGCTTAGCTTCTATAAGAAGAATAACTTATGCATCATATGGTATCTTAAAATCTGGTCTTCGTTCATGGGAAGAGTTCCCAAGCTCAAAGGATTCTTTGTGCAGATCATCACTAGAGGAAATTGCAATAATAAATATAAAAAAAACACCGGGAGGTGCAGTTGCTAATCATGATGAATTAAAGTCTGCGTTTCAGAAACATCGCGAATTATTAAAACTTCAATTCGAAACATATAATCCGGATGTAATCATTTTTTGTAATACTATGAAGTTTGTAGATACAGCCGACTTTATTGGATTAGAGAATGCAGCGAGAATGGTTTCTCCATATAATAATCACTTCTACTATACAAAAGATAAACTATATATTAATGCATATCATCCTAGTTATATGAAATTGTCGGATAAAAGCTATGTAATGGATATCGTTTCAATATATAGAAATTGGATTAAACATAAATAGGCAGTTATAAGCTTAATATAACGTGAGTTCGATATA
>DLYT01000108.1 GCA_003447595.1 Porphyromonadaceae bacterium
CTATTCTACCTCACCAATCCGAAACTAGCTATGGCATCCACCAACATCTGGGTGATTCTACGTCAAGTTTTGATCGGTGTACTGTACGGATGGGTAGCATATAAATGGCTAAAACGATTCGTGCTATCGACAAATACAAGCTTTACGTCGCGATGCAACCCGATCACAACCACTCCCGTTGCTCTTTTGCTAGGCGGATTGGTATTTATTGCGATTCGCGGCGGCGTTACCGTTTCTACAGCCAATGTCGGGATGGTTTATTACAGCCCCAACCTCTTCTTCAATCACGCGGCCATCAATCCGGCCTTTAGTCTGCTTTCGTCTATTTCGAAACAAAAGGCTTTTGACAAGATGTATGATTACCTCGAAGAAGACCAGCGAGGCACCCTCTTTGCTGAGATGCTCGAGAAGCACGACAACACCTTCGTTCCCGACTCGGCTCACACCTTGCTTCGTGAAAAACGTCCGGATATTTATCTAGTCATCTTGGAAAGTTTCTCGGCCAATGCGGTAGAAGCACTCGGCGGCACACCGGGCATTACACCCAACCTCGACAAGCTAAGCAAAGAAGGAATTCTATTTGAAAACTTCTACACCAATACGTTCAGAACCGACCGCGGATTGGTTTCTGTCATCAACGGCTATCCGGCTCAACCGTCTACCTCGATTATGAAGTACCCGGCTAAGAGCCAGTCGCTCCCTTCCCTAGCCCGCTCGCTCAACCAAAACGGATACCGATCGGAGTTTATCTATGGTGGCGACATCAACTTTACCAACATGCAGTCGCACTTCAGAGCAGGTGGCTACGAGCGCATCATTAGCGACGCAAACTTTCCACTGTCCGACAAGCTTTCGAAGTGGGGCGCAAACGACGATGTCACCTTCAAGTGGTTGTACAACGACGTGATGCAAGACACAAGCAGCACGCCGGTGTTCAGAACGTTCCTTACACTGAGCAGCCACGAGCCCTTTGAGGTACCATACCATAAGTTTGAAAATCCGTATCTCAATACCGTTGCGTTTGCCGATAGTTGCATTGGCGTGTTTACAGATGAACTCAAAGCCTCCGGCAAATGGGACAACTCATTACTGATCTTTGTTTCGGATCACGGATTTAGATACCCCGAAACGCTCGACAACTACACACCTGCCCGTTATCACATCCCCATGATCTGGACCGGTGGAGCTATCGAACATCCAAAAACGATTGAGCGTTACGGTTCGCAGATCGACCTTGCAGCTACCCTACTGGGACAACTGGGAATTGATTACAGCGAGTTTAAATTCAGCAAAAACATGATGAATCCCGACGCGCCACAATTCGCCTACTACAGTTTCAGCAACGGCTTCGGCATCCTCGACTCCATACAAAACGTGGTATTCGATGCCGACTCGAAAACGATACAACTCGCACGAGACTCGGCAACGACTCCTCAATATGCTGATAAAGTAAAAGCCTTTGTGCAATCGCTCTACGACGACCTCGGCAAACGATAACCTTAGGGGAAAACAAGTAATCTTGGCATGCCGATCATTTATTCGAAGTAATTAAACTTAATAACTGATATGAAAAAAGAACCGAAACAGTGGGAAGTACTTGCCTCCGACTACCTACACAAGGAACCGTGGTGTACATTGAGACGGGATCGCGTAAAGGTTTCGAACGGAGCTATCATTCCCGATTACTACATCTTGGAATATCCGAATTGGATCAACGTAATCGCCATTACCAAAGAGGGTAAGTTTCTGTTCATTTATCAATACAGACACGGATTGCAGCAATACTTCTACGAACTCACGGCCGGCGTGTGCGATGCAACAGACAAGTCTCCGCTCGAAACGGCACAAAGAGAGCTACTCGAAGAAACCGGTTATGGCAAGGGAGATTGGGAACTATTGTCGGTATTATCGGCCAATCCGAGTACGCATACCAACTTGTGCTATTGCTACGTTGCTACCGACGTTGAGAAAATAAGCGAACAACATCTCGATGCTGCCGAAGACTTGGAAGTAGTAGAACTTGACCTCGATGAGGTAAAACAGTTGCTGCTCGACGATAAAATAAAGCAATCTCTGCATGCTGCTCCTCTTTGGAAATACATGGCTATCAATAAGCTTCTATAAAGTTTAACGAGAGCTTACACAGCCCAATGTCTCTTCATTCGAACAAATACCATACACCACAAAATACAGTAAGTAGCCGTTTCGCTACTTTTTAGAAAGATCTGTGTGTGAGATCTATTACGTCTTTTTTATATACATGCAGCTTCATTGGGGTAAAAAGCATGCAAGGTTCTTGCAAAAACTTTATTTGGTTTTTCCAAAAAGCATGCATGGTTTGTTCAAAAACCTCATTAGGTTCTTACGGTACGAACCCACAATCCGGCAAGTAGCCTCTCACAATGTCACGATAATGGCAAATAGTCTTCAATGAAAACGCAAAAACGTCTTCGACGAAAACACTTTTCTGTTTTCATTGAAGACGTTTTCGATAAAAATCGTACTTGATGAACATTGTTTCTCTCTGACGCTGTTAATTGCTACCGATGATACAGTCATTGCTTCGCAAGCCAATCTAAGCGAGTTAAGAAAAGCGTTGCAACGTGCATACTCAACACACATCACAACGCTCCTATAGGATCGTTTGAGAATCGTTATTTACAATAAGAAGTATCTTTCGAGTACTTAAAAAGAAACCTCAAGAAAGATTTCCCGTTTCGTCACGAAGGAGTGATAA
>DLYT01000123.1:0-953 GCA_003447595.1 Porphyromonadaceae bacterium
GGTTGGTTGTCGGCAATGGGGATACAGGTTTCTTTGTTCCACACCGCGTGACCGATTTGGATGGCCGATTTGTCGTCTTTGCCAATCTTGGTGATCGCTCCGGCCGGACAAACCTCAGAACAGATCGTACATTCGGGGCGGCAATAGCCTTTCTCGTACGACATCTGCGGTTGCATAAACGTTTCGAGTTGAGACGAAGGGCGCAACACACCGTTGGGACAAGCCGTGATACAAAGTTGGCAGGCCGTACAACTGTTTTTCATGTTGCGGGCATTGAGCGAACCCGGAGGAGTAAGCGGCGTTTGGCGCTTAGGAGCCTGCTTGTCGATGATATCGGCAAGTCCGCCATCCATCTTGATATCTGTCGCCTTCTCTATGATTTGCGATTTGAGCGAAGTCGCCACCAACAAAGTCGCTGCCGATAAAAATCCGCGACGCTTCTCTTGTGCCGCATTTGCCGAGCAGGCGTTTGATGTATCTTGTTGCGGAGCCTCTTGTTTGCGTGCATACGCATATCGAAACGAGAGAGCATCCTTTTTGCATTTACCAATGCAGTTCATGCAAGCCACGCAACGGGTATAATCGATCGCGTGCGTTTTGGAGTCGATGCATGCCGCTTTGCAATGGCGGGCGCACAAGCCACAACTGTTGCACGACGATTCATCGATCATG
This sequence comes from Porphyromonadaceae bacterium, assembly GCA_003447595.1. Lineage (GTDB taxonomy): Bacteria > Bacteroidota > Bacteroidia > Bacteroidales > CAMTPD01 > UBA12018. The sequence goes on from DLYT01000123.1 coordinate 673, forward strand.
ATTTTGAAAGCCGAATAGCGCGAAAGCACTCCGAGCAGAGTTCCTACCGGGCAAATGGTATTGCAATAGGTACGACCGTTTTTCCAGGCAAGTACCACTACAACCACCAGCGTAACGGCTGCAACCACCATTGTCGGAATACTTTTTACCCACACATCAACGTTGTAAAACGCATAACTGTTGGCCCTTTCGGCAGCAAAAGCAAGTAGGTTGTTTCCCCATTGCCACACGGGTAGAAAGAAGTTGTTGGCAATGCGTCCGTAAGCGGCATACGGGTCGAG
>DLYT01000123.1:1243-12761 GCA_003447595.1 Porphyromonadaceae bacterium
GAATAGGAGTAAGGAAGCTTTTTGCCGATACGTCCGGCACGGGCAAACAAATCTTGAAAGATCCCCAGCGGACAAATCACGGAGCAGTACACGCGCCCCAAAATTAAGGTGAGCAGAACCAGAAAAAGCACAACGCCTACATTGAGTGCAAGGATAGCCGGTACGAATTGAATCTTGGCCAGCCAGCCCAACCATGCATGCAGTGTGCCTGAGAAATCAAGAAAAAGCAGGGTAACGAGCGTAAAGCTCAGGGCTGCCAGTGTGAGTCGTAATTTTCGAAGCATACGTGTTATGAATTAGAAGAGGTTTTAGCGACAAATGAGTCCATTCTCTCAAGGTTTAATAAAAACAAATATAAACAAAAAGAGCAATATCTTTAAACACCTTGCCTTAAAACGAAAAAAGCAGGAGTAATGACGAATGGTAAATACTTAATTGACGAAGATCGATTGTAACAATAAGGGCTAGGATTGTTTATAATGATATAACACAAACTGAAAATTGTGTAACACATCAGGGGGATGCTTGCCCGATCTTTGCGGTATCAAATGTTATAGAAAAGAATCATCTGGGTATGAAAACAGAAAAATATATCTTCCCTATAGAGGGATTGCATTGTGCCTCTTGCGCGGCAAGAGCACAAAAGGCATTGGAAGAAAAAGACGGAGTACTCGATGCGGCAGTCAACCTTCCTTCTTCCAATGTAACGATCGAATACAACGCGGAACAAATTTCGCCCGAGCAACTTGCCGAAGCCGTGAGCAAGGCTGGTTATAAACTGATTATCGGAGAGGTAAATCAGGAAATTATGGAGCAAAAGAAGCAAGCCGCATATCAGCAGTTGAAGCGAGAAACCATCTGGGCTGCAATACTATCTGTTCCGTTGTTTGTAATCGGCATGTTTCTGATGTCGGCACAATGGGGTGGGGTGGTATCGGCCTTGTTGGCGGCTGTGGTTGTGTTTTACTTTGGGCGCGGTTTTTTCGTGCGCACCTATACACAGCTCAAAAGTCGCACCGTAACCATGGACACCCTTGTGGCTTTGAGTACGTCAGTTGCCTACCTGTTTTCCCTTGCCAATTTGCTGTTTCCGCAGTTCTGGTTGTCGCGCGGTATCGAACCGCATCTCTATTTTGAGGCAGCCGGAATGATTGTCGCCTTTATCCTGATTGGTCGTTTGCTCGAGGCAAGAGCCAAGAACAGTACGGCTTCGGCCATCAAAAGCTTGATCGGTTTGCAGGCAAAACATGCACTGGTAGAGGTAGACGGCCAACAAAAAGAAGTCGCCATCGAGTTTGTACACATGGGCGATATCGTGGTGGTGCGTCCGGGCGAGAAAATTGCGGTAGACGGAGAAGTCCTCGACGGTAGTTCGTATGTGGATGAAAGCATGTTGAGCGGCGAGTCGATGCCCGTACTCAAAGAAACCGGAAGCAAAGTGTATGCCGGAACGATCAACAAAGATGGAAGTTTTCGTTTCAAAGCCACCAAAGTGGGAAGTGAAACGGTGTTGTCGCACATCATTGCCATGGTAGAGCAAGCACAAAATAGCAAAGCACCGGTACAGAAGTTGGTCGATAAGATCGCTTCGGTATTTGTGCCCGTGATTATTGGATTGGCCATACTATCCTTTGCAGCATGGATGATTTTTGATCCGTCGGCAGGTTTTACCCATGGTATGCTGGCGTTTGTAACGGTACTTATCATTGCATGTCCGTGTGCGTTAGGACTCGCTACCCCTACAGCCATTATGGTAGGCGTAGGAGCCGGAGCGCAACGAGGCATTTTGATCAAAGATGCCGAAAGTTTGGAGGTTGCTAAAAAGGTAGACGCGGTGGTGTTGGATAAAACAGGAACCATCACCGAGGGGCATCCTACGGTAGAAGAAGAGACTTGGTATACCGAAGATCCGATCTTTAAACGTATCTTGCGTGCGATGGAGATTCGCTCTACGCATCCCGTTGCACAAGTAATCGCCAAGAATTTGTCAGGTTACGAAGTGGCAACACTCGAAGATTACGAAAACGTTGCAGGTTTTGGCGTACGGGCCAACTATAACGGAACGCTTTATTTTGCCGGAAGTCCCGCTTTTGCCGGGCAATATGGAGTGCAAGTAGATCATGCAGCTTTTGAGATCGGTAGTGTTGTAGTTTTCGGTAAAGAAAATGAGCTATTGGCATCGTATACGATTTCAGACGCAGTCAAAGCTAGCTCGGAAGAAGCGATTCGTTCACTTCGCGCACGCGGTATCGAGGTGTATATGCTTACCGGTGATAATCAGAAAACCGCCGCACACATCGCATCGAAGGTGGGGATTACTCAGTTTAAAGCATCCGTGCTGCCGGCAGATAAGTCAGAGTTTGTCAAAGTCTTGCAAGCACAAGGACGCACGGTAGCCATGGTGGGCGACGGTATCAACGATAGTGCGGCATTGGCACAAGCCGATTTAAGTATTGCGATGGGTGCCGGAAGTGATGTAGCGATGGACGTGGCAGGTATCACGATTGTATCGTCAGACTTGCGCAAGATCGAGGAAGCCATTACAATTTCTCGCTTTACGGTACGTGCCATTCACCAAAATCTGTTTTGGGCATTTATTTACAACCTGATTGGAGTGCCCGTTGCGGCAGGTATCCTTTATCCGTTGTTTGGGGTGATGCTTTCGCCTATGATTGCGGGTGCGGCAATGGCACTAAGTAGCGTGAGTGTGGTCACCAATAGTTTACGAATACGAAACAAAATAGCGAAATAAGCAAAAAGAAAACAATGCAAACAATATACATTAAGAATATGGTTTGTGACCGCTGTGTGATGGTCGTGCAAGCTATTTTTGCACGACTATCTATTGAGGTTGCTCGTGTGGTTTTGGGCGAGGTGGAAGTTGCGGATACGCTTACGGCAGATCAGATAAAACAGCTAACAACCCAACTCGAAGCAGTCGGTTTTGAGGTGATAGACAACCGTCGCTCTAAGTTGATCGAGCAGATCAAAAACTGCATTCGCGACTTGGTATATCGCCAGGAGGGTGCGTTGAAGGTGAATCTTTCAGATCATCTTGCCGCTCAATTGCATCTGGATTATCCTTATCTGACGTCGCTTTTTTCCGAAGCGGAAGGAACTACGATCGAGAAGTATTTTATCGCCCAAAAGATTGAGCGTGTCAAGGAGCTTTTGGTGTACGATGATCTTTTGTTGAGCGAAATAGCGCATCGGCTCAACTATTCAAGTACGGCTCACCTAAGCAATCAGTTTAAGAAGGTTACGGGGCTGACTCCGACTTTTTACAAGCAACTTGCCGACAAACGTCGCAAACCTATCGATAAAATTTAGCTAACTTTACAAATAATAAAAACACACACATATTTTAAATTTAATAAGCATGAAAACAAAACTACTGTATGTATTATCAATGTTTACATTGATTCTGTTCTCCGGGTGTGATAATGACAATGGAGATGATCGAATTTGGGATATCTACCCAGTGGTGTACACTGTTCAGATTGTGGATCACAACGGAAACGATCTTTTAAATCCGGCCACTCCAAACAGTTTAGATTATACCACAATCAAAGCGATCTATAAGGATAATGATTATCCGTGTAAAGAAGAAGTTCACGGCTCAACAAAAGCATACATGCCTCGCTTTTATGGATTAATACGATCAAAGAGTCAAAATGAAGGTCCTTATCTATTGAAGTTTGGAGAACTGGAAGGAAGTAAGAGTTATAAAGATGAGGCAATAACATTGGTATATGAAGATGGCTCATCGGATGTAATTAGCTTTAATAGAGATTTTAGATGGGATAAAAAAGGAAATCCGGATGTGAAGGAGCAATGGTTTTTGAATGGTAAACAAGTAGAGCGAGGAACCATAACAATTACAAAGTAATCATTTGACGCGAATTCTGTAAAATAGGGCTCAATACGAGGTGAAATATTTTAACCTTTATAGAGCATTTGTGTTCGAGGAGGTAATTTATCAGATTGTAATGTAAATCTCTCACATTGATTTGAATGTAAGTAAAATCAATGTGAGAGATACGTATTTATAGGGGTGTTTAAAATATTTATGTTAAAGTGAATATTTTAAAATATACTTAGATAGCGCAATAAATCATTAATTTATATTCCTTTTTTGTCAGATATAAACTTAGCTGTAATTTAATGCCTTTAACCATGCTGAATGATTAGAATAGCAACCTAACCTTAAAATGATTTTATGTATGATTAAAGACATATGGAAAGCGCTGCAGGTCGTGTTTTTGCTTCCTTTTGTGTTGATGAGCTGTGAAGATAAACAGAGCGTTGATACACTTGGTGAAACAGAGCATTATTTTGATGAAAAAGTTACTTCTATTTCTCCTGGCAACGGAGGAGTTTCATGGGTAGGAAGTGAGACGGGAAGGATCTGGCGTGTACAGGGATGCAGTTCGGAACCCTTTGATGTTGGTTCTGAGCGCGTCTATAAAGTAGTATCGGCAGATGATAAAGATGGCAGCTCGTTACTGTGGATTGGAATTCGTAATTCCGGACTACAGAAATGGCATATGAGCAAAGCCGGTGAATTAAAAAAACTTGCAACCTATAAGATCCCGGTAAAAGAAAACCACTATTCTCCCTACGACATATTAAAATTCAGAGATACTATTTTTACAGCCACAACGCAGGGTTTGTATGGTGTGTCCGTTACCAGCGACAGTGATTCGATGAAGCTTATTTATCCTGATAAAAATCAGCTCAGCGATACATACAACAATTCTTTTCCGGTTAAAAACATGTGTATCTGTAATGACTCAATCCTATGGGCTTCAACAGATCATGGTGCGCTCATGGTTGATCTGTCTACCAGGAAAACGAAACTGGTATATAATGATATAAACATATCGCATGTATCTTTTAATAACGATACATTATGTATTCTCAAAGAGAACAAACTAATCCGATGTAAGCTCGATGGAACTCCGATAGACTCTGTATTACTCCAGTTTAGTCCTAAGGTCTACTATCAGGCTAATCAGATCCATTACTTTATTGACCGGGACAATATGCTTTTGAGTAAGGATCTCAGAGAGTTTAAGCTGATTCCTCTTCGCAAGAAAATCTCAGATAAGTGCCGTAATATCATTGTACCGGAGGCCGGAAGCGATTATTTGTTGCTGCTGATGGAAGATGCGCTTTGGCGTATACCTGTGCATTCGGGAATCTTTAATGGAAACGGTCTGGTTAAAATTGCATGCCAAGACGATCATCAGATGTACTATCTTTCATCCGATAATATACTCTATCTGCAAAAGAATGACGAGAGAGCTTGTCCCGTTTTTTCATTCCCCACAGAAGAACAGATTGTATGGATGTGTGCCAGCCGTGATAAAATCTACTATTATAATACCGAGCAGGAGGTAAAAGAGGTTTCGATTTCAAGTTCTCCACTCAAAAACATGATTGCTCATGGCACGCGGACCATATATCAGTCCAAACATAAAATAACTTCAGCTTGTCTGAAAAATAAAGATGATATACCGGAGATGTATCTTGGAATTCAGGACGGCTTATTGTTACTTGATTTAAAGTCGGGCGAGGTGCGTGAATTACCATCATTTTCAAACCGGTATGTCACATCATTTTTCCTACCACCTCATTCCAAGCTGCTTTACCTTTCAACATTAAATAATGGCATCTTTTACAGTTCGGCAGATTCTCTTTTTACCGGAATATCAGATACCAAGCAACATGCGTCAGTAAAAGATTTGATTGTAACGGGCAGCTATCCACCGCAACTCATCTCATTAACGAATCATGATATTCTTTCTCATAGATCAGGAGATAGTATTCTTGCCCGGGGAAGTAATAAGCTGCTTTATGTGAATGATACGCTGTTTTATGCCTTGTCCGAGTCGGGGATTCGCAAACTGGTTATCGACTCTGTCGGAATGTTACACGATAAAGGCAATTATTATACTGATATACGTTTTAATCCGGCAGCATCTTTTGTGAGCGGACAAAAGTTATACCTGGGCTCCGATATGGGAGTGCTTATGCTAGATGCCGGAAATGAGAATACAATGCGATGGGTTTCTTTTAAGCCGGATAATTTCGTGAATATCAAAAGTGTTATCGTAGCTGTGGCGCTTCTTCTAATAGGTCTGCTGATCTATTCATATCGCCATATCCGGAGGCGAAAAGCAAACAACCGACAACTTCAAAAGCGTATTGTACACCTTAGCCAATGCCTGGAAGAACTAAAATGCTATTATAATCTTACGGATGAAAAAGAACTGAGTGAGATCAAAGCCCTTGAACAAGAGATTGGCGGAATCGATGTAAATTCTCGTAATCGTAAGCGGTTGCATGTTACGATCAAAAGGCTGACAGATGAGATTATACAAAGAAACAGAGATGTGAGTTTTAGGTTGCTTAAGAAACTCGATGATCAGATTGCATCTATGTCTGCATTCGAGACGAAAGAAAAAGATCTGATGATGGCGGTTTCGGCAGATATACAGAAATCAAACAATCTGGAATTGATCAAAAATCAACTCACTATCAACGAGAAATGGATGAATGAATTCACGTTTCTGGATAGCCAACTCCGAGAACTGAATACGAAACTGCAAGGGGTAATTGAGATAAAGGGCGTAAATAAAGATATGATGCAAATGCTAGAGTCTTTAAACGAAGGATTATACACCAAGCCTTTGTCTGAAATGATGCTGTTGTACCGATCGCTCGAAACTGCCTACGACTCCCTTTTTACCGATCAGGCTTTGACTGTTATTCTTTCTCATGCAGATCAGATGTCGGAAGTTCTTCGTAAACGGAAGAACAAAGATATTGTTTCCCAAACTTTAATAGACCGAATTGAAAAGGCGAAACAACAGATTGATCCGCTTCATCGACTCGCGCTCCTCAAGGATCTAGAGCAGGTAAATCAACGAATGGAGATTCTTTGTATCATTGATCAGATGCAAACTTGCATGGAAAGTTATACAACGATTCGCGATCGCATCATTGCAGAAAATGATGGATTGGTGAATAAAAGATTTGATAAAGATCTCGAATCATACATTGCCGGGCATACAAAAACATACATCGATAATCTCGAAAAACTGACGGTTTCGTTCTACAAGGTTTTGCAAATAACCGATCCGTTCGTTGTAAACGATGTGCTTAAAATATCAAGCTATTATCATCAGCAAGCGAAGGTGCTGGCTCTTCTTATTGCAAACCCAAGGGTTAAAAGATCTCTAATTCCGGGTATGTTGGGCGTATATGGAAACTTAAATCCTGTAATAAGCCGATTAATCAATAGCAAGATAAAAAGTAACGAAGAAATTCTTAAAGGTTATGTCGAAGCAGACAACCTAAATATCGTATTTGTTTATTATATCCTTAAACTGATTGACTGATAGCTGTTTTTAGGTCTATTGTTGCGCATAGTTGCATGTGTGAATTTTATCGGAATAAACGCATGCAACTATTATACAGAACCCGGCGCTCTACATTTGCCACTGTTTTTAAAGCACATTTAAATCTAAAAACAGTTACATATGAAAACAAAAACATTTTTTGCAGCACTATTGTGCACCATGTATTCATTTAGCGTATTTGCGCAAGATGTAAAGATTAAAGACAGAAGAACCAACCCGGATCTTTACTTTCTTGAAATCACAGAAGTTCCTAACAGTCTTGAATTGTTACCACCGCCACCTGCTCCCGGCAGTATATTATTCCTGAATGATGAAGCTCAGTATGAATGGGGCAAAATGCAAAGAGATACACCGCGAGGTGATCAGGCAGTAAGTGACGCACGTGTAGGCGGTAATGGAGTACCGATGGCATTTTCCGATGCTTTTGGCGTAGAAATCAGTAAAGAAAATACACCGGAGATTCATAAACTCATCATCAACATGCGTGAAGATGCCGGAGATTTGGCTACACGTCATGCGAAGGATCACTACATGCGCGTTCGCCCTTTTAGTTTCTACAATGAACCAACATGTAACCCGGAGCAACAACAAGAATTATCTACTAACGGATCATATCCATCAGGCCACACATCAATCGGTTGGGCTACAGCTTTGGTATTGGCAGAAATCAATCCTACACGCCAGGATGAAATTCTTCAACGTGGTTATCAGATGGGACAGAGCCGTGTGATTTGCGGATATCACTATCAAAGTGACGTTGATGCAGCTCGCTTGGTAGCAAGTGGAGTAGTGGCACGTTTGCATGCGAATGACGCTTTCATGAAACAGCTTGATAAAGCAAAAAAAGAGTTTGCCTCGTTGCAGAAATCAGGCAAGGTGAAAAAAAGTGATAGAAATTAATTAGCCGAACACCTTTTAGAATCTAAACAGCCAAATGAATAAATCAATATTAATGGGCAGTCTTGTTGCTGCCCTATTATGTGGTAACGCACAGGCACAGGAGAAGAAATTGGAAGTCAGACCGACAGGACGTATTTTAGTAGATGGCGGATGGCTTGATTCAAACAACAAAGATCTGACAGGAGGATTGGCCATTCCCGATATACGCGCAGGAGTGAAGGCGTCTTACGGAGCATACAAAGCTAAAGTAGACGTAGGTTTTGCTTATTGTAAACTTTCGCTGAAAGATGTGTTTGTAGAACGTTCATTCGGACAGCATAATCTTGTCAGACTCGGATACTTCGTTCACCAGTTTGGATTGCAAAGCTGCACCAGTTCTTCGATGAAAATATCGATGGAAGAACCTGAAAGTAACGAGGCTTTTTTCAACTCCCGTTTGATTGGTGCGATGTATATGCATAATAAAGGTAAGTTCTTTGGTACACTGAGTTTTCATGTCGAAAACGAGGCTATCAAGAAAAACACGGCAGAAACAGGAAAACAAGGTTATGGCATGATGTCACGCTTGGTTTACAGACCATTTATCGAGGATGGTAAAATCTTGCATGTGGGGATTTCCGGAGCATTTGAAACGCCACGCTACAATAGCAATCCGGAGTATAATCACAAGACATTTGTTCTGAAATCGAATTTCCCGTCACGTATATCTAAGGTAGTAGCTCAGGAAGCAACGATTGTAGATGCTAAACGCCTGTATAAATTCACTCCCGAAATTTGTATGGCTTATAATAAGATTGGCCTTGAGAGTCAGTATTACTATGTAAATGTACAACGTAAGAATAACCCTAATTTCATAGCCAATGGTGCATACGTTCTATTGCGCGGAGTCCTATTAGGGGGTAAATATACCTACTCTACATGGGATAGCGGAATTGCTACACCCCAACCCGGAACTTTAGAATGTGTACTCGGATATAACTATGCAAACTTATCCGATAGTCATGCCGGTATTTGGGGCGGACGTCAGAATGATGCTTCTCTCACATTGAATTATTATATCAATAAATATATGATCTGGAGACTTCATTACTCATATACCCGTGTTGATGACAGATCCGGTTTTGATAATGTTACACTGAACGCTATTCAGACCCGTTTTCAGGTAATCTTCTAAACTCCTTCTTTTTACACAGAAAAATAATGCATAAAAACAGCGATTATTATAGCTCGGATTTGGAGCTCTTATAATCGCTGTTTTTGTTTTATGTAATGTTAGACATTGCTTGTCGGCACTATTGAATATGAATCAGTTTGTGTGTTTGCAAGCTAAGTCGCCATTGTGGATGCTCTAGAATGTACGTAATAACCTCCTCTGTGTTTTGTCCCGAACACGGTTGTAGGAAGTAGTGTGTTGCCGGAGTCTGAAGCCATACACTCGGATCAGTACCTGTAAATACCAACTTCAACTCATCAATACGAGTTAAGCAGACTTTTCCGCCTTCTTTAGGAGAGCAGGTGATCCAATCAATCTTCTCAGGCAACTTTGTAGTTCCGTTTGTTTCGATGCAAATGTATTTACCGGCTTTATGTAGTTTGTCGATAAAGTCTTGATCTATCCAGAGTGAAGGTTCTCCTCCGGTGAGTACAACTTGATTTGCGGGATAAGCGTTTATTTGCTCGATGATCTGTTCATCAGACATAACCGATCCGGTATCGTGTTGCGTATCACAAAATGAACATTTCAAGTTGCAGCCCGAGAAGCGAATAAAAACAGAAGGTACACCGGTATAGTAACCTTCTCCTTGCAAGCTATAGAAGATTTCGTTAATCTTTTTCATAGATAGCCGTATTTCCTTCTGATTCTTGAACTTCAACCTTAAAGCATGTGGGGATTTGATCGCAGATCCATCTGGCGATATTTTCGGCAGTTGGATTCATGGGTAATACTTCGTTGAGGTTTTTGTGATCAAGTTGGTTCATGACAACTTGCTTGATGTGGCTAAAGTCGATTACCATTCCATCCGAATTTAATTCGAGTGAACGACAATGAACTGTGATGATCCAATTATGACCATGCAATTGCTCACATTTGCTTGGATAGGAAAGATGAAGGCTGTGAGAAGCCGAGATTTCCATTCTTTTGATGACTGTGTACATAATGTATTTATTAAGTATAAATCTGTGGATTTAATGTCACCTCAATTCGTGATAAAGATATAGATTATTGATCAATTTTGATAGCTAGTATTATAATAACCAGTCTAAAAAAGTAGTGTATTTTTCTGCAATGCGATTCTTCATTCTTGGAATCATGCGTCTTGTTTCACTCCAGTCTTCGAGCGAAATGGTGTCGTATTTCTTTGCCAATCGAGCAAGGCGCCAGTCGCTAATAAGGCGGCTATACTTTTCACCGGCACCTCTGTAAGTACACAGTTCTCTTGTTTTATATCGATCGGGATAGTTTACATGGCAGTACGTACCATAGGTCTCAAACTCCGAGAATGCATTCGGATTGTCGGGAGTTGTGGCACGAATGGCTTTTTCGGTCCATGAATCACCTGCGATATCCAGACTTTCTATTTGGGCAACGATCTCTTTCATGATGGCAGTATCTACAATCATATGTTCCGCAATAAAGGAATAAGGAACCATTTTCCCATAGCCAAACATGCGTTCGATGGCTTCAAAATAACTTTTATGATGTTCTGTTTTTGGTGTAAAAACCATCTGATCGCCTTCGAGAAAACTCAGCTTGTGAAGCGGAATCGTATCACTATCCCATATCAAGTAATGCTCCTTAGCGTATTCGCTTCGCGCAAAGTTCATCTTCAAAAACTGCTGATAGTACCAGCCAAATCTAAAATCACAGGTGAAATGGCTATCGGCAACCTCCTTCAAGCGTTGGCGGTTGGGAACAATCAACGTTTCATCCAATGGAATCACCCCGTACTTAGCCTTGAAACGGTCGCTGTAAAACTTAAAATTGTTTTTGTCGGTAAGAATGTAAATCGCATCCACATCGATATTCTTTCGAATGTATCGAATGGTTTTCTTTGAGATCAAGCAGTCTTTTAGGGTCGTGCAAATAATAATATCCATGAAAGTTTGATTAGTGGTAATTCATTGGGCAATCTTTTCTGCAAAATTACAGTGCAAAGTTGGTCATATAATTTGAAAAACTATTCGCTCGA
>DLYT01000156.1:0-2254 GCA_003447595.1 Porphyromonadaceae bacterium
TTCATATTCTTGGTGAGATAACTCGCCACAATCTGTCGACCGCGATTGCCCATATATCCTGTGGCATTGAGCTGATGCATGAGCGCGTTGATCAGTTCGTCTTCTGTTTTCCCATGTCGCCAAGCATTGATTTTATCCGGATCATCGAGCCAGATAGGCGTTGTAGTGCGATAGCCATTCTTTGCGAAAAAGCGATTGCCTTGCTGCAAAGCGACCAAACTGAAATAGTCTCTCCACATCATCTCGAAAACAATCCAATAGGTAGATTCATTGGCTCCGAACTGATCTTCGTAAGCCTTCAATTCGTGGTAAATCGTACGCGGAGAGAGCGCTCCTACCGAAAGCCAAGCCGACATGCGGGTAGAATAATCGGCCCCTTCCATTGCATTACGAGTTTCTTTGTATGTACTTGCGGCATGAACCTCCCACAAATAATATCGCAAACGCTGCAATGCTGCATCGGTTCCGCCTTCGTACATGAAATCGCTGCGCTCATCGTTGTCTTCACTGCTTATCATCCAGGCATTGTCATCATCAATATCGAGCGGCTCAATACCATAATGAAGTAAATCGAAGTTCTCGTCATTGATCCAGTCTACTTGCTTAGGAGCTTCGGTACATGGGGCAACCTTGCAACGCTTCTCTACTGTTTTGCGATAGGGTGTAAACTGTTTGTAAATAGCCGTAAGCTCAAATGGCATTTCGTATGCCGAATACAAAAGTCGGTCCCATATAAAATGTGTAACTTCAAACGCATCAGATTCGCTCAGTTTCTTTTCTTGTGTAACTTCCTCTATGCAAAACAATCGCTCTGCCCACAGGCTATCACACACATATAGCCGTGCAATCTGAGGAAGCAACGCTGCCGGATCGCCTTTAAACAAGTACAAGACTCCTCCTTTGGCCTTGATATCGTTGCTGAGGTCTTTTATGGTTTCGCGAATAAATCGGCGTCGCCTCGTACCAATACGCTCCCACTCCGCAGGATTTAAAATAAATACCGGAAGTAAACGATTGCTCTCTGCCGCCGTTTTGAATACATTATTATCTGTAAGTCTCAAGTCTGTTCTAAACCAATAGATCGATCTCATATATTAAACCTTTTTTCTATTAAACAAAAAGAAAGAGCTGGTTTCGCTAATACTTCCTATTATTATTGAGATCTTATAACTTATTTACAACTCAATCATCACCGGCACACTCTACATTCTTATCAGCAAACTTTATCAAAGTAAAAAGCTTTGTATCCTTACATTGTTACAAAACCTGACTATAACAGCAACTATTCTCCACTACTCTATGTTTTTTCAAATAAAAGAACTCATATGATATTGTAATATTTAATCTAAATAAACATGGATTCGACAACAGTTTCGTCATCTTGGAATCAGAAATTGATTTCTGCCTTATCATTTGGTCTTAGAATGGTATCGGGTTGGTTATTTTTATCGGCCTTCTTGCGAAGAGTGATTTTACTTCCCGAGAAACTAGACCCTGCGTCGATGGAGTACGTCGGCATTAAGTTCAATACATTCTTGCCGCATGCTGTGGGAATTCAGTCGATGCTCGAATTCTTACTTACAAGACCCGAATTACTGTATGGGTTCTTAATTCTCTTTACGATCATTGAAGGGGTCTGTGGCTTGGGGTTAATGCTTGGATTCTTTACCCGACTCATGGCTCTCGGAACTACTTGCCTATCTTTTGGTATCCTTTTAGGTGCGGGATGGCTCGGCTCCACTTGTCTCGACGAATGGCAAATCGGTGTTACCGGTGTTGCTTCGGGACTCACTCTGATTCTTACAGGAAGTGGTTATTTCTCTTTAGACAATCTGCTTTTCAGCAAAAAGGTTGCAGAAGGCAAACACAATGCTCTTATTTGGTTTAGCTCGGGCAAACTACCTGTCGAAGATCGCACGCTCAAAGGAATGGGCTTTTGGTTTGGTATACTTGCCATCTTCATTACCTTGTGGTCTAATCAAGTGTTGCACGGAGGCGTATGGGGTAAGTTGTTTAACAAATCAAAGAAGCCTTTGATTGAAGTTACTGACACACGGATTGTAAACAATCAATTGGACTTTCAAGTATATAGAACTGACGGATCGGATGTATATGGTGCTTTTGTGGTAGAAATGATGATTGTCGATATTGACGACAAACCAATCTGGAAGTATGAATTCGCTGCAAACGGACTCGACCATACTCCATCTACCGGATTTGATATTGAGAACATCTATATTTCGAAAGTAAAACT
>DLYT01000156.1:2533-2721 GCA_003447595.1 Porphyromonadaceae bacterium
CCCGAAGGAGCTTATAGTCTTAAGCTCATTGATGTGAGTGGCGCAACTTGGAAGCAAGACTTCAGAATTAAATAAAAAGGATTCCGCACATTCATAATAAACCAAAGAAGCTCGTTGATTAGTCTCAACGAGCTTCTTTGGTTTGAATCAAACATGTATTATTTTAATATAAAAAGAGACGTCAGTAA
>DLYT01000156.1:2921-3829 GCA_003447595.1 Porphyromonadaceae bacterium
AGAATACCACGTCTCTTTCTCTCAACTGTTTTAATCTAACCTATTTACAAGAGTCCTCTTAATTTGAATTCATTAATCAAATTACCGATAGACTCTGCTATACCTTTTCTCATTTCCGGTGAAAGATCTTTGAACACACAATCTGAAGTTTCTTCTAGCAAGTCAAACATAAAACCTGGATATAACTCCCATTTTGTTTCACGAGACAAGTCTGGATAGAAAGCCAACTCTATATAGTCTTTGTGCATTACCACTTTTCCAAAGAAGGTTTCTTTTCCTTTTGCAACAGCCCACACTTCATAATGGTGTTCCTGATCAATTTTTGCAACTAGAGGTGGCACTACTGCGTGAAAGTCTTCACGAATTACTTTGAATATTTCTTTAAGCTTTTCCATCGTCGTATTATTTATTTACAACAAACTTTATTTCTCCATGCAATCTGCATTTATCTAAAAACAGGTAATATCCATGATTGTTTTACTCAGCTCTGCACACTTTATTATAATTAAGCCTAATGAGGTTTAAATACGACAGCATCTTGTTAAGGTTGCATGGATTTGATATTTCATTTACTCACATCGATACACTAATCATGTTATCTTATATTTATTTATACATGTAATATATTAATATTTACATACACATGATTTAATAAGATCAAACTAAAAACAAGAATACCGTTTCATTATTAAAGTTTAAAGCTGCAATTTGTTTAATATATAAACTATAATGAAATGTTTTTGAAATAAAATGATGTTTCTATTGTTCATTAATCTAAAAAAACTATTTTTGCAGCTATAACAATGGTTAAAATTGATCTAATGTATTTAAATGTAGATTGACAATTAATTACCTAATGCTAATATTGAATGAAAAGTAATTCTATGCCTAAGTTGATGCTTTTGGCT